>JALHOV010000091.1 GCA_022842865.1 Vulcanimicrobiota bacterium | reverse complement strand
AGCATCGTTCCAGGCTCGCCCTCGACGGTTGCTAGATCCTTGCCTACTTCCTCTTCCGGTGTCTCCCGTTGCTTCTTGCGGATCTGGGTGCAGAACACATTGAGGGTTATCCGGCGCAGCCAGGTTTTTAAGCCGTCACCCCGATAGGTGTTCAGAAACCGATGGACGCGCAGGAAGACTTCTTGGTATACGTCATCCGCATCCGCCGGGTTACCCGCCATCCGTAAGGCCAGGTTGTACACGTAACTGGCCTGCTCTTGATAAATTTCATCAAAAGTCGGCACGGTCATGCTTTCTTTGGGACTCACCACGCTCGTCAAAAGTTCCTCTGTGGGCGGGCTATTTGCGGCCGACTTTGAAATGGCCCAACACTTTACAGACGGTTTCGCCCGATTCGTCCTTGATCAGAGCCTCGCCCTGCCAATCAGCCTGGTCGGGCCAGTCCACGTAGGGTAAGTCGACCTCGCAGGTGAGCAGGCCGCGCGCTTTCTTGAGATACTCCATTTCCAGACGTATCGGGATAAATCGCCCGTTTTTGGGCTGCATGGCGATCATGGCCAGACCCAGCGCCATTTCTCCCAAATTGCCCAGTGCCAGCGCGTGAATGCTGCCCAGATGGTTGCGCACCGAGCGCCGGTCGCGCAGGCTAACCCGGGCGTGACCTGGGCGCAGGCTGAGCACTGAGGCTCCGATGGTTCCGGTGTAAGGCACGAAGAAACCGAGCAAGCGGCCAAAAAACCAGCGTCCGCCCGGTAGTTTGGAAAGCAGTTTCCACTTGGTGAGGGTGGTCACGACCGGGGCCGCACCGTCTCGGCCAGTTCGTGGAGAAAGCGCACGGCGTCGTCTTGCACGGCGTGGAACTCCTCGTGGTAGTCCTCCTGGCTGTAGCGGATGATCTGCAAGGCTTCGGCGGCATCGTAGACGTGGGTGATTTCCACCGGTATGGTCTTTTCGTCGGGGCCGAGCTTGTAGGTAAGGAAATACTGGCGCAGACGGTCCACCATGGCCACCGGCAACTCGTGAATCGAGTTGATATGTCCATAAGCCATGTCCTGCGCGAGCACGGCGATGATTTTGTCGTCGGCCGAATGGTCATCGATCATGCGCAGGCCCCCAATGGGCTTGGCGTTGACCAGAATGCCCACGTTGGAAATGGGCTTCTCGGTGAGTACGCAGATATCTATGGGGTCGCCATCGCCGCGGACACTTTCCCGTCCGGTTTGTTTGGCGCAATGTCGACCGACCGCCGTTCCGCAATAAGTGCGGGGAATAAAGCCATACAGCGTCGGGCACAGGTTGCTGTATTTCTGTGGCCGGTCGCAGCGAATGTGGCCGGTCGCTTTGTCTACTTCGTATTTGACTCCGTCAAACGGAGTCAACTCGACGTAAGTGTGGTAGTGCCCGGCGTGACTGGCTTCGGCGGCGATGCCGTGCCAGGGATGGGCTTGGAAGAAGAAAGTTAGCAATTTGCGCAAGTGCTGTGCGGATCCACTCATGTTGGCGGCACTTCCCGAGGCGCAGGGTCAGACCTGCAGGCTAGAGAACGCGCAGCCATGACCTTTGCCGCCGGCCTGATTCCTTTGGGCCACGAGGCCACCTTGTTGTTTCTCTCTCAGTTGGCCTTGCTGCTGGGAGTTGCGCGGCTTTTCGGCGAAGGGATGCGCCGTCTCGATCAGCCGGCGGTCATCGGGGAGTTGCTGGCCGGCTTGCTGCTCGGGCCTTCCTTGTTCGGCCTGGTGGCCCCTCAGGCGTACACGGCCGTCTTTCCGGCTGACCAGACGCTTAGCGACCTGCTTTCCGCCTTCTCACTTTTTTGCGTGTTGTTGTTGCTGGTCGTCACCGGCCTGGAAATCGACCTGGCACTGATCACGCGCCGAATCCGCACGGCCGCCTGGGTTTCCGCTGGAGGCCTGGTGGTGCCTTTCGCCTTTGGTCTGGCCTTGGGCGCGTTTTGTCCGGACGAGTTTATGAACGGTCCTGACAAACGACTGGTGTTCAGTCTGTTTTTGGCCGTCAATTTGAGCATTTCGGCCATTCCGGTGATTGCCAAGACGCTCAAGGACCTCAAGTTCATTCGCCGCGATCTGGGCCAACTCAATCTGGCCGCGGCCATGCTGGATGACGCTGTCGGCTGGATTTTGCTGGCGGTGGCGGCCGGACTGGCTACCAAGGGCCATGTCACCGCGCAGGACGTTGGGCTCAAGCTGGCCGCTTCGCTGGGAGTGATGGGCCTTGCCCTGACGCTGGGACGCACCGGTATCAATCGCTTTCTGGGTTGGCTGGCTCGGATGGCTCCGGGCGAGTCGTCGCAGCTAGGAGCAGTCCTGTTTCTGGCTCTGGCCTTCTCGGTCGTCACTCACGGTCTGGGCCTGGAGTCAATGCTCGGGGCCTTTCTGGCCGGCATTCTCATCGGCCAGTCGCCGCGCTTGAAAAGTCAGGTCGCCCACGCCCTGGAGCTCTTCACTTTCAGTTTTTGCGCACCGATTTATTTTGCCACCGCCGGCATCAAGGTCAATCTGCCGGCTTTGCTGACCCCGCGTCTGCTGGCCATGACGGGAGTGGTGCTGTTGGTGGCCACCCTGGGAAAATACCTGGGTTGCTACCTGGGCGGCCGGGCTGTGCGTCTCAGCCACTGGCAGTGCATGGCCTTGGGTTCAGGCATGAACCCACGCGGCGCTATGGGAGTCATCGTGGCCCGCATCGGTCTCAGCCTGGGAATTTTGAATCAGGACATGTATTCGGTGCTGATCGCCATGGCCATTATCACCAGCCTGGCGGCGCCGCCTTTGCTGCGTTGGAGCTTTGGTCACGTGGAGGTCACGCCGGAAGAGCGCGCTCGGCTGGAAAGCGAGTCGCGCAGGGCCGGGAGCTTCCTCAATTCCCTGCAGCGCGTGCTTTTGCCCTCCCGCGGAGGCTCTAACGCCGAGGTGGCGGCTCACCTGGTGGGTCATCTCAGTCACCATCATCCGGTGGCCATTACCGCGCTCTTCGCCTCTCCGGGCAACCAGCCGCCGGTTCAGGCGGCCGAGAGGGTGGCCGCTCAACTGCGACGCAGTCAAGGCTCGGCTCCACGCATCATGCACTGCGACTCCGACCAGGTGGCCGCCTGCATTCTCAAGGAGGCGGAAAAGGGCAATTACGACCTGCTGGTGCTGGGCGCAACTCGCGAGCGCGCCCTCAGCCCGATCCTCAACGAAGTGCTGCGCGGCAGCCCCTGTCCCACGCTAGTGGTGCAAGCCCAGAGCCTGTCCGATGAGGACCCCCCCGAAGTGCAGTTCCAGAGAATGCTGCTGCCGGTGGTTGGCAATGACTATTCCTTGCGCGCCACCGAGGTGGCCGCCGTCATGGCTCGCAGTCTGCAGGCCACCATCACGGTGCTGCACATCATCCCTCCACTGGAGGACGGCAGCCGGGGGCCCCAGACCCACAGGCTGTCTCTTGACTATGCACAACAAACCGTGGAACATCACGCGGAGTTGGCCCGGCGTTTGGGCGCTCAGGTCGAAACTCGGGTGCTGGAAAACCACTCGCCTTCCACGGCCATTCTGGAGATGGCTGCGGAAGGCTTCGACCTGATCTTTATGGCCACCGGAATTCGTTCCGTGGGCGGCCAGGAGTTTCTCGGTCATCGCGCCGAGCGAGTCCTGAGCGGGGCTCCCTGTGCGGCTGTGGTGATGAGCTCGTGAACCAGGAACCCCAACAAGGTCGTGCTCTGGGAGTGTTCCTTTTGCTGGTCGCCCTGGGGGCCTGGTTCTGGTTCCGTCCCTGGACCGCCCTGGAAGCCTCGGACGCGCCTCATCCCGAAGTTACCACCCAGGCCACCAGTTTATCCGAATCGGCTCGGGCCGAGTTGCTGGCCGAAGTGAAAGTGCGCGACGAGCGTCTGACTCACTTCGAGCAGCAGCTCAAGGTGGCCGAGACTCAGGTTGGCTCGAAGCTGACCGTTCCCCCGGCCACGGTCGAAGAAGTGATGCACAAACTGGATGCCATCGAGGCCAGGCTGGCCCATCCCGGGGTCGACTTTCTGCAGCTGCGTCATTCTCGTGAGGAGATCCGCGATTTGTGGCGAGACCGGGCCATGTCCTTGGAGCGCTTCCTGTCCCTGGGGACGAGAGCCGACCTACCCAGCCTGCCTGTCCTGGATCACTCGCTGGTCTCTCGTCTGAGCGGTGACCTGCAGGCGGAGTCGTACCAGCGTCATCACCAGGCGGTGGCCGACGAACTGAAGCGTTTGACGATCAGCAGCGGCGAAGCCTTTGACGCCGACCTGGCCGGCCGAGCCGACCGTCTCAAGAAAGTGATCTGGCTACGCTACCGGATCTTGACCCGCATCTCCGAGGTCAACTGGATCGGTCTTTTTGAAAGCCCCGGCCCCTGGCTGGACGACTGTCTCTTTGAGCTGCGCAACTACCCCGATCGCAAGTACGGTCTTTATTTGTTGGCCCGCTCGCGCCTGGAAAGGCGTGTGGGCGGGGGCCGGGCCTACTGGCTGGAGCTGGGCTGGGAACTGGGGCAGGCACTGCTGGGCCTGGTTCTGCTGAGCACCGTGCTGGCGTCCGCCGACCGGCGAGACCGTGCGGCTGCGCCCGGGTTTCGTGGCGTCTGGACCTGGTTGGCTGTGTGGCCGGTCAGCCAGCTGGGCCTGGCGCTGGTGAGCAACGGTGTAGCCGAGTGTCTGCGCCCCATTTTCCTCTTGGGCGGCCTCTACGCTCTCTACAGGGCCTATTTACAACTGGCCGGCGGCCCGCTACTGCAGGCCATCGTGCAGTCTCAGGTGGGACAGAAGGTAGGGGTGCGCACGCGCGCCTTGCGGGATCTGCACTTGCTGGGCAGGGCCATGTGGCTGCAGGCCACCATCAACGCCATCTTCCTGGCTCTAGGGGGTCCGGGTTTGCTGGTGGTGACCACCGAGGTGATCACCCGATTGTTGGTCCAGTTCCTTTACTGGATGTTGAGCTGGAGTTGGCGAGTGGAATTGGGAGAGGCATTGGCGGCCATGATGCCCGGCTCTCCCCGGCTGGGCCTCTGGTTGGGCAAGTGCTGTTCGTCGGCTTTGCTGGGGCTGGTGCTGGCGCCGTTGGCGGTGCCGCTGGTGATCGCGCTCGGCTTTCTGCACTGGTTGGTGCGCCGCACCGTTCGCTACGACTGGGCCAAGCGCATGAGCGCAGGCGTTTTGATTCGCTGGGTCGAGGCCAGTCGCCATCTCGAGGAGGGCCAGCTGCCGCTCGGTTCAGAGTATCGAAAGGCTTTTCTGGAGTTCCCCTTCCCCCCCGCCACGGCCTGGGATTTGTCGGGTCCAAGCTTTCGCGCCCAACTGGAGGAAGCGGTCAAGGCCTGGAGTGAAGGGCGAGGCGCGGATTCCCTGATGGTGGTGCACGGCCCCAACGGCAGCGGGCGTGAACGGGTGGCCGAGCATCTGGAGGGGCTCTTCGCTCCCTCGCTGCGCATTTTGCGGCTTGAACTGAGCGAGAGGGTGACCACTTGGGAAGATTTGCGGGTGCTTTTGTGCCGCTTGCTCCAGGTGGAGGCCTCTTCTATGGAGAGCCTGGTCGAGTGTCTGGCCGAGCAGCCGCGCACCCTGGTGATTGTGCCTCATGCCCACCGTCTCTTTCTGGCCGCCCTGGGGGGGTTTGAGGCGATTGACCAGCTGCTGCGTCTGATTTCGGGGGGGCGTCACAACCTGTTCTGGTGTTTGATTATGACCACGCAGAGCCAGCGCTATTTACGCCTGGCCTTAAGCGAGCGTTGGAACGTGGCCCTGTCGTTACGGGTGCCGCGCTGGACCGAGGCCGCCCTGAGTCAGATGTTGTTGCAGCGTCATCAGGCGGGCGGCGGAGAGCTACACTATTCGGCGGCCGTGCTGCGCGCCGCCGAAGCCACCCCCGGGGTGACACCCGAGGCCTTCTATTTTCACATCCTGCGCGAGGTCTCCGGGGGCAATCCGACGGTGGCCAGCGAGCTTTGGTTGGAAGCGGCTCGCCTGGACAGCGAGAAGCACGTGGTCATCGGCCTGCCCCCCCGCAAGCCCGCTCACTTGCTGGCCGCGCTGGGCCCGGCGGCCGGCTATCTTCTGGCCGCCGTGATTCGCCACGGTGAATTAACACGAGAGCAAGCGGCTCAGGTGACGGCGCTGCCGGCCAGTCAGCTGGTGATGGCCTGGGAACGCTGCCAGGAGATCGGCGTGATTTCAAACCTCGGAGGTCCCGGGCTGAGCGTGACACGGTCCTGGCTGGCCGAGGTCGCCTACTTCCTTAAGGAAAGGAACCTGCTCGATGGAGAGTGACGTCAATTCCCTGCTGCTGGGCTTGAAGTCGGTGCATCTGACCCAGTTGCTGGTGGCCATGTTCCTGGTGGCGGCCGCCTGGATGACGGCCGTCGGTCTGGACCGGGGCGCACGCCTGGCCACCAACTGGATGCCGGGCCAGCGCCTGACCGTCTTCCGTTTCCACACCATCGGACGATTTCTGGTCTATCTGGGCTCTGGCCTGGCCGTTTCGGCGGCACTGCTCAGTTCCAAGCCGGAGCTGCTGGTGGCGCTGCTGGGGTCGGCGGCAGTGGCCATCGGGTTTTCCTTGAAAGACGTGGCTGCATCCTTGTTCGCCGGCCTTGTGCTGCTTTTCGACCAACCCTTCCAGGTGGGCGATCGCGTCAGCTTCAAGGATTACTACGGCGATATCGTGAGCATCGGACTGCGCTCGGTGCGATTGCTTACACTGGGCCACGATACCGTCACCATTCCCAACTCCGTGTTTCTGACCGAGGCGGTGGCCTCGGGTAATTCCGGCAGTTTGTCGATGATGGTGACCGTCAAGATGCACGTGGCCGTGAGCGCTGACCTGGATCGCGCCGTGGAGTTGATGCGCGAGGTGGTGGTGACCAGTCGCTACGCCTGGCTCAAGAATGGTGTCAGCGTCAATCTCAATGAAGAAGTGGGCGAAACGCTGCTGCCGGTGCTCTCGCTGACAGCCCGCTGCTACATCGTCGATTATCAGTTGGAAAAGTCCATGACCAGCGACATTATTCTGCGCACCACCCGCGCCTGGCGCGAGGCCGGCATCGCCCGCTACGAGCAGGGCTGTTTGGAGTGAAACGAGAACCGCCCGCCTCAATCACCGGAGGAGGGCATCCCCTTGGAAAGAGCTGTCGGCTTACTTGGCATCCTGGTCTTTTTAGGCTTGGCCGTAGCCTTTTCGCGCAACCGCAAAGCTATCGATTGGCGCATGGTGGCCTCCAGTTTGGGCATTCAGCTCGTGCTGGCTGTATTGCTGCTCAAGACCAAACCAGGCTTGATTTTCTTCGAAAGCGTGGGCCATGTGGTGCACGGATTGATGGAGACTTCGCAGGAGGGGATCAAGTTTGTTTTCGGGGGCCTGTCCAACCCGGGCGGCTCGTGGGGATTCATCTTCGCCATCCGCGTGCTGCCCACCATCATCTTCTTCGCCTCGTTGGTCAACGTGCTCTTCTACCTTGGCATCATGCAGTGGGTGGTATCGCTTATTTCTAAGGTCATGCGCTTCGTGCTGCGCACCAGCGGCGCCGAGACCCTGTGCGCTTCGGCCAACATCTTTATCGGCCAGTCGGAGTCGCCGCTGCTGATTTTGCCCTATGTGGCCGGATTGACCGAGTCGGAGCTCATGGTGGTCATGGCCAGTGGCTTTGCTACGCTTTCGGCCGGAGTGATGATTGTCTACGCGGGTATGCTCACCCCACTGCTGGGTTCGGCCGCCGGTCACGTGTTGACTGCCTGCGTACTGTCGGCGCCTGCCTCGATTATGATGGCCAAAATCTTGATTCCCGAGACGGAACAGTCGGCAACCAGCGGAGACGTCAAGATCGATCTGCCACGCACCGAAAGCAACGTTATCGAAGCAGCCGCCGCCGGCGCTGGCACCGGCCTCCATCTGTGCCTGAATGTGGGTGCGATGTTGATCGCCTTCATCTCGCTGATTGCGCTGCTCAACAGTATGCTGGGGTTCATCCACGTTCCCGAGGGCATGCAGGCGGCGGTGGGAGCCAAAGTGGTTAGCCTGGAGCTAATCCTGGGCTGGCTCTTTGCTCCTTTCGCCTGGCTGATCGGCATGGCCAGCAAGGATTCAGTGCTGGTCGGCGGCCTGCTGGGCCAGTCGGTGGTGCTCAATGAGTTCGTAGCCTATTCCCAACTGCAGGTGCACATGGCGGCCGGCAAGCTGGACCCGCGCTCGGCCGTGCTGGCCATCTACGCGCTGGCCGGCTTTACCAACCTTTCCTCGATCGCCATTCAAATCGGCGGCATCGGAGCCATGGCCGAGAAGCGCAAAGGGGACCTGGCCCGTTTGGGCTTCATCGCCCTTTTCGCCGGCCTGCTCACCAATCTGCACACGGCCGCACTGGCTGGTCTGCTGGTCGGCGACGAGCAATACAAACCCCAACCGGCCGTCACCACCAGCGCTACTCCGGCACCGGCTATCACTCCTACGGCCAGCCCCTCTCCGGCCAGCAGCGAAACGCCCGCACCCAGCGACGACCAATAGGTTCCGGTGGTGGAGCTCGAAGCCTTTCTGGCCGACCTGCGGGCCGAAGGAGAGCTGGTCGACTCGGGTCATTTTGAAATGGACCCGGTGGTGGCGCTGCAAAAGCTGGAGGGCTTCCAATATGCGGAGCCGACCACCTATTTTTATCCTTTGCTGGCGGCCTGCGTCGGCCTGGGAGCTTCCTCGCTGGCGGTGGCCGCCGATCGCAAGAAGATCGGCCTGCACTACGAGGGTCCGGAGCTCTCCCAGGAGATTTTAGAGCGTCTCTTCGCCTACGCCTTCAGCAAGCTGCAGCCGGGCCTGCGCCACCTGGCACTGGGCGTGCTCGGTGCCATGCGCACCCCCAACACCCAGGTAGAAATTCTGGCCGGCCCGGTGCGCGCCACCTTTGTGGAACATCGTTTCCAAGCCTTACCTCTGCAGGCGTCCCGAGACGGTCTGCGCGTGGAGGTGCATCGCAAGGGCTGGGCGGCCCGATTGTTGGGGCTGGGACCGGCTCTGGAGCATCCGACCTTGGCTCAGCTGCAGTTGCTCTTGCGCTACTGTCCCTGTCCGGTCAGCTGGAACGGCATGATCGTCTCCGCCGGCTCCTGGCCGAAACCCGGCTGGACGCGCACGCTGCTCCATCGACGCGGCCTCTATGAAGTTCCCCAGTCGCCCGACCAGCGCACCAGTCCCGGCGAGTTCTCCGCGCTGCTGACACTGGACGTGGAAGAAGCGGCGCTGCACTGGGTGGTCGACGGTATGAATTTCGCCGAGGACCCCGCCCAATTGGGCTTCCCGCACGCCCGGGTGGTGCTGGTGGGTCCTTGGAAGCTGGATATTTCCTACCGCCGCCTGGTGCGCGACGAGGCCCACGAGACAGCCCTGGAAACGGTGCGGCGCGAGTTGGAAGCGATGGTCTTGGAACGCAAATTTCGCATGGGCCTGGTGCCCACTCATCTCAACATCCAGGCCCATCTGGTTACCCGACTGACTCTGCGCGACGACCAGGCCAGCATCGAGAAGCTTTATAAGCATCTGATGTCGGATGTGGAAAATGCTTATCTGGAGGAGCTGGAGGTGCCCAAGCACAGCTTGCTGCTTGGAGCCTGCCGCTATTTCCGCGACAACTACAGCGCCGAGGAGCACTTCGAAGTTTGGTTCCGCGCCTCCACCCTTTTGACGCGCGCCCCGCTGGCCGAGCTTTACTGCACCTGCTGGGAGCTGGCCAAGCAGTTAGCTCACGAAGTCTACGGCACCATGCCCGCCGACTACCGGCGCTTTCTGGTGCGTTGCTGGGCCTGGTGGGAGTGCGCCCGCCCCTCCGAAGAAGACCCCAACTGGACCCGGGAAGTGCTCGCTATCTTGCCCCGCGAGGGCGACGACCCGATCCTGGAGCGCGAAATCACCGACAAACTGGTGGGCCTCCGCCTGGAACCCCTGCATGCCCTCGAACCCCGAGTCATTATCGACTTCGCACACGCCGGCCGGGAGCTGGTCCCACTCAAATACTTAAAAATCCACCACCATTTCGACGAAGGCATCCGGGTCGCCGAAAACCGCCTGGCCGCCGACCGCTACAAGGGCCGCCTCTAGCCAGGCGGGCGCCCCAGTCCCAGACACGACCCCGAACCCTTGAATCTTACCGAATGCGCAGCCCTGGCTTCAGCACCCGGCCATCTCCACAGTCCCCCATCGTCCCCCGGATCTCCCTTCCCAGGCGAACTGACGCGTTAAGAACGCAGGCGTTTCCAGGCCAGTAACGCCGGCAGAAGGACCAGCGAGGTCAGCAGGTTCATGGCTACGCCAACGCTCATAACCAGGCCAAAGCTGGCCACGCCGCGGTGCTCGGCGCCCATCAGGGTGGAGAAGCCGACCAGGGTGGTGAGGCCGGAGAGACCGACGGCGAACCCGGCGCTCTGGCGCGACATCAGGGGGCGGTTGGGGAGGCGGCTCATGCGCAGCGACTCCATTCCGAAAATCAGGCCGATCCCCAGGGTCAGGGGCAGCGCCAAGAAATTGGCGGCGTTGAACTCGGCCTGGATCAGCCCCAGAAATCCAATCATCCAGAGTACGCCCAGCAGTTTGGGCAACAGCGCCAGGCTGGCCCAGCGCAGCGAGCGGTAATAGCCGAGCAGCAAAAAGACGATGACCAACATGGCGTTGCGACCCGAGACGCCGTAGGCGTCGCGAAGCTGCTCCAGGTAGTTGAAAATCAATACCGGAGTGCCGGTGATGTCCCGGTCCACCTTGGATAAATCGGTCACGAAACGCCCCAGCGGCTCCCGCTCCCAGCAGTTCTCCTTGGGAAAGATGCGCAAACAGACCGTGCCATCGGCGGCGATGCTGCGCATACGCACCTCCGGGGGCACCAGTTTGAGCATATCCGGCGGTTCCACCCGTTGGGCACGCAGGATCTTGAGCTGGGTCTGCAAATCCTCGATCAAGGCCTGCTGGTAGGACTGCAGTCCGGCCGCGATAGGACCCGGATTTTCCGGGTTGAGCAGCTTTTCCAGACGAGCAATGGCTTTCTGCAGCGGTGGACCATCCGGTTCCTTTTGCAGAGTTCGCACCGAGAGGTGGATACGCTGGCGAATTTTTACGTAAGATTCGTACATCTGCAAGAGCTGACGCCCGTCCAGAGGCACGGGTCGGCTGGGTAAACGCAGCAATGGCGCCAGTTTTACGATATCCTGGATGACCTGGGTTTTGCTGGCGGGCTGGTTGGGCTCCAAAGAGAGCACCGATTCAATCCGCGAAACGCTGGCCAGTTCGAGGAACTTCTTGGCTCGTACCCTGGCCTCGGCCGCGTTGGGCGCCATGGAAATTGCGTAGAGCGTACTGTAGCCGATGCGTTGCAGGTAGGCTTCCACCCGGATGGCCTGGGCATCGGCGGCCTGCAAATGGAGCAGATTGTAGTCGAAGGGAATGCGCCCCAGGTAGGCAGTGGCGGCCAGAGTCCAGAGCAGACTGACCAAACACACCTGTCGAGGGCGGCGGCGCAGCCAGAGCTCCAGAGGAACCAGCATGCGGGCATAGCGAGGATAGCCTTTGCACGGACGCCTGCCCTCCGCCAACAGCAGCAGGCTGGGCAACATGGTCAGGGTCGACAAATAACAAAGCAGCACGCCCATGCCGGTGATCCAGCCCAATTCGGCGCCAGCGCGAAAGGCGGTGAAATGAAGCGACAAGAAGGCGATGGCCGTGGTGATGGCTCCCACCGCCTGGTGACGGGCCTCGCGCAGGCTGGCCGCGACGGCCGACTCAGCATTTTTTCCTTGAGCCCGGATCTTCTGAAACTCGCTCAACATCTGAATGCTGAAAGTGATGCCCAGGCCCGTCAAGATGGTTACAAAATGGACGGTGAGCAGGTTCAGTTGGCCCACCGTGAGGGCGGCGAACCCGATGGACCAGCACAGCCCCAGCAGGAGACTGATGACCGCGCACAGCGGCCGGGTCACCTGGCCAAAGGCCAGCACCAGCAGCAGGCAAGTGAAGAGCAGGGCAGCGGCGGCGCAGCGAGTAGCGTCGCCTCGGGCGGTGATCATCTCCTCGGTGTTGATGGCCGGTTCGCCGGTGATCATAATGTAGGCGTCGGGAAACTGACGGCCCACTCCCGCCACCAGTCGTTCCAATTCTTTGAGAGTAGCAATGTCGGCCAAAAACGAGCCCGACATGTCGGCGGGAAGCGCCACCAACATAAAGGTCTTGCCGTCCGTCAGCTGATTGTAGAAGACCGTTTGGCCGGGCGTGACATTGCGCCCCTCAAGCATTTGCACATCGGCTGGAAAGCTGCCCAGCGGACTTTGGAAACGGCTGCGCCCGCCGCTTTCCAGGCTATCTGCCAACCCTTCCAGGGTGCGTGTCAGCATCGGCAAAAAAGGGCGCAGCTCGTGTTGCAGTTTGGGATCGTCGAGGATCAATTCCAGTTGGCGCAGCAACAGCTCGGGGCGAGGATGGGCGGCCAGCAGTTCCAGCCAGGGTCGGGCGCCGGTTAACCAACCTCGGAGCTCGCGCAACTCTTGCAGGCGCAGAAAGTAAAGCCCGTAAGCCGAGGCTCTGGGCAGGTTCAGCCGATAAAAAACGTGCTGGAAGCGTGGACTCTTTTCCAAGCTCCGGCCCAGCAGGTCGGTGGCCAGGCGCGCCTGTTCCTCGTTTTGCCCGCGCACGAGCACCACGTAATCGGTGGTATGACCGAATTTTTCCCGGTAGCGGGCCCAATCCATCTGGACCGGATTGTGGGGGTCGAGCAGTTGTGTGCGGTCGGTGGTGAAGCTCAGGCGTTGCCAGGCCAACCATAGACCGAGCAGGGCCAACGCCACCCCCAGGATGAGCTTGAGCGCTGGTCTAAGCATGTGGGGAAGGATGAATTCTTCTCAACACGAACGCATTCCTGTGAAAATCTACTTGCATGCTTTCTTTTTGTGGATTATGTCCGTTCTCAAGACGGGCGGATATCCCGGCATCGTGTTGCTGATGGCCATGGAAAGCAGCATCTTTCCAATTCCTTCGGAACTGGTCATTCCACCCGCCGCCTATTGGGCCTCCCAAGGGCAGCTGAGTTACTTCGGCGTGATTGTTGCCGGCACTTTTGGTTGCTGGCTGGGTTCGGCTATCACCTATGCGGTCAGCCTGAAACTGGGCCGGCCCCTGGTAATCCGCTTTATGGTCTCCGAGAAAAAGCTGGAGGTGGGCGAGCGCTGGGTGGCTGAGTACGGCCGGGAAGGCGTCTTCTTTGCCCGTCTGCTGCCGGTTGTGCGACACTTGATCGCGATCCCGGCCGGCGTGACCGGTATGAACTTCTGGACCTTCAGCTGGACCACCGTGCTGGGTTCGGCCATCTGGTGCTCGGTGCTGACCTGGTTCGGCCCGCAAATTATTACCCCCGAGATGTTCGACTCCCCCGATGCCATGAAGGCGGCCGTCAAGGCCAAGACCAAGATCATCGTGCTGCTCATCGCCGTGGTGGCGGGCGCTTATGGTCTGATGCGCTACCTGACTCGCCCTAAATTGCCCCAACCTTGAGCCTCCAGTCGCCGGCAAGCCGGCTCCATGGCGGCCAAGAGTTAGTGGGGCAATTTATGGCACTACCAGGTGAGCGGCTCTTCCGCTGCGCGGAACTCGCCCTAAAAAAGGTTAGCTCAGGGGTGTCCGGAACCTTGCTGTATGCGTGACAGGGTGGACCGCTTTGCCGACCAATTCCAGAAAATTCGGGGGCAATTGCAGCAGGTCGTGGTGGGCCAGGGTCCTCTACTCGATCAGGTGCTTTGGGCTCTGGTCGCCGGCGGCAACGTGCTGCTCGAAGGCGTGCCCGGTCTGGGCAAAACCCTGCTGGTCAAGACCCTCGGACAGGTGCTTGACCTTTCCTTTGCCCGCTGTCAGTTCACTCCCGACTTGATGCCCTCCGATATTCTGGGCACGCAGATTTTGGAGACGGCTCAGGACGGCAGCCGCCATTTTCGCTTCCAGTCCGGACCGGTCTTCACCAACCTTTTGCTGGCCGACGAAATCAATCGGGCCACGCCCAAAACCCAGTCGGCACTGCTGGAGGCGATGCAGGAGCGGCAGGTGACGGTGGCCGGGCAAGCTCACATCCTGCCCGATCCGTTCTTTGTGCTGGCTACCCAGAATCCCATCGATATGGAAGGCACCTATCCACTTCCCGAGGCCCAGGTAGACCGCTTCATGTTCAAGGTTCAGGTGGAGTTCCCCAGCCAGGATGAGCTGGCCACCATTTTGGATTTGACCACCGGTGCCCGTCTGCCCACCGTAGATGCTGTCTGCGGTGCGGAAGAACTACGCGACATGCAAAAGCTGGCCCGGGATGTGCAGGTCGCTCCGGAGATTCGCCAATCGATTGCGCGCCTGATCCGACAGACCCATCCGTTGCTGGCGGAGGCGCCCGAGCAGGTGCGGAAGTATGTTCGCTATGGTTCCAGTCCGCGCGGAGGCCAGTCGATTCTGCTGGCGGCCAAGGCTCGCGCCCTGGCCGCGGGACGCCTTCACGTCTCGTTGGAAGACGTGCAATGGGTCGCCCTACCCTGCTTGCGCCACCGAGTGCTACCGAGCTTCGAAGCAGAAGCCGAGGGAGTGGCCGCGGAAACCGTCTTGGGTCCCCTGATTGAGGGCCTGCGCGTCGAGGTCAAAGCTTGAAGCTTCACCGGGGGACCTGGCTGTTGGCCGCACTGCTCTGGGGAACAGCTGCCGCCCAGGAACCGACCGCCTTGCTTGAGGCCCGTTCCGTTTTTGGCGATATCGTTCGCTACGGTTGCCCGTTTCAGGCCGAGGTGGAGGTCAGCGTCCACGGCAATGTGAATCAGGACTGTATGCTGGAGGTGGATGGCGGGCGAGCGGAACTGACTTCGCGCACCCCCATCAAGCTAGCTCCCGGCAAGCGAAGTTATCAGATGCCCGTGGTGTGCGCCCAATACGGTCAAGAGGTGCGTCTGACTGGAACCACGTTGGCCAACGTCACCACTTCCCTGCAGCCCTCGGTGGCCAGCGATCAGGACTATATGGCGCTGACCCTGGTGCCACGAAAAAATCAGTTCAGCTACCTGGGCGGCTACAAGAGCTTGCTCAAGCAAGGCGAGTTTCGACTCAACCAACCGCGCCGAGGGGCTCAGTTGCCCGATCTGTGGTGGACCTACTTGGGGCACGACGCGGTGGTCCTTTACGATGTGCCGGCTCTGAAGCTGAGCGATCGGGTGGAAGCGGCTCTGATTGACTACACCCAGGCGGGCGGCAATCTGGTGCTGGTCAGCAACACCGATCCGCAGGAGCTGCGCGGCAGTCGCCTGGCCGAGCTGGCTCCTTTGCGGGCCCAGGCTTTCGACCGCGGCCTCGGTTTGTTGACAGGACAAGCGCTGGCTGGTTCGGAGTCGGTGCTGCGCCATCACAATCTGCCTTTGCTGCTGCGGCGCAGCTACGGTTCGGGCACCGTATGGCAGGTGACCGCGCCCATTGACACCCAGGACGTGCTGGGTAGCAAGTTGACCCAGGCTATCTGGCAGAAAGTGCTGAGCCAGCAAGGCAGCGTGGAAGTGCGCAAAGCCTTTGAAGAGAACTCCGACCGCCTTTCGGTTCTGCCCGAACTGCCGGCACCTGCGACGGCGGCACTGGCCTGGTATTTGGCCGGCTACGTCCTGATCGTGGTGCCCGGTATCTACATCTATCTGCGCCGGAAAGATCAAGTCCTGCGCTTGATCCTGGTCGTTCCAGCCTGTTCCCTGCTGATCACCTTGGTGGCCTACTTCCTGAACTCGAGCGGTCGCGGGCGCGAGTTGGTGCTGCGCGAGCTGGGCACGGCCTGGGTGCGCGGCGGTCAGAAAGAAGTGGTGCTACGCCAACAGGGCGTGCTTTTTTCGCCGGCCGCTTTGCGCTTCGGGCTGGATTTCCCGGCCGACACGCTGATGCGACCGCGCTATCGGGCTCGCGATGAGCAATCCCATGTCCTCAACTGCTTGGGTGAATCGCTGGTTCTGGAGCCCGAGAAATTACGCCAGTGGGGATTGAGCCGCTGGGGCGGACTGGGGCTGCGTAAGCTGAGCGGACCGATTTCCTTGAAGACCAGGGAATCGGTGGGAGTGCTGAAGGTCACCATCGACAATCAGAGTGACCTGTCCGGCTGCAAGGCCGTGGTGGTGATGAGCGCCGGTGGTTGCAGCCCGCCTTTTGAGCTCCACAAAGGGCCCTTGAGCATGCAGGTCGATTTGAAGAACGTCCCCCGTCTGGAAAACGTGCTGAAGGCTGAAGAGACGGTTGAAGACGCGGCTTCGCTCGACCAGGAAGTGCAGGCTCGCCGCCTGCCCGGGCCGGCCCTCATGATCTTGGTGCCCGACGGGCGCTTCGCAGTCATGCATTGCAAGGGCCTGAAACCCAAGTCCATCCATCATACCTATCTGGTGGTTTCGGAGGATCCCCAATGATCGTCTGCCAGAACTTGAGTAAGTCTTACGGCGAACACAAGGCCCTTCAAGATCTCAACCTGACTTTGGAAGCGGGCGATGCTTTTGGTTTTATCGGGCCCAATGGCGCCGGTAAGTCGACCACCATTCGCATTCTGGCCACCCTTCAGGAGCCGAGCGGAGGGGAAGCCTGGGTGGGCGGCCATTCGGTGATCAGCGAGCCGGACGCGGTGCGCGAAGTTTTAGGCTACATGCCCGACCAGTTCGGCCTGTATGAGGGGATGCGCAGCTGGGAATATTTGGAATTCTACGCCGCCGCCTACCGGGTCCCACGCAAACGCTGGAAAGGCCTGATCGACGAGGTGCTGGAGCTGACCGACCTGACGGTCAAAAAACAGTCCTTTGTGGAAACCCTCTCGACCGGCATGCGCCAGCGTCTATGCCTGGCCAAAACCTTGCTTCATGATCCGAAAGTGTTGATTCTGGATGAGCCGGCCTCCGGTCTGGATCCTCGCGCCCGCATCGAACTCAAGCTGCTGCTCAAGGAACTCTCGCGGATGGGCAAGACGCTGCTGGTGAGTTCGCACATCCTGCCCGAGCTGGCCGATTTCTGCAACAAAGTGGGCATCATCGAAGCCGGCCGGCTGCTGGCTTCCGGGCCGGTCAGCAGCATTCTGGCCCAGGCCAGCCGAGACCGCTTCCGATTGCGCATTCGCGTGCTCCAGAAAGGTCAGGAGGCTCGCCAACTGATCGCGCAAAGCCTGGAATCTGAAGACATTACGGAAGAATCGGAAGGTCTGGTCCTAAGCACCGCCATAGGCCTGGAGGGTCAAGCAGACCTGCTGGAAAAATTGGTGCGCGACGGATTTCGTCCGGTCGAGTTCAGCCAGCTCAAGACTGATCTGGAGCAGGTCTTCCTGGAAGTGACTCAGGGGATCACTCAATGAAGTTTCTCGACTCACTGGCTGGCTGGAGCTGGAACAATCCGGTGGCGCTCAAGGAGTTACGCATCGGCCTGCGCGAGCGGCGCATTTTTATTTTGCAAGTCGTCTACCTGTGTTTTTTGCTGCTGGTCAGCCTGATGTACCTGCCCAGTATGTTCACCACCCCCAACTCGGAACAGTTGGCCGAGCGAGGGAGGGAATTTTTTTTCCTGCTGTTTGGCCTGCAGTTGATGCTGCTGCTGGTGACGGCCCCGGCGCTGACCTGCGGCAGCTTGTCGTCAGAACGCGAGCGCCACAGTCTCGATATGGTGTTGGCCTCGCGCATCACCAGCGGTCAGCTGGTCTCGGGCAAACTGGGCTTCGCCGCCTACTGCCTGATTCTATTGCTGTCTTCGGCGCTGCCGCTGGCCTCCATTTGCTTTTTCCTGGGAGGGGTGACCCTGTGGGAAGCCTTTGCCTGCTATTTTGAACTCTTTCTCTTTGGCATGCTGGCCGCCAGTGTCGGTCTCTTCTCCTCGGCCCGCGAATCGCGCAGTAACTACGCCACCGTGCAGAGCTATTTGCTGGTATTGCTCTCCTCGTTCCTGGTCTTCCCCTACATCGCGATGCGTTTTGAGGATCAGGGCCGTACCCATCTCAGCCTCGGTCCCTACTGGTGGACTTTCAACCAGGTTTGGGAGCTGGGCGTTTATCACTTCTTCGTGGGCGCCGCCTGCTATCTCATCAGTTTTCTCTTCGTCAAAGCTCGCCACCGGATTCGTCCCGAGGCGCGCAATCTGAATGCCATGGCCGGCCTGTTTTTACTGGTTTATCTTTTTTGCCTGGCCTGGGCGGCCGGGCTCTACTCGGTTGCTTACACAGGCAGCAGAAACATCGATGACGACCCGCTGGCCGTAATGATCTACCTGGCTCATATCTGCTTCGTGGGTTTCTTTCTCAACCCCAGTCCACTGGAGTCGCGCCTGGAACAAAGTCGGTTTCGCGCCAGCCCCTTCTCCCGGCCGCTCTTTTGGCTGGGTTTCAGCGTGCTCGGCTGCCTGGCTCCCATGGCGATTCTCAAAATGTTGGCCCTCAAACAGGACTCCGGGTTCTGGAGTCTGGTCTTTACGCTCTTTTTTCTCTGCTGCTACCCTGTCAGCGCCTGGTTCTTTCAGCGCGCCTGGCTGCCGCGCTGGCAGTTTGCCTGGGTTTATTACATGGGGCTGGTGCTGCTGCAGTTTTTCCCGGCGTTGGGGTCCTTCAGCACCAAGAGCAGTTACTGGCGAATGAGCTACGTGTCCCCTTTTTCGACCCTCTTTTCACTGGCTCAGTGGAACGAGCAGCGGCCCTACAATGACCGCGAGGAGACCTTCATCCTGGCGATTGCCTTCCAGCTGTCGCTGGTGCTATTGCTGGGGGTTGTCTACCGGTGGCGCAGGCGGCGCCGCCCCGCAGCCCTTGCTTGACCCCAATCTGCGCGCGCGCCTGAGCCCCCTGCGTCTGGTTTCGCCGCGCCAGGGACCGCAGACCAACCTGGCGGGAGCCCACCGCGGCCGGCGCCGAGGCCGCTCCATGGAGTTCGCGGAGCATCGCGACTACTCTCCAGGCGACGATTTGCGCCATCTGGATTGGGCTGCTTTTGCCCGCAGCGAACGGCTGGTCATTAAAGAGTTCGAATCTGAGTTGGAGCGGACCGTGCTGGTGGTGGTAGACCTGTCCGCCTCGATGTCCGAGAGCAAGCGTCAGCTGGCCCTGTCCTGCGCTGCGGCCTTTAGTTGGATCGCCCTGAACGGGCAAGATCGCCTGGCTCTGGCTACTTTGGGAGCGGAGCCCCGTTATCATCCGCCCGTGCGCGGTCGGGGACAATGGGGGCGTTTGATGGACTGGCTGCGCTCCGGATCCTCCGGGGGCCGGGCCGAGCTGACCCAGTCTCTCAAGGGACTGGCCCAGCGTTTGCCGCGCAGCAGTTTGCTGGTGGTGCTGTCCGACTGGTTGGAAGAAAATGCCGGCGAGGCTC
>JALHOV010000090.1 GCA_022842865.1 Vulcanimicrobiota bacterium | reverse complement strand
AATCCCGAGCAGCGCCGCGTTTTGTTTCAGGGTTGCGAAGTCAATTTTACCCACCAAGACACCAGTCTTGGTGGGTTTCGCGTCCACGCCTATCTCGATCGGGGTTGTCCGGCGGCTTCGCTGCAGCAGGTTCTTACCGAGGTTCCCAAGCTAGTGGAGTTGGGCCTTTCCGGCAGTGCCGTCGAGCGCTTCCTCAGCGAGCCTTCGGGGCTCATGTTGCTGACCGGACGCCCGCGTTGCGGTAAGATCAACACCTTCGCCGCTCTACTCTCCTTTATAAATCAGAATCGTAAAGTTCGGATTGTCTCCATTGAGCCGCAGATCCACATCTACCATCCTCCCGGGCAGGGGACGTTGATTCAACGGGAGGTGGGTGTGGATACTCAGGGTTTTGCTCAGGCCATTCGGCAGGCGCGCAATCAGGACCCCGACATCCTTGCGGTCGGTGGGATTCCAGACCGCGAAACGGCAGAGGCCTTGATTCAGGAGGCGGTCAACGGGCGACTGGTGATTGCCTTGATGGATGGGGCTAATTGCGCTAACGCGGTCGAACAGTATGCTCGCGCTATCTACAGTGAGGATGCGCGTTTACTGGCCCGCCTGGGGCATGTGGTTCGACTGGTGGTGTGCCAGTTTTTGGTGAATCGAGCCGATCAACGCGGCAAGGCGCCGGCTTTCGAGATCCTTGAGGGTACTTCCGAGGTGCAAAGGGCTATTGCCACGGCCGATACCAGCAGTCTCTATCACGTGATGCGCGAAGAGGGGATGCAGACTTTGGGCCGGCATCTGACTCGATTGGTGGAGGTGGGCTGGATTACCCAGGAAGAGGCGCTTCAGCATGTCGATGCTTCCGAGCTGGAACTGCAACCGGCTCAGACCGACTATGCCAGTCCGAACGATTATTATGAGCCTCCCACAGCCCCGACTTTGGACGATACCGCGCCACTCATGAACTGGCTCTAATGGTCCAGGGGACCTTTATCCAGACTTTCGCATAAACACGGATAGCTGCATTCCGGTATTGGTTCGCTTCATGATTTTCGCCGTCAGGCCTTGTAGGAATTTCGGGATATGATATTGCGCGCATACAAAGAACTCGTGGTGGGCGATTTCGCACCCCGAGCGGGCGGCGAATTCCTGAAACGATGGCACGGTGAATTCGTACAGATGATAGGGGACGTGCATCGGACTGACATTGGTCACGAAAGTGGTGCCTTGCAGTCGGTAAAACAAATTAATCAGGCGTGCGACCAGCCAATGGGGCGAAGGCACTTCGGCATGCAAAATTCCACCGGGTCGCAACCATTTCAAGGCGATGCTGAGGCATTGAGCGGGGTGGTAAACGTGTTCGAGAACCGCACCAAAGGTGATGAAATCAAAAAAGCCATCGGGATACTGGGCGGTTTCCACGCTGGCCGCTTGCAGGCAGGACTCCGGAATCTGATTTTTCTCCACGCAGAACTTGCGAAACTTCTCGGAGGGTTCAATCCCGTAAGGTTCAAAGCCGGCGCGGCGCATGGATACCAGGGCTTTACCAATGCCGCTGCCGATGTCGAGCGACTTCATTCCGTCCTGAAAATTCAACAGCCGCTTGGCCACAGAGTTTTCGTAGTCGAAATAGGTAGGGTTTTCCTTGAAGTAGTTCAGGGTTTCCGGCCAATAGTCGGCTGGCTCGACGTTGTAGTGCTGGCCGATGTCTAGCGGCAGTGGCAACGGATCGCAGTAGACCAGACCGCAATGGTTGCACTGGAGAACCGGTATGATGACTCCTCGTGCGCGCCGCGGAAAGTAGCCCGTGGTTTTACTTGCACGGTGACCGAGAACTTTAGCGTTGCTTGTCTCTCGGCCACACATGTCGCAGTGAGCTTGCTCTTCAAATTGATATCCTGTGGGGGTGGTCTGCATGGTGCGACAGCACTTGGCGTCCGTGTTTAGAAAACCTGCTCAGGCGTTTGGATTTTTCGCAAAGACGTGCGCCATCACTGACTCAGGCTTTAGTGTGAGATGGCGGGCGCTACCGGGTCGAGTGTCGCAGGAGGTTTGTCTGAAACGTCACTATCCAAGAGCGACTCCAGTTCGAGCGGCAGGGTTTCTTCTCGCTTGTAGGCCTCCCAGAGTTGGCGCAAATCTTCGTCCAGGGTGGGAATGACGGCCAGCACCTTGGAGTCCAGTGCTGCTTCAATTTTGGGCACCAGGCGCAGACTGGCGCTGATGAGATCGATTCCCAGGATGACCGCCACCGCGAAGGCCAGGCAGAAGGGCACGCCCAGGGCCAGTTGGGCGCCCAGGGATCGGGCATTCTTGGCTTTGGCGATCACGCCCGGGCTGGGGTTTTCCAAGATAGTGATGGCGCCCTGGCGACGGCTGCTCTGCTCCATCACGCGCGCCTGATACAGTTGCTTGATCAGGTTGAGGTGGTTCTCTTCCCACATGTTGAGTTGGCGCTCCAGCTTGGCCACCATTCGTTTCTCGGAAGGGGTCAATTGCTGGTTGCGAATTTCCGAGGCGCGCTCTTCAATGGCTCGCAGTTGCTTGCGGCGTTGCGCGACAATCTGGCTCTTTTCCTGAGCCACTGAGTTGGCGAAGTCTTTCAGGCGGCCCTGATAAAGTTGCTGCATCTTGGCTACTTTGGCCCGTTGCGCGATGACCTGGATATTGGTGTCGGTGTAAAGGCCTTCCAGTTCCATCAGCTTCAGTCGCGCCTGGGCCACCGAGGAGTCGACCGGGTCGAGCCCGTTGTCGGCTGATTTGGCCAGGATGGAGGCGGGAATGACCGGTGATTGTCCGGAGAGGAAAGACTGTACCGATTCTAGTTCGGCCTCGGCCATGGCAAGCTCTTCTTTGACTTTGCGGCGGTCTGAGTCGAGACTGTTCAGGCTCTCGGCCGTCGTCTCGGCCGTGCCGGGAGAAGCGTGGCGAGTGGTGATTTGCAGAAGTTTTTCTTCCGTGTCGTCTACCTTCTCCTTGGCTTCGGCAACCAGTTCTTCGAGAAAACGGCGCGTGTTGGCGAACTCTCGAGCCGAGAGCTCTTCCACGTAAGTTACGAACTCCTGAATGATGGCCGAGGCGATTTTTTGCGCCTGAGCGGCTTCATCGTTCTCAATGGAGATGGAGAACAGGTTGACGCGCCGCGCGTAGTCAAATGAGAGGGGTTCCAGGTGGATGCGCCCGCGTAAATCCTGCCAGTTGCCGCGCAGGTTGACCACCTGGGCCACGCGCTGGAGCAATCGCTCACTGGTGACGAGTTCGTTGAGGGTCTGTTGATCGGCAATCCAGCTACCCGTGTCGCCCATGGTTCGGTCTTGTGTGAGTCCGCGCTGTGCCGGTGTCAGGAGGACCTTGGCGGTAGAAACATAGGTCGCACTCGCACCAATTTTGGGAAGCACAAGAAAAGCCGCGAGCGCACTTAGCGTAAGCGCCAGCAGTAGCCACAGCTGTTGGCGCAACAGTTGGAAAATTCGTCTCAGGTCCACGTTAAGCCCTTAGACCGTTCGAGCCGGAATCCTGTCCAGTTCCTTTACAAGCAAGCTTCTATAACCCTCAAGCAGGGGGGGGCGCCCGCAAGGGAAAAGGACTAAACAATGCGCAGAATCTTGGTTACGGGCGGAGCGGGCTTTTTAGGCTCACATCTTGTCCTGAAGCTGCTATCCAACGGCAATCACGTGACCGTCCTGGATGATCTTTGCACGGGAGTGCGTTCTAATGTTCCGGCCGGCGCGGACTTTATTCAGGCGGATGTGTGCGAACCCCTGACCGGCGAGTACGACGATATCTATCACCTGGCTTGTGCTGCTTCTCCCGATAAGTATCAGGCCCAGCCCCTACAGACTTTGCGCACCAACTTCTTGGGGACGACCAATGTGCTTGAGTTGGCCCGACGGTGCCGAGCCTCGGTGCTCTTCACCTCCACCTCCGAAGTCTATGGCGATCCGCAAGTCAGCCCCCAGTCTGAGGGCTATTGGGGCAACGTCAATTCGTTTGGGCCGAGAAGTTGCTACGACGAGGGTAAGCGGGTTTCTGAGTCTCTTTGCTATTCATACGCCGATTGTCATCAGGTACGCATACGCATCGCCAGGATTTTTAATACCTATGGACCGAGGATGGCCCCGGACGACGGGCGGGTCGTAAGCAACTTCCTGGTGCAGGCTCTGAGGAATCTGCCCGTCACGATTTACGGAGATGGTTCTCAGACTCGTTCTTTGTGTTATGTTGATGACCAAATACGCGGTCTGTTGGCTCTGCTGCAGGCGGAGGGGGCTAATCTGGAGGCGCCGGCGAATATCGGCAACCCTCACGAGATGACCGTCAAAGAGATTGCGAAAGCGGCACTGCGCATTTGTGGCAGCTCTTCGAAGCTGGACTATAGGCCTTTGCCCAAGGACGACCCCGCCCGCCGGTGCCCGGACATTCAGAGAGCTAAAGATTGGTTTGGGTGGGAACCGCGCGTCAGCGTGGAAGAGGGCCTTCAACTTACCGCAGATTATTTTCGAGGGATTCTGAACTGAGGCTTGCCGCAGGACAGGCATTCTCAGTGCAGAAATACGGGGGCTCTATGCGAGGTCAAAAAGTATTGATGGTGGCCAACACCACCTGGTATCTCTATAATTTTCGTTTACCACTGGCGCGTTACTTACGTGATTTGGGTTATGAAGTGGTGCTGGTATCACCGCCAGACGCCTATGTCGAGCGTGTGCAGGCCGAATCATTCCGTTGGGTTGATTTGGGGTTGAACCGTCGCAGTTTGAATCCCCTCAAGGAACTTGGGGCTTTGTGGCGCTTCTGGAGCATTTATCGCGACGAAAAGCCCGATGTGTGCCACCATTTTACAATTAAGTGCGTGATCTATGGCACGCTGGCAGCCAAGTTCGCCGGAGTGAAGGCCGTGGTGAACGCCATTACCGGACTGGGGCACGCTTTTTTGGGCCGGGGGCTGATGTACCGCTTGCTAAGACCCGCCCTGCGTTTTGTCTATCGCAAGATTCTGACCGCGCGCCGAGTCCAGGTGATTTTTCAGAACGGCGATGACTATCAGGAGTTTCAGGACCTTAAGATGGTCGTTCCTGAGAAGGTGACCATCATCCGGGGTTCCGGCGTGAATCTTCACCGCTTCGCCCCCAGGCCCAGTTCCCCGGATGACCCGCCCTCTCCCACTGTTTTGTTGGCCAGTCGCCTGATTAAGGAGAAGGGTGTGGTCGAATACGTCGCGGCCGCCCGTGCCTTGCGCGCGGAAGGTTTGGATGTCCGCTTCTGCTTGGCCGGTACGGTAGACAATGGCAATCCATCGGCCATCTCGCAAGAGATGCTGGACCAATGGGTTGAGGAAGGCGCGATCGACTATCTTGGGCACATTGACCAGATCGAAGACCTGTTGCACGTGGCCACGCTGGTTGTTCTGCCTTCTTATCGCGAGGGCACTCCGCGCATCCTGTTGGAGGCGGCCGCCGCCGGCAAGCCCATTGTGGCAACCGATGTTCCGGGTTGTCGCGAAGTGGTCAAGCACGGGGTCAATGGCTTGCTGGTGCCGGCCGGCGATGCGGAAGCGCTGGCCGAGGCCATGCGCTCGGTTCTCAGCAATCCCGATATGCTAAAGAAATTCGGGACCAATTCTCGTGATATCGCGCTAGATTTTTGCGAATCAAAAGTCATTTCTCAGACTGCTGAGGTTTACCTGAAGGCGCAACTAAAAACTGGCGCTGGTAGGGTCTGAACTTCTTACCGCCGAGAAAGACGCAAAAGTGTATAAAAGACGAATATTGGTAACCGGTGGGGCGGGAAATGTGGGCAGCGGCTTGGCCCGACGCTTGGTGGAAGACGAAGGCAATTTTGTCGTGATCGTCGATAATTTATCCACCGGCAGAGCCTGGAAACTACCCCAGAAAGCACCCACCAACTGGAAGTTTATCAAGGCCGACGTGAACCGCAGCGATGATTTTTCCACCATCATGTCTTCCTATAACTTCGACACGGTCTTTCACTATGCCGCCGTTGTGGGGGTCCAGCGAACGCTGGACAACCCTATCCTGGTGCTCGAAGATATCGATGGGATTCGTAACGTGCTGCGCTGTTCCAAGAACTCCGGAGTAAAACGGGTATACTTTTCCTCGTCTTCCGAAGTGTACGGGGAACCCGTGGAGGTTCCTCAGCGAGAAGCCACCACCCCCTTAAATTCTCGCCTACCCTACGCCATTGTCAAGAATGTGGGAGAGGCCTATTTACGGTCTTTTTCTCAAGAGCACGGTCTGGAGTATACGATTTTCCGATTTTTCAATACGTATGGTCCTCGGCAGAGCGAGGATTTCGTGATTACCCGCTTCTTACGTCAAGCATTGGCCGGATTGCCAATTACCCTCTACGGGGATGGCAGTCAGACTCGAACATTTTGTCACATCGACGATAACGTGGCGGCGACCCTGGCCGCCTTTACGCAAGACCGGCACGTCAATGACACGGTCAACATCGGCAGCGATGAAGAAGTCTCGGTCCGTCAACTGGCGGAAACCATTTGCGAGGTGACCGGGTCGCGGTCGGTCTTCCAGAATTTGCCTCCCCTGCAGGAAGGCGACATGACGAGACGTTGCCCTTCGATTGAAAAGATGATGGGATTGTTGGGCAAGAAACCGATGTCTCTGAAACAAGGGATTTTAGCCACCATTCAATCTCCTGACTTCCAGGATGAAAAGCCGGCCCTGACCGAAGGACGAGCTTAGAAAGAGTTCGAAATGGCGAAGCCGGCCAAGATAATCATATTTCTTTACAATCGCTTCTTTGACCCGGTGATCCAGTCCAATTGCTGGCTCTACGTCCGGACTCTTCTGGAGGAACGCGATCCTCGCTATCAGTTTCATTTAATCACCTATGAAGACGCGCGTTTTCCGCTCAACGACGAGCAGAGGCGATTGGTGGAGAACTGGACATCCCTGGGGTTGGAATGGACTCCGCTGGACTGGCACCCGGGAACCTCCCTCAAGAACAAGGGGCTGGACGTGTGGGCCGGCTTTCGCCAGGTCCTTCGTCTGCGGACGCGGGGTTATCGCTACATCATGTCGCTGGCCTCGGTAGCCGGCGCCTACGCTTATCTTTACGCACAGTGCCTGAGGATGCGACTTTTTCTGTACCAGTTCGAGCCCCACAGCGAGTATGCCCTGGACAATAAGATGTGGCGGCCGGGCAGCCTGCAGTATCGAATTATGCACCGGCTCGAGAGAATGTCGGCCAACTACGCCACGGTGATCGGCTCGGGCACGCGCTTTATGCAAGAGCGCTTAGAGCGCGATTGGAAAGTGAAAGCCCGTTTCTTTAAGATTCCTTCGGTGGCCGATGACGAGAAATTTCAATTTCGAGCTGCCGACCGTCAGGAAATACGCCAGCAATTGGGTATACCTGAGGAGGTCCGAGTTTTGCTCTATCCGGGCAAGTTTGGCGATCTTTATTACCGGTCTGAAACGGCCTGGATGTATCGCTGGCTGCGCGACATTGATGCAGGCTTGCACTTACTGATCATTACTCCCCACCAGGACGCGGAAGTTGAGCAGCTTTTTAGCGAAGCCGGCGTCGATCGAGTCACCTACTCGATCGTGCACTGTGACTACTCTCAGATCCATAAATACTATTCGGCGGCCGAGATGGGGATTATTGCGGTGCCCCCGGGCCCCAGCAAGAAGTTTATTTCCAATATCAAGGTTGGAGAATATCTCTGTTCAGGGTTGCCGTATTTAATTACCCGTGGTGTTTCTGAGGATTATTGCTACGCCGAAGAGCAAAATGTCGGGGTGGTGGTAGACGACTTTCGCGAGAAAGATATCCGGGAAGCCTGGCCCGCGATGGAAAGCTACTTTCTCATGGACCCCGATGAGCGTAGGCGTCACTGCCGCGAAGTGGGCCTGGGATATCGAGCCTACCGGAACCTGTATCCGATCTTCTGCAATGCCCTGGATGCGCTGACCCGCTAGGCCCTCAGCGCCGTTTGCAGGTCAGCCACCAGTTCCTTGGGGGCGAACAGGTACTCCGAGAGATTGATATCTGCCTGAATTCCAATGTCCTCGAGCGGCTGGCAGCCCCCATAGGTTCCGTTGGGTCGTTTCAGGATACGAAACATTTGGTAATTGGCCCTGGCAAAATGATCCAGGGTGGTCTGCTGCCGATCCAGGCGCTGTCGATTGGCGGCCGTGTAGGTCGGCAGAATTTCCAGGATCACGACGGGGCGGTCTTCGCATAGCTTGTCGAACAGAGTCTGAATGACTTCCGTTTCGCCACCCTCTACGTCGATCTTGACCACGCCGAGCTTGCCAATCCGGGTGGTCTCCTCCACACTCTTCCAGCTGAAGCAAGGCACAAACTTTTGCGAAACGGCCTCGGAGGAGGAGCGGAAGTCGGGGATGACCGAGGCGGCGCTGTCGGTTTCGGACTGAGAATAAAGTGTAAGGGAGGCGATTCCATCGCTGGAAGACAGCGCGACGGGAATCAACCGCGTATTTTGGTAATTGTTGGCGGCAATCAGACGTTCCACGTAGTGGAGGCAGACTGGATTGGGCTCAAATCCCCAGTATTCCCGGGCGGGGTCCAGCACTCTGAGCTTGATCAGGGTCTGGCCTTCATTGACTCCCACGTCCAGGAAGGCCCCGTCCCGAAAGGGCAAAACCCGTTGCAGAAGTTCGAGCATCCACGGCTCGGCGGCTTCCGGAAACGGATTTCCCACCCCACTCAGGACGGGGATTTCCACGGGGCGGTTGCCAATGATGCGCCGAAAACTGAGGTTCACGTGGCGTAACAGGTGCAAGCGCCTCAGCATGCGGTAAAAAATGTCAATCAATCGGTTCACAGGAGTGTCTCACAGTCTGAGCGTTTTGCGGCAGAGCCGGATAGCAGGCCAGCCATGCATAACAAAAGCCCTGAAGTTTGCGCTTCAGAGCTTTTGCTGCGGGACTCGGCGCTTGTTTAGACGTCGGCAGCGCCAGGATCGGGGCAGGTGCAGCAGGTGTAAAACTTACCGGCTTCACTCGCGTCTCCGACCACGCCGCCCTGGGCGCCGAGGATGAAGGTTCGCGCGGCCGCGCAGCTTTGCTGGCGGTCGCCCCCGTTATCGGTGATACACACGACGGAAATCTGAGTATCCGTGGCGCAGCTGCCGTTTACGATGGTTTGATAGGTGGTCATACAGAAGTCGTTGGCAGGACACTCGGCGCCGGAAGGACCGCAGCGGCGGCAGTTTCCAATCCGAACCGCTCCGCTCAGGCCGGCCGCCGCGCAGGAGGCCTGGCCATCGGCTGCCGTGTTGTAACAGCGGAAACCGGAAGCGGCGTGCACTGGTTGGGGAGCCAGCGCCGAAGCTACCACCGGGAAGAGTGCTGCTGCGGTCGCGAAGCGGGTCAGGAAATCACGGCGCGAAGTGCCCTTGGGCAAGGCTTCCGGGTTTTGCAGGTGACCTTCTTTGCCCAGCTTTTCGAGGGAGGCCCAGAGCAGTTCTTCGGCCGCTTCCTCGCTGATGGAATTCTCTTTGGCAAGCGATACAATGGCCTGGGCGACGCTGGTCTGGTCGTTACACATCTTCCAGATCGAAGCCGAAGTGGCGTCCAGACGGGACGCCTTGCCGCTGGCGGGGTGGAAAAGAAGACCTTCGCGGTCTACTTCGGTGAAGAGTGTTTCGACGCGAAGCGGCATCATCTCAGGAGCCAAGAAGCCGTTCTCGAGCAGCTTGGCCAGGGCGGTTTCCACCTCGTTGGCGGTGACCTCAGCCAGCAATTCCGCGCGGTTTTTGCGAGCTCCGCAGTAATCGAGAACGGTGGTCTCGACGGCGCTCAGAACCAGGGCGGGGCCATTGCCTTTCCGGATGACGGTATCGGCACCCAGCCTCTTGCGATTAATCTCGGCTGCAAGCCGAGGTAAGCGATTCTGTGACACTAGTAGATTCCTCGTTTTCGCGGATTTTTGCGAGTTTAAGTAAGGGGTCAAAAATCCTTTTTAGTCAGTAATCCCCGACCGGTTGGCCATTCACCTCCTACCGATGAACTCCTCCGGTCTAACCGCGATTATTGTGTATCCAATTCAGATTGAATGGGAAGTATGCGCATACCTTACATGTTTGCGACCGATCTGATTAAAAGGCAAGCCTCGAGGGTAAAGCGGAGGGGGGCCGACGGCCCCCCCATTTTGCATGAAAACAAATAACCCCGCAGACAATCTCCCTAAGCGCTTCCCCGCCGACCGCTTCGGCTTGGTCTTTGTGTTTATGGCCCTGGTCGCTTCCCTGGCCGGAAATCCCGGTTTGACCGGCCCGGTGCCGGCGCTAGCCCTGCTCTCCGGCGGGTTGGCTCTGCTGGTGGCCAGCGCCCTCCTAATTTATTTCGGGTTGGGACGGGTCTCTCGGCTCTCCGCCCTCTATCTTTTGGTTTTGCTCTTGGGAATGGGCAGTTTCAGGGGGACGCTGTGTCCTTTTCTCTCGAAGCTGGCTCTGGCGAACCTGGTGGGTGGTTTCAGTCTGTTCTTGCTAGTGCAGTTCTGCGTGGCCGGGTCGTCCGAGCGCTGGCGGCTGGCTAGCTCCGGGTTCGCGTTGCTGGTCGGGCTGAGCAACCTGAACGCCTTCCGCTTGTTCGCCCAGAGTCCGCAGGTCGCACTTCGAGGCACGTTCACCAACCCCGATTGTTATGCCGTTGTGTGCTTGTTGGGCTGCTTCGCCTCCATTGGTCTGGCGGTTGAGAGCAAAACCCGCCTCCGTCTGCTGTGGTCGGCTCTGGCGCTGGTCGGCTTGCTGGGGTTGGTGTTGACCGGTTCCCGATCCGCGCTGCTGGGACTGGTGTTGGGCTACGGGTTGTTCCTTCTGACTCTAGGCTCGAGTCGGCAGCAGCAGTGGCGGGCCATGGCCATGAAGCTGGTGGTGATTCCCTCGGTGCTGGCCCTGCTGCTGGTCCTGGCCGGTGGCTCGCTCTCCCTGGGCGATAAGTTGATGCGCCTCTTTCAGGGGGGCGACTCCGTGGCCGTCGCCTCCCGACTCGATGTGCTGGTTTCCGGCAGTCGAACCCTGGCGCGAGCGCCTCTGTTCGGTTCCGGCCTGGGATGTTTCCACCTGGCTTATCAGCAAGACCGCGGGCTGCGTTCTCAGGCGGAAGACTACATGAACGTGGCTCACAATGATTACATGCAGCTGGCTGTGGAGGCGGGCATACCGGCCGCGCTGGCCTGGGTGGCGATATTGCTAGGAGCTCTCTGGGTTGCCTGGTGCTCCTATCAGAGTCCGACGCCCTGGGTGGCCAGTCAGTTGGCCGCCGTGGTCGGCATGGCGGTTTGCTCCGGCCTCAATCCGGCCATGCCGGTCCCCGGGGTGTTTTTTTCCATGTCCATTGTTCTGGGTTTGACCGTCAGTTTGGCCAGGCTTCAACAGGCCGAGCCGCGGGGACGCCTGGCTGGTGCTCTGCTGGCCATCCCCTGTCTAGCTCTGGCGGCCTGGACCATGGATCTCGGCTGGCGTTGCTTTCGCGTCCTGCGCTTAGAAGCAGCGGCCGCCCAACTGGGGGGCGTCCTGGATTGGGAAGGGGAATCGGCCATCTTGCAGGCGGCCATCAAGTCGATGCCGGAGAATCCGGACCTGCACTTGCGCCTGGCTGGCCTGAGCCGCCGCGCCTTTATTTTCACGGGCAAAGCCACCTGGTTGGAAGTGGAAGACGCGGAGTTGGTCAAGGCTTACCGCGCCAATCCCCGAAGTTTGCGCGTGCTGGCCCGATGCGCGGGGGCCTTGGAGGAGCGCGGAGAATTGGCCCAGGGCCGTCGTTACTGGCTGCTGGCCCAAGAGTATGCCCCTTACAGCCCCCACGTGGCCCGGGCGCTGGTTAGCAATTATGTGAAGTCTCACAAGTATGTGGCGGCCGCCAAGGGGTTGGCGGATACTTCCAAAACCGGCCTGGTTCTCAATGACGACGCTTTAGGGATGCTCATCTTCCAACTGGAGATTCGGGGCAAAAAGAAGGCCTCGGAGATTCTTGAAGGCCTCGACGATGCTCGAGCCCTCAAGGTGGGTCTACAGGCCACTCGTGCGGCCGTGGATGCGAAGTTGCCGGCGCATGCTCAGCGCCTGATCGCAGCCATGGAAACGCGCTTTCCTAATCATCCGGAGTTGGTGGTGCTAAGGGCTCAGGCCGTGGGTATGGCCGGCGACGAAGCCCGGGAACTGAAGATTCTCGAGAAGCTGCGACGCAACCAGGATATTGCCGCCAACGAAGAGGTCGAAGACCGGGTTTGGCAGCGCTGGGCTGAACTGCGAATTCGCGAAAAGCAGTATGACCTGGTGACCACCCAGCTCGAAGACTACCTCATCACTCACACCCGCAGGAATTGGGCGCGCACTCGCCTTTCCGAGATTTACCTGGCGCAGGGGCTTAAGTCCGAGGCTCGGGCCGCCCTACGAGCTGGACTTCCTTATGACGACAACGGTTCTCTGCGGCTTCAGTTAGGTGACCTTTGCCTTTCTCAGGGGTTGCCGGAACTGGCTCGCGGCTACTACCGGGAGGCCATGGCTTTTTCGCCCAATCGCAGCGCGGTAGAGTCCAGGCTCAAGCAACTGGCGCCCGAGGATACGGATGCCGGTGAACTGCCTGGGGAAGTAAAAACCGTCCTCGCCAGGTGAGAACCCTAATTCTGGCCTATGATTTTCCCCCTCTGAACAGCGGAGGTTGTCATCGCCCCTTGCGATTCGCGCGCCACCTTTCCAGGTGGGGTGTTGAGCCTTCGGTTCTGACCGTTTCCAACTACGATGCCGGCTTGGCCCAGGATGCTTCCTTGCTGGAGCGAGTTCCCGCCGACCTCCCGGTTTGGAGGACCCCGCTGCGCCCGCCCACTTTTTTGGAACGCAAAGTCACCGGCTACTACTTTCGGCTCACCGAACCCCTGGGGGCCCGCTGGCAGGATTCGGCCGAAGCCGCGGTGCGCGCGCTCTGGCCGGAGTATCGTTGGGAGGCTTTGCTGGTCACCTGTCCCCCCTTCAGTTTGTTGGGGCTGGCCTCTCGTTTGGCCCGGCGCTACGCCATGCCACTGGTGGTGGACATGCGCGACGGTTGGTCGCAGTGGTGTCTCACCCCCTGGGCCTCTCGCTTGCATTACTGGGCGAACTGCTGGATGGAAAGAAGATACCTGGGCCAGGCGGTCGCGGTTTTGGTGCCCACCCATCAGGTCGGCCGGGACCTGGAGCGCCAGCACGGCTCGCTGCTTCGGGGGCGCTGGCACTATGTGCCCAATGGCTTTGAGGACGATTTGTCGTCGCAAATGACGAGCTTCTCGGCGATTCCCAAAAAGCGAGTGGTTATTGGGTATGTGGGGAGTTTTTACTTCAATCCCTACTCTCATCAGTTGATTTATTCCGCCTGGCACCGCAAGAAGCCTCACCAGTTCCTCCAGTATGTGCCGCGCCGCGAGGATTGGTCTTATCGCAGTCCGCTTTATTTTTTCCGTTGCCTTGCCGCTCTGTTTCGCGCTCAACCGGAACGGCGTGAACAGGTGGTCGTCCGGATCGCCGGCAAACAGCCTGCCCACATTCGCCAGATGGCCGAGGACATGGGCTTGGCCGACCAGGTGGAATGGGTGGGTTTCCTCAAGAAGTCCGACATCTCGCAATTTTATCAGGACTGCGACTTTTTACTCAGCACTTCGGTCAAGGTAGAAGGTGGCGAAGACTATTGTATCGGTGGTAAAACCTACGAATATTTTGGGGCCCGGAAACCCGTGCTGGGATTCGTGACCCTGGGGGCTCAGCGTGAAGTGTTGCAAGGTGCGGGAGTATCCGAGCTTTTCGATCCCGACGCGACGGAGGAAAACGCGCTCCGGCTCGGCTCGCTGTTGGACAGCGAGAAGCTGTACCAACCTGATCGCGGATTTTTGAGTCAGTTCGACCCGTCGGTTACGGTAGGGCGTGTGGCTGAGATCGTGCGTCGTTGCTCGTCGGGCAGGTAACCGGTGGTCTGGTGGTAAAACTCAGCCGCGGTTTGAGGAATTCGAGTTCGGGCTAGTTGGAGCTGAGAGGACTGGTTTATGGCCAAGGTCGCGGTGATCGGAACAGGCTACTGGGGGCAGAATCTCGTCAGGAATTATCACGCGCTGGGTGCGCTAAAAACGGTTTGCGATGTCAATATGACTGCGCTTGATTCGGTGCGTTTTGCCTATCCCCAGGTGCAAGTTACCCCTCAGTATTCAGACGTACTGGATGACTCCGAGATTCAAGGCGTGGTCATCGCCACCCCGGCAGCCATGCACTACAGCTTTGCGCGTGAAGCGCTCGAACGAGGCAAGGACGTTTACGTCGAGAAGCCCCTGGCTCTCCAGCGAGATCACGCCGAGCATCTTGTCGAACTGGCGCGTTCCAAGAACAGGCTGCTGATGGTTGGACACCTCCTTCATTACCATCCGGCCTTTATCAGGCTCAAAGAAATTGTGGCTTCCGGACAATTGGGTAAACTTCAGTATCTCTACTCAAACCGGCTGAGTCTGGGACGGGTTCGGCGCGAAGAGAATTCGTTGTGGAGTTTCGCGCCCCACGACATCTCCATGTTGCTCGCCCTGACTCAGGCTATGCCTGAGCGTGTTTCCGCTTTTGGCGCCAACGTGCTCCAGGAGTCGGTGGCGGATGTCACCAACACATTCCTCGCCTTCCCCGGCGGCGTCTGCGGCCACATCTTTGTTTCCTGGCTTCATCCCTTTAAGGAGCATAAGCTAGTCGTGGTGGCCGAGAAGGGCATGGCCGTCTTTGAGGACACGCAGCCCTGGGATCGTAAACTTGCTCTGTACCCGCATTCGGTGAAATGGGAAGGTGGGGTGCCTGTTCCGGAAAAAAGCGCGGCCCAACATGTGACTCTTGAGCAAGCCGAGCCGCTGGCGGCGGAGTGCCGCCACTTCTTGAACTGCCTGGAAGACCGGAGTCAGCCGGTTACGGATGGCCAGGAAGGACTCCGAGTGCTGAGGGTGTTGGAGTTGGCTCAGCGCTCCCTGCAGAACCAATCTATGCCCGAAAGTATGAGCGCGGAGAAGCGGGACTACTATGCCCACGAGACGGCCTGGGTCGACCAGCCATGTTCGATCGGCCCTGGCACCAAGATATGGCATTTCAGTCATGTCCTGAAAGGGGCTCGCCTGGGTCGCGATTGTAGCCTGGGTCAGAACGTAAGCATTGCCAACGACGTGGTGATCGGCGACAACGTCAAAATCCAGAACAACGTCTCCGTTTATACGGGCACGGTTGTCGAAGACAATGTTTTCTTGGGCCCCTCGGCGGTCTTCACCAACGTCACCAACCCGCGTTCGGAGATCGTGAGACGTGGTCTTTACGAAAAGACTTTGATTCGTCGTGGCGCTTCAATCGGCGCCAACGCCACCATCGTTTGCGGCATCACGGTCGGCCGTTATGCTTTTGTCGCGGCCGGCGCCGTGGTTGCCAAAGATGTTCCCGATTACGCTCTGATGGTGGGCGTGCCCGCTCGGCGGGTCGCTTGGGTCAGCCGGCACGGTCACCGCATGCAGCCCGATGATCAGGGTAAGATGCACTGTCCCGAAAGCGGCCTGACCTATCGTCTGAGCGAGGGCGCCGTGCGTTGCGTTGAAATCGACGAAGAGGCTGCCTTGCCCGACGAAATGCGAGTGGGATCACGAAGTTACGACTCTTTAAAACCAACGAAGGAAACAACCTGATATGGAATTCATTGATCTTGGGCGCCAGATGGACCGCATTCGGCCCTCTGTCTCGGCGCGCATGGAGAAAGTTCTCCATCACGGACAGTTTATCATGGGACCCGAAGTGGGCGAACTGGAGCGTCAACTGGCCGATTTCGTCGGCGTCAAACACTGCATCAGTTGCGGCAACGGCACCGACGCTCTACAAATGGCCTTGATGGCCGCCGAGGTAGGACCAGGCGATGCCGTGTTCACCACCACCTTCACCTTCATCGCCACAGCCGAAGTGATTTCGCTGCTCGGGGCCGAACCGGTCTTCGTCGACATCGACCCGCGCACATTCAACATCGACCCTGCCGAGCTTCAGAAGCAGGTGGAGCGCGTTCGCTCAGAGGCTCGTCTCACGCCTAAAGCGGTGATCCCGGTCGACCTTTTTGGTTTGCCCGCCGATTACGCCGTGTTGGAGGACTATTGTCGGAAGCAAGGCCTCTTTATGTTGGAAGACGCGGCGCAGAGCCTGGGCTCCAGCTTGCAAGGACGAATGGCTGGTTCCTTCGGCGATTGCGGTTCCACTAGCTTCTTTCCCGCCAAGCCGCTCGGTTGTTATGGTGACGGTGGCGCGCTTTTCACCAACGACGAGCAGCTGGCCGCACGTCTCCGGTCGATTCGCATTCACGGTAAGGGCTCTGACAAATACGACAACGTGCGTCTGGGAGTCAACAGCCGGCTGGACACCCTTCAGGCGGCTGTGCTGCTGGCCAAGCTAGAGGTCTTCCGGGACGAAATCCAGGCTCGCCAGAAAGTCGCCGCCGGCTACTCCAGCCGACTCGGCGAACGCTTCAGCGTTCCGTTCGTTCCTGAGGGCGCCGTTTCGGCCTGGGCCCAGTATTCGATTGTGGTGGAAGACCGCTCCGCTCTCCAGGCCCAGTTGAAGGCAGCCGGAATTCCTACCAATATTTATTATCCCAAGCCTCTGCACCGGCAGACCGCCTATCAGAATCTGGGCTATGGGCCGGGCAGCTTTCCGCAGGCGGAGCGCATTTCGGAATCGATTTTGAGCCTGCCAATGCATCCCTATCTGCTCGAGAATGAGGTCAGTCAGGTCGCCGAGGCTTGTTTGCAAAGCAAGACTGCTTCTCCGCGCGGCTAGTTGCCGGTGAGGGTTTATTACCTGGCGGTGGTGGGCCGGCTGGACAGCCTGGGGATCATCGGCAAAATTCATGGAAAGATCGAGGCCTTGCGTCAGCTCGGCCACGAAGCAACGGCTTTGTTGTTGCTGAACGAATCGGAGCCGCTGCCGCCGCCCGCTCGCGGGCTAGAGTATTTTCACCTTTCGAGCGGACCCGCCGGGGTTTTTGCTCAGGCAAGGCAGAGGCTGGAGCCCATTCTGCAGGCTCAGGACCTGGTGGTTTTGCGCTACCCACTGGCCAGCCGGGACCTTCACACTTTGTTGCAGGCTTTTCCCGGACGCATCTGGCTGGAGCACAATACCAAAGAGATCGAAGAGTTGTGGAGTAATTTTCGCAAGTATACCTGGCGCGACTGGTTATGGATGGCCCGGCACCTCGATTTTCGCGATGTTCGCGAGAACTTGCTGGTATTGTTGAAAGAGCATCGCTGGGCTCCAGGCTGTCTTGCCCTGGCTGGCGGAGGAGTGGGCGTGACCGATGAAATATCCCACTACGAATCGGCTCGGACAGGGGGAGCTTATCGCTGCCACACGGTCAGCAACGGAATCGATACCTCCAGGTTCAAGCTGGCTGGAGCGGTTCCTTACGACGGCACCGGGCTGGTTCTGGTCATGGCCTCCACCACCGCCAATGAATGGCACGGAATCGACCGGTTCCTGGAGGGAATGGCGAGCTATGCGGGACCAGTGGAAGTCCATTTGCACTTAATTGGACGGTTCACTTCCACGGCTCGGCGCCTGGTCGAAGTCCATCGGTTGGGAACCAGGGTCACTTTCCACCCTCTATTGGCGGGTGCCGAACTGAGCGCGCTTTTCGCTCGGGCGCACATCGGCATTGGGAGCCTGGGCATGCATCGCATCCCCCTGCGCCAGGGTTCGGTGCTTAAGGTGAAAGAGTATATGGCTTTAGGGATGCCCTTCGTGGTTGCCCACGAAGAAGTCGACTTGATCGGCTGTCAGGAGATTCAGCCCTACTATTTGCAACTGCCGGCCGACGAATCCCCCGTCGACGTGCGCGCAGTCGTCCACTTCGCCGAGTCGGTGTTCTCGCTGGAGAACTACCGGCAAAAAATCCGAGAACTGGCCGAGCGTCTGGTCGACGTCAAGGTTAAGATGGCCCAGCTGGTGGATTTGGCCGCACCAGGTTCCAGCAGAAGCCTGCCAGTGCCAGACTGACGAAGTAGAGATTGAGCACCAGGAAAAGCTCTCCACCCGCATAGCCCTTGAGATACCAGGCCAGAGGCAGGATGCTGAGAAAGTAGCACAACCGAAAGACCGGCTTGCGCCGACCCGGCAGGCGCAAGATTCCCTTGCTGTCCATGTAGGGCAGCAAGCGGAAGCCGGAATAGAAAGCCAGAGTGCTTAAGAACAGCGCCGGCACGTAGTTGGGAGCAATCAGGAACAGGGTTGGTGCGGCAAACCGGCAAACCGAAAGCCAGGTAAAGGTGATGACCTTCAGTTCTACGGGCAGCGGCAGGTTGTGCAGTCCGAAGACCAGGCTGAGGGCCAGGTAGAAGCCTCGCCAATGAGGGTCGTCGATGCGTCCCAGCAGATGGCTGACTGCGGCGAAAAAAGAGAGACGTACTAAAATCATACCCACGATTTGGCCGGTGTTGTAGCGGTCGGCCCCTCTAGGACGAGAGCCTTGCTCGAAGCGGGCCGCGAAGTAGTCATTGCAAATGTAGCCAATTTCGTAAACGCTGATGAAGGCTAGATACGCCCAGGGTAGTTGAGCCAGGTCGCTGTAGATGGGCCCCTGGCCGAAGAGGGCGGCGATCAGGATAGCGCTGAGCCATTCAAAGGTCAAATGGAAGGCCAGGCTGCCGTGGCGGAGCCGGCTATCCCAAAAATACCAAAAAGGAAGGAACGCCTTCATTGAGGGCGTTCCGCCTCCAGGTAGGTCGCTTCTAGAGAGCCCCAGCGGCTGCGGTGCCCGGGCTTGAGCAAGATCACCGTGCGTCGGCCACAGTCGCGGCACAACTCGGCGTCACTGAAATTGTCGGTATAACAGTGGCGGTCGCGATTTGCCCAGTCCGTGCTGTAGCGCTTTCGCAACTCCACCAGCTTTTGGCCCGTCATGTCTCTCAGTAGCCGACCCGTGTAGAGGCCATTGCGAACGCCCAGCGAGCTGGCCAGGTAGTCCACCTGGAATCGATTTGCCAGCGCGCGAATGACGGGCTCCAGACTGGCGGAGGCGAGCACGGTCTGGCCGCTCTCCAGAGATTTTTTAAAGAGGGGAAAAACGGCTGGTTGGATTCGTCGGTCCAGTAAGAAGTCGACGTAGGCCTCGGCCTCCTGCTCGACCAGTGACTGCGAGAAATTGGCCAGTTGCAGCACGGCCAGGTGCTTGGCCACATGTCGGCCGGACAGGCGCTCGACCACCATCAGGGTCCAAAGCAGGGGGCTGCGCCGATGAAACAGCCCATTGAGCAACAGCCAACGGGGTCGGCTGTGCTTTTTTGTGAAAAAAAACAAGAAGCCCAGGGTGGTATCCTCGCGAAAAAGGGTGCCGCAGACATCAAAAATCGCAAGCGGTTGCTGGACATGGTCTGGCATTACAGCACGGGCCTTCACTTTGGCGGCAATGCCGTCCTGCGTGAAGCGCAGGAAGTTTGCTCGGCTACACTAATTTCAACGGTGGCGCCGATTGTGCGCT
>JALHOV010000089.1 GCA_022842865.1 Vulcanimicrobiota bacterium | reverse complement strand
CTCTGCGCGAACAATTTCAAGCCAGCTACATGGAGCTGATCGCTGAACTGGCCCACTGTTATTATTTCTGGGCCCACAAGCGCTATTCCGAACTGGTGCAGCGGGCTTTCCGGAACTACGAAACCTGCAAAGCCGCCCAGGAGCTTCCCCATCAGAAACTCCACTTCGGGGTGCTGGCTTTGGAAGGCCAGATTCTACTGGATCCCGCCCAGTCCGGCCCCTTGCTGGTCGAGATGAATGCGCCCACCCGCGGCAAGCGCCTTTACCGGCCCATCTTCAAGCGTCTGCAGGCCACCGCGCTCATGTCCGAGGGCAAACGGGGCCGAGCCTTCGAGATCCTGGGCGAATGTGCGCGCCGCGCCGAGCAAGCCGGCGTGCCCTGGGAACGCTACCGTTGCCACGCTCTGCTGGCCGAGTGGCTGGAAGAAGAAGGCCTGGGCGAGCACCACCGCGTGGAGGCCGAACGAGCCTGGAAAGACGTTATGGACGAGTAGTCATCGCCTGTAGCGAGCGGGCGATGGCCAGGGCGCAGGCTCGGGCGCGACCGCCCACCTCCAGCGGCGGTCCTACGCAGCTGGGGCAGCCTTCTTCGCAGGGGCAGTTTTCCAGCATCTGGCATGCCTGCTCCAGCAGTTCCGGAAACAGGTCATAAAGCTGGGAAGCCAATCCCATCCCGCCGGGAATGCTGTCGTAAAGATAGAGGGTGGGGTCGAACCGGCCCAGCACCTCGGTGGGCAGGTTATCCAGTTGAGCCCCATCGTTGACTCCGATGCGCAGCCAGTTCTCACCCTGCGTATCGCTATCATCGGCCGGAACCAGGGCAAATTCGTAGCGGCCCTGACTGGAGGCTTCGGGGCGTACGAACCAGCGTCCGGAACGTTCACCCACGCAATGATCCAGGTCGCGGCTATCGCACATCAAGTAAAGCGGCGCCAGATGGTGCAGACAGTGAGCTAAACCGACCACGCCCTCGAGAGAGTCCGCCCGTCCCAGCTTCAGGTCGTGGAAAAACTCCTCGCGGAAAGTCAGCCAGAACGAGGTGGTGTGCATCTCATGGTCGGGCAGATGGACCTGACCGTAGCCGACGTTCTCGCGGCTGTAGAACTTGATCTTCTTGAAGCCAGAGACGCGCCAGGCCACGTGCACTTCCCCGTGCTCGCGCACCACTCGCTCTTCCTCGGGAATGGACTCGCGTTGAAAGCTGTCCAGCACTTTGACTGCCGTGGAAGTGATGGCATCGGTGTAGTAATCCACTTCCACTGCCCGCACATAAGCGCGCCGCTGAGGATAATCGAGCCGTTTGACATTGTAGGTCTTGGCTTCGCACATGTAGATAGCATCTTCGTAGACAGTGGAACGAGCGGCGTTCCAATCCACTTCAGCAATGACTTTGTTGTCGCGATCCATGTCCATGATCACGAAGTTTTCGGGTCCGCTGCTGCGCAGACTGATGTGGTCCGCCGGATAGACTTCCTGCGCCCAGTGCAACTGGTCGCCCGATTCGTGCACCACCTGCTTTTCCACCAGATAGCGAGCGATCTCGTCGACGTTGGCTCGGCCCAGCTGCTCGCCTTTCTCTAGAGGCAACTCGAAGGCGGCGCACTTGACGTGACTGAGCAAAATAGCCGGGTTGTCCGGATTGATACGGGCGTGCTCAGGGCTGGACTCAAAAAAATACTCGGGATGCTGCATGAGAAACTGATCCAACGGATCGCTGCGGGCGATCATCACGACCACCGACTCGGTCTGGCGGCGCCCGGCCCGTCCGGCCTGTTGCCAGGTGCTGGCCACCGTTCCCGGATAGCCAGCCAGCACCGCCACATCCAGCCCGCCCACGTCAATTCCCAGCTCCAGTGCGTTGGTGCTGACCACCGCCAGCACCTTGCCCGCGCGCAGGCCACTCTCAATTTCGCGACGCAGTCCGGGCAAGTAGCCGCCGCGGTAGCCGCGGATACGCCCTTCTTCGGCTTCGGTGCGCTCGAACTTGTCTTTCAGATAGCGGGTCAGCACTTCCACATTGAGACGGGAGCCGGTGAAGAGAATGGTTTTGTGACCTTTCTCGATGAACTTGCCGGCCAGACGGCGGGCCGAAGTGACGTAGGAGCGACGAATGCCCAGTTCTTTGTTCAGCATGGGCGGGTTGTAGAAAAGAAAGGTCTTGGCCCCCTGGGGGGCGCCACTCTCGGTGATGGCGTGGACTTCCGACTCCAGCAGGCTCTCGGCCAACTGCTGGGGGTTGGCGATGGTGGCGCTGCAGCAGATGAAAACCGGATCGGATCCGTGAAACTGGCAGATGCGCCGCAGACGGCGGAAAACATTGGCCAGATGGCTGCCGAAGACTCCGCGATAGGTGTGTAGCTCGTCCACTACCACATATTTGAGGTTGCCGAAGAAGCGGCTCCACTTGGTGTGGTGAGGCAAAACGCCGGTGTGCAGCATGTCCGGATTGGTGATGACCACGTGAGCCTTGGAGCGCACCGCCCGGCGGGCGTCGGCCGGGGTATCGCCATCGTAGGTAAAGGCTCCCAGGTTCAGCTCGACTCCCTCCAGGCGCTTGCACACATCCTGCAGCTCGGCCATCTGGTCCTGGGCCAGCGCCTTGGTAGGGAAAAGATACAAACCCCTCGAGTTGGGATCTTCCAAAACCGCCTGGATCATCGGCAAGTTATAGCAAAGGGTCTTGCCCGAGGCGGTGGGCGTCACGATCACCAGGCTCTTCTTGGCAATGGCTGCTTCAATCGCTTCGCTCTGGTGACTGTAGAGCTTCTCGATGCCCTTCTGCTGCAGCGCTTCGCGAATCTCTGGCCTCAGGATGTCGGGCCAGTCTCCCCACCGGGCCGCCTTGGCCGGAAAGCGCTCGATGCGCGTCAGAGTATCGCGTTTGCCTTCAATTTCCAGCAGATCTTCCAAAACGGTGGTGAGTGACATGACTTGAAACTACCTCAACCCCGCAAGCTTTCCTTTGTTCAAGCCTTTTTAAGGCTCCACTGCTAACCTCCGACTATGCGCATTCAGGCTAATCTTCAGAAACCTCGAGTGGCGACTCACGCCTTGAGCCTGACGCCGGCTCGGCAACGGTTGTTGACGGCCGAAGGGGAGGCGCTACGCTTTCCGACCGACGGCTCTTCGTTCTTTTTGGGCAGCGGCGAGGACTGCACCATCCGCCGAGAGGATGCCCAGCCCCGGCACGCCGAGGCGCGTTGGCAAGACGGCACGCTCTGGCTGCGAGGCGAGAACACCTTGGCCAACGGCCGTAGCTGCAAGGACTGGACGCCGTTGGGTGATGGCGGACACATTCAGCTGGGGGATATCAATCAGCCGGCCCTGTCTCTGGCGGTGCTGAGCGATCAGCCGTCGGCTTCTTCCGATCGGCCCATTGCCTTGACCTACTTCGGCGATTCCACAGCCCCCAACATCGCTCGCGGGGTGGAGAATCAGCCGGGCAGGTTGGCCAAATTGTTAGCCGGCGGCAACTCGCCGGTGCAAGTGCAGGGGGTGGTGATGCGCGGGAGCCGACTGAACCACCTCGCCCAAGCCGCCTTACCGGTCACCATGGCTGCGGTGGGAGTGGGCGGAGTGGCTGCTTGTGTGGCTGGTCTGATCCAGGGCAACACCCCGTTGCTGGTCACGGGCGCCATCACGGCTCTCGGGGGCGGTCTGGCAGCCTATTCCAACTGGCAGGAAGCCTCGGGACACTGGAAAGCGGCCACTCAGAGCGTCGAACTGTCCGGCATCCCTTCCCAACACGTTCAAATCCGCGCCATGGCGGCCGGACCCTCCAATAAGCAATTCGATCAAGCCTGGCAAGCCAGCCTCAGCAGTTGGCCTCAGGCGCGCCAGGTCGTCTACCTGTCTGGCCATGGCTTCCAGGACCGTGCGGCGGGAATCTCTTTTCAGCACGTAGCAAAAACCGTCAAGGGGGCCGAGGCCATCCTGCTGGACGCCTGTAATGGCGGGCAGATCGAGGGACTCCTCCAGCTTGCCAGTTCCGCCCGAGTGGCCGTCTGCTCGGAGCACACCGTGCGCGCCTCTGGATTTCCCCTGGATGCGATGTTCGGTAAACCGGACTACCCTGAGGATCCCCGCGCCCTGGCCACCTCGTTAGTCCAGTCGGCTCATAAAGGACGCCCGGCTGAATCGCTGGTGGCCGTCGACCTGGAAGTGCTCAAAAATCAACTTCTGCCCAGTATGGAGAAACTGGCGCGCCGCCTCCAGCACGCGGACAAGGCCCAAACCAAAGAAGCTCTGGATGCCAGCGAGACCACCGACACGGCCGGCAAATCCACAGTGGACCTGGGCAGCTTCCTGGCTCAGCTTCCCCAAACCGCCGAAGTGGAGGCGACTCAGAAGGCCCTCAACGACACCGTGCTGGCAATGGTCGGCCACGGCACCCTATCTTTTGACCGCTACTCCCCAGCTCATATCCCTTCGTCCTGGCGGGATTTGATGATCCATCTGCGCCGGTAGGTAAACGCCGTACGCTTGGCAAATCACCACAGAAGTTTCTTTTCTAGAGGAGTCCGTGCCGCGTGTTCAGTTGTGGTCTTCAAGTCCGCGTTTCGCAAGGTCCCGATAAGGGACGAACTTTCCCGCTCGACAGCGCGGAAATCACCATTGGCCGGGCCAGGACCCCGGGCGACCGGGCGCCGGGCTGGGTTTTGCTCAACGATCCGCAGACCTCGCGCATTCACGCCGACCTGCAGTGGAATTACGAGGGCAATCACTACCTGCTACTTCACCGTTCCGATACCAATCCCACGGAAGTCAACGGCCAGCCGGTAACCGAGGCGGTGGTGCTGAAAATCGGCGACCACGTTCGCATGGGGTCGACCATCCTGGACATTCAGCAGGCTGACTTCCGCTTTGGCGGTGTGGCTCCAGAGAACATCGCCAAGATCCACGAAGCTCGTCGCAGCGGTCAAACCGGCATCAACCACGAGCTGGCCTATCGCGACCCCATCAAGGAAGGCGAAGCCCGCGGCAATACCAAGTCGGCCGGCCGGAAAATTGCCCTTTCGACACGTCCCAAACTGAGTCTAGAAATTCTGGGCGGCAACCAGCAGGGGACCAAGCTACCCATGACCGGCTTCCAAATCCAGGTGGGTGGTAACCGCGCCGAAGAGCTTCCCGACGGCCCCCAATGGTGGGACCAGGACCTGGCTCTCAACGAAGCCGCTTTGCCCTATCGCTGCATGGCCTGGAAGTGGCGGGAACTGGACAAAGCTTTCGAGGTGCAGCTGCTGCGCTCGCTCAGCATGCCGATCACGGTGGAAAGGCGCGTGGACGGTACCGAATGGATCGCCGAAATGCCTCAACAGTCGGTGGTCACGGTGCGCCCCTACGACTTGCTTTACATTGGCAACACGGCCCTGCAGCTGGTGGTGGACCGCTAGAATTGACAGTCTACTGGTTTCGCCTCGACGACGTCTGGAGCGAGGAACGTCTAGAAGCCTGGCTGATTCCAGAAGAGCGCGAACGCTGTGGCCGCCTTCTTTTCGAACATCATCGTGGTCGCCAATTGGTGGCTTGCGCAGCTTTACGCCAGTTGCTCTCGCTTCATCTGCAAAGACCGGCGAACCAGTTACGCTGGGAAAAGGCCGCCCACGGCAAACCCTACCTGGCCGATGGTAGCTGCTGCTTCAACCTGACTCACTCGGAGAACGTGGCGGCTCTGGCTGTATCTTCTCGAGAGCTGGGCCTGGACGTCGAAGATCGGACCCGCCGGGTGGAGTATCTGGCCCTGGGCAAGCGCTTCTTCGCCGCTGCCGAGGCGACGGAGCTGGAGCGAGCCTCGGATCCCCGCCATTTCTTTTTTGAAGTGTGGACGGCCAAGGAAGCTTACATCAAGGCCCTGGGCGACGGCCTGAGCCATCCTCTCGATCAGTTCTTAACCCGCCATCAGGGGCAGTGGGGACTCTTCGATTTGCAGGGCAAATCCTTGCCCTGGCATTTGACCCGCCCCTTTTGCCCCTTTCCAGAGACCAGCGCGGCCCTGGCCAGTCTCGAAGCCGGGCAGCCCGAGTGCTTCCTGCTGACTCCGGAAGGGGAGCTGGCCGCCCTGCCCGTAGCCTCCGGCCGATGAATTTCAGCCTCGTCATTCCCACCCGAAATCGGGCTCAGGCTTTGCGCCTGACCTTGCAACACCTGAGTTTATGCCAGTACCCCTATGACGACTTTGAAGTGCTGGTGGTCGACGACGGCAGTCAAGACGAAACGCCCGCCGTGCTGGGGGAGTGGTCCGAGAAATTGCCGCTGCGCTCTTTCCTTCAAGACCACGGAGGCACAAGCCGGGCACGAAACCGGGCCATCGAGGCAGCGCGCGGCCGTCACATCCTGTTCGTGGATGACGATGTGCTGGTGCCGCCCGACTTTCTGGCCCGCCACGCCCGACTGCAGGCGGCTCATCCCGGCCACCTGGTGCGCGGTCCGGTGGTCAACGTGCCGCGTCCACTCTATCCTCCCCTACCGGGACTGAGCCAACCCTGGCGCCACTTTTCCAAGAATTACCTGTGCACCAGCAATGCCTCCCTCGAGCGGGAATTACTGGTGCGAGCCGGTCTTTTTGATGTTTCTTTTGCTCGTTGGGAAGACGCTGAACTCGGGGTGCGCTTAAAAAAGCTGGGGGTGCGCCGCATTTTTGACAACGATACCTTTGTGTATCACTGGAAGCCGCTGTTGGAGCACCCGCAACGCCTGCGAGTGGCCGAACTGGACGGTCAGGCCGCCGCTCAACTCTACAAGCGCTACCCCACCGTGCGGATGTGGTTGCGCTCCGGACTGCATCGCCTCAATCGCTGGAAGAATCAGTTTCTCCTCGGACTGCCGCTGCCGGACCGTTGGCGCCGGGAAGTGCAGGTAGAGGAAGTCTACCTGAAGGCCGGTCTTCAGGAGTTGCAAAAGTGATCGAAGTCAGCATCGGAATTTGCACGCGCAACCGGTCCGGCACACTCGAGCAGGTTCTGCTGTCGCTGCGCGACCAGACCTTAGGCAACGACCGCTTCGAGGTGGTCCTGGTAGACGATGGCTCGACCGATGAAACCGCTGCTATGGTTCGGCGTGTGCGCAGCCAGGTGGGTTACGCCCTCTGTTATCTCTGGCAGCCTCACGGTGCCCTGGCCAGCGCCCGCAACACCGGAATCCGGGCGGCTCGAGGCGAGGTCATGCTGTACATCGATGATGACGTGATGGCCCATCCCCGGCTGCTGGAAGAGCATATGACTGTCCACCGGAACCATGACCGCTGTGTTTGCAACGGTTGGGTCAACCACGTGACCGAGGCGGTGCGACCGGAGAACCCCAAATTCACGGCCGCCGATATCTCCACGTCCTTTTTTTGGACCAGCAACGTCTCGGTCAAATTGGCCCACTTAAAAGAAGCTGGCCGCTTCGATGAAGACTTTAAAGAATATGGTTGGGAGGATCAGGAATTGGGGCTGCGCTTGATGGCCATCGGGCTGAAGAAGCGCAACAATTATAAGGCCATCGGCTTTCATATCAAGAAACCGCCCACCCAGGGAAACATTCCGGGAGCGCTGGCCCAGGCCCGGGCCAAAGCCCGCTCGGCGCGCATCTACATCGAAAAACACCCTCGCCTGCGTTCGCGTTTCTCCACCGGTGCCCACCCGCCACGGCTGGCCCTGGCCAATCTGGCGAACTGGGGCGGTTGGTGGGAGCGCTATCTGCAAAGCCAGCTTCCGCAGGGCGAACCTGAAGAGCCGCTCTCCCCACATCAAGCCTATTGCCTGCGGGAGCTGGCAACCGTCGAATACTTCCGCGTTCTGCAGCGCGGCTAGAAAGCGGGAACCTGGGAAGGCACAGGCCCCCCCGAGACGCGAAGAGGAGATAGCTATGAAACAACATCTTGTATTCTCTCTTCTCGGGCCCGACCGGACCGGACTGGTCGATCGAGTCACCCAGACTCTGACCAGGCATCGCGCCAATCTAGAAGATTCGCGGATGTCCGTGCTGGGCGGGGAATTTGCCATGATGTTTCTGTGCTCGGTAGACCCCGGCCAAAGAGAGGCGCTCCAGGCGGCTCTCGAGGTTGTCGCGCAAGAACTCGAGCTGCTCATTCACTGCAAGCAGACCACCCTGCGCAAAAGTCATTCCGGGATGCTGCCCCTTGAGTTGTCCGTGCGCGGCGCCGACCATGAGGGCATCGTGCACGAATTGGTCCACCACCTGGTGGAACAGGGGGTCTCGGTGGACAGCCTGGAGTCCCAACTGGTCAACGCACCCTACAGCGGTGTTCCGCTTTTTGAAATGCAGATGTGCATCAGCGCCCCCGCGTCCGTTTCCCTGTCGGCATTGCGGCGCAAACTGCAGGCCGTCGGCGACCAACTGAACGTCGATGTGGAAATCGAGACGGCATCCGTTTAACTTGATGGCGAGAGGGATAAGATAGCTCAATGTTTGTGACACTAAGCGATCGTACTACTGGCCAAGTCCTCGGCCAGATCTCCAAAGCGGACTTTACCGTGATTCAAGAGATTCTTGAGGAAGAAAACGAAAGCGACGTGGATTACTACATTCAGGACAGCGCCCTGGAGTTACTCTCTCAGGCGGGCCTCTCTCCAGACGGCCATCTATTGCTGACCAAGTCGCTTGGCGAGCACGCTGACCTCGAGTTCGGCTGGGAAACGCCGCTGGAAAGCGACACCGGTCTGAAAGGCAGTATCTCCACCGAGGCCGGCGACCGCCCGGCTCCAGGGCTTGCCGTGGAAGCGCGTTTTGGCAAGGAGCGCTACTGGACTTTTACTCGCGAAGACGGCGGGTTTGAACTGCTTCTTCCACGCGAGTCGCGCACCTACCAGGTGAGTGTGGCTGTGGTTGGCGGAAAGGTCGTCTGGTCAGAAGCCCTTGACGCCGAAGCCGGTGAGATCACCCGCCTGGGCGATCTCCCTCTGGAGATCCTGGTAGAGCAGCCCTAGGCTAGTTAGGCCGAAGGCCGCTAGCCTTCACTTGAGTTGTGGTCTAAATTGGCCCATTAACAGCACGCGGGAGCTGGGGCTAATTTAGGTTTAGCGGCAGCGTCCGCCCCAACGGGCTCCCCCGCCTCCGAAGAAAAGGGGGTAACCCAGTCCGAAACCGCCCCCGTACCAGGGGCGTCCCCAGTAGTTTCCAAAGCCTACGCCAAAACCGACGCTCGGACGCGAGCCCGCCACCTGACGGTTAAAGTTGTCGTCCCGCTGGTCACGAGCGGCTTTGTCCACTTCCTCCACCTGGGCCACCATTTGCTGGCCCACTTTCTGGGCTTCTTCGTCCAGGGTGGAGACGGGTAAACTCATGCGCACTCGATTGCTGGCCACTTCGAGTTCCATAAAAGTGCTGCGAGTATTCTCCCAGTCGACGTCTTCCGGCTCAAGAACTTGCCGAGCGGCCGAGGCGGCCGTAGCCAGTCGACCCATGTCATCCAGGGCCATTTTCTGGCCCCAGGTCAGGCTGGGGTTGTCGGGACCCATCTTTTGGCGCAGCACCAGAGCTTGTTCCTCGATAGCTTTCGCTTCGCTGGCCAGCGGATGGGCCATAGCCGTCGAAGTTAATAAACAGAGGCAGAGAAGAGAATTCAATCGCATGACCCCAGTATACAACAGGAACGCCCGAAATAACATAGAAGCCGGCGCTCGTGGTTGCAGATAATCATTCGACAACGGTAGGCCAACTGGTCGTCCCTCCTTGGGCCGGAACCTTGGTCGGCGCCGCTACCGGCGCATATTTTATCCACTCAGCGGGTCAACCGCTGACGAGCGGGATCCCCGCCATTCTTGGATTTGCCATTCTCGGCCTTTTCTTTTCCCTGTGTGCCAACCGCACAACTATACTGGGATACCTTTTGGTCGGCGTTTTTATGGGTATAAACTGTGGCATCTTGACAAGTCTGGTGAGGCTATGCCATCTCGACGAGAACTGGCCCCTGGCCGTTAATCATCACACCAGCTGGAAGCTGTGCTTTGGATTCGGCGAAATTCTCGCCGTAACCGCCATCTTGTTTAGTTTGATTCAAGGTCGCCCAGAGCAGAAAACTGTACCGAAGGACTAAACCTTTATGAAATCCGCGATGCGCACCATCAAAGAACTGTTGGGCATGCTCTGGAAAGAGAAGATGTGGTGGTTGATCCCCATGATGCTAATCATGCTCGTCTTCGTCTTCATCATCGTCTTTGGCAACTCCACCGGCCTCGGACCGTTCCTCTACACCCTATTCTAATTTCAAAGGAAACCCCGTATGTTCGGCTACTTGAAAGAGTCTTTTCAGGCCATTGGTGAATTCCAGTCGCGCCTCATTTTGACCGGCTTCTATTTCCTCATCGTGCCGGTCTTTGCACTGATGGCGCGAATGAGCGGCGACGCTCTCGGCTTTAAAGGCAAAACTCAGTCCTCTTCCTGGCTTAAACGGAACAAGGGCGAACACTCTCTGGCGGAAGCCCAAAGGCAGTACTAATGAATATCCTTGGAATCTCCGCCTACTACCACGACTCAGCCGCCGCCCTCCTGGTGGACGGCGAGCTGATCGCGGCCGCGCAAGAAGAGCGCTTCTCGCGCATCAAGTTCGACCATCGCTTCCCCACTATGTCGGTGGAGTTCTGTCTCAAGGAAGCCGGCATTCAGCAAAAAGACCTGGACTACATCGTCTTCTACGAGAAGCCGCTGCCCAAGTTTCAGCGCATTTTGCTCACCCATTTGCACACCTTCCCCAAGTCCTGGCGTCACTTTCGTGAAGCCATGCTGGCCTGGTTCGGAAACAAGCTGTGGGTGAAGGGGGACATCCTGGCCCAGTTCCCCGACTATCCCGAGGAGAAGATCCTCTTCGTCGACCACCACGTCAGCCACGCGGCCAGCGCGGCCTTCTGCTCGCCTTTCGAGGAGATGGCCGTGTTGACGCTGGACGGCGTGGGCGAGTGGACCACCACCGGTATGGGCATCGCCAAAGGCGACTGGACGACCGGCCAGACCAACATGCTGGAGTTGACCGAGGAGATTCGCTTCCCCCACTCGCTGGGACTGCTCTACTCGGTATTTACCGCCTGGCTTGGCTTCAAGGTCAATTCCGGCGAATACAAAGTGATGGGTATGGCCCCCTACGGCACGCCCAAATACATGGACAAACTGGCCAAGGTCTTCAAGTTGCACAACGACGGCAGTTTCTCGTTGGATATGGATTATTTCAGCTTCCACGAGAGTCTGACCGACGCTTACAACGCGAAATTCATCAACTTTTTCGGACCTCCGCGTGAGCCCGAAAGCCCGTTCTTTACCACCAGCACCGGAGATGACATCCGAGGCCGTGAGAAGGAAGCCGCATCCAATCAGTACTACGCGGATATTGCCGCTTCGCTTCAGCTGATGGTGGAAGAAGCCGTCCTGAAAATGGCCAATCATCTGCAGGCTAAGACCGGGCTGAAAAAGCTGGTAATGGCCGGCGGCGTGGCGCTGAACTCGGTGGCCAACGGACGCGTGATGCGCGAGTCGAATTTCGATGAAGTCTACATTCAACCCAACGCCGGAGACGCCGGCGGCGCGCTGGGCGCGGCCCTCTATGCCCATCACGTGCTATTCAAGAAGCCGCGCAAGTATGTGATGAAGCACTCTTACTACGGCCAATCCTTTAGCCTGGCCCAGGAGAAGGCGGCCATCGAAAAGACGGGTCTCCCCTACGAGCAGATCGACGAGACCGAAAAGATTGCCGAGCGCTGCGTGGACGCCATCCTCAAAGGTCAGGTGATCGCCCTGTTCCAGGGGCGCTTCGAATGGGGCCCGCGCGCCCTGGGCAATCGTTCTATCATGGCCGACCCTCGCAAGGCCGAAATGCAGGAAGTGGTCAACCTCAAAATCAAGTTCCGAGAAGCTTTCCGCCCGTTCGCACCGGTCGTTACGGAAGAACGCTCGAACGAGTACTTCAGCCTGGGCAAGTCGGTGAACCAGTATCCTCAGCGCTTCATGCTGGCGGTAGCGCCGATTCCCCCCGAGAAGCACGCCGAAATCCCGGCCGTCTGTCACAACGGCACCGGGCGCCTGCAGACAGTCGACAAGGAATCCAACCCGCTCTACTACGAGATCGTCAAGCAGTTCGGAGAAGCCACCGGTACGCCGGTGCTCATGAACACCAGCTTGAACCTGCGCGGTGAGCCCCTGGTGACCACGCCCGAGAACGCCTTCTTCACCTTCGGAGAAAGCGATCTCGACCTGCTCATCCTGGACAAGTTCCTGGTGCGTAAGAAGTAGGGGTTCGACTCTGTTGATAGAGGCGGGTTCGTAATGGACCCGCCTCTTTTTCTTAGCGGATCAGCAGTTTCTGGTCGTAGAGCTGTTTGGCGAACTGGTCGGCCATCTGGTCGTCGGGGTGCCAGGAGTCGCCGTCCGCTTCCACCATCTTTTCCTTGCGCGCTGCGGCTTTCTCCATCGTAGGCAGCAAGTCAAAGACCTGAAGCTTCAAATCCTTGAAGATGCCCAGAGACCGCTCGCGCGACCAGACCTCTCCCTTGCTCCAGTCCGATACGGGCTTCATCAGGGGCAACAACACGACCCGGAAGTCGACCTTCTGGTCGCCGGTCAGTTTCTGCAGCTCGGCCAGATTGGCGCGCACCTCCCCAACCTTTTCCTCGTTGTCCTCGCGCCACGACATGCCCAGCCAGAAGCGGTAAAAATAGCTGTTGTCAAACAGCCACATGTTCATTCTGCGGCGGTCGCGCAGAGGCGACATGATCTCCATCTTGCCGTTCTTCTGATACACGATGGGAGTCTGCATGAAGTCGTTATTGTGGAAGGTCAGCACCACCTGATCGGGCTTAATCTTCGAGTTGTAGCGTCGGTAAAGGACCAGCTCTTGCAGCGTGTTGAAACTTTCGACGCCGGCGTTCCAGTATTCGTAGCCCTTTTCGCCATAGAGCTTGCGCAGGCCGTTCACGATGCGGGCCCGGTGGGTCACCGAGTCGCCGATGAAGAGGATGCGTTTCACCCCCGCAGGCTTCTGCAGCTTGTAATCATTGCGCAGACAGCCGTAAGCGTCGTATTCCTGCGAATTGGTCTTGGGCAGGTAGCCTGCCTCTTCGTCCGGTTCAAAGCTGGCCAGCGTTCCGGCTGCGAAATTCATCTGCTGCCCGCCTGTGCTCAGTCGCGGTGACAGGAACCGCAGTCCAAACTCGGCCGCCACCAGGGCAAATAGCAAACTGCCAACCAACAAGACCAGACGCAAAGCGATTTTCTGCACGCCCGGCCGCTTCCCCAGAGCTAGAAGTCCACCTCCAGGGCAGTCGAGAGGCGGTAGCCGTCCCAGTTGAAGGGGTGGCTGGTGGCGCCCGGCCCGCCATAGGCCCCGGCGTTGATGAAACCGGGAACGTGGTCGCGGGTTTGGTAGAACATGAGCTCGCTATTGAAGCGCACGCCGCTGCTGACGTTCCAATCGGCCTTCAAATAGGGCATGGTCTGCACCAGGTCGCGAGTGCGGAAATTCACATCCCCATTGGCGATGGCGTAAGCATTGTAAACGCCGCCCGGATCATAATGGCCTTTGCTGGTGGCCCGGTTCACGCCCAACGAGAACAGGAAGTCGTCGTTGAATTTGTAGCCGACCTCCAGGTTGGCCAACGCCTGCGTCAGGTCGACTCGATTTTGCGAGCCGCCCAGATTGGCGGGCAGCGAAGTGGAGCGCCGAAAGGTCCAGGTATCGTATCCTCCCGAGACTTTCCAAGGAGTGCCCGTGAAGACTTGAGAAACCTTGATGGCCGCGCTGGACACGTGGCCCCGTGGATTTTCCAGCGGATTGAAGTTAGCATCGAACGAGAGCGGCGAAAACTCGCGGAAGACCACGTCAATGAAGCCCGGCGAGAAGCCGAGCACGTCGTTGGTGGGCAAACCCGGCCCCAGGCTGCCGCCGCGCACGCGCACGTCCTGCAGCGAAGTGCTCACCTGCCCGAGATTGCGATAATTGAGCGTCACCGTTCCGTCCGGATCGTACTGGACCTTGGTAGTGAGCCACAGACCCTGGCGGTTATGCGGGAAAGAGTCGGTATTGTGCAGCGACCAGTAGAGCCAGAACTGATCGGCGTCGGGGAAGCGATGGTAGACGCGCAGAGTAGAGACCGAGTTCTGGAGAGGATTGCCGAACTGCAAAATCATCGGGTCGTAGCGCGCATCGGTGTGGCGATAATCGAGTTCGACGTGGAGCTTGTCTTCGAACCAATCGGCCGCTCCTCCCAGACGCCACAACGTGCCCGCCGTGGAATACCCGGAATTGCGGCTGGGCCGGTAACTGGAAAGGCTGTAATCCGCCTGGAAAAGGTAGCCCTTGGGAGCATACTCCAGATGCAGGCCGCCCATGGTGACCGCCTGCGGCCCAAAACTGGCCCGCGGCCCCCCCAGGTCGCTGCTCGGGAAGCCACCCAGCGGGCGGGAGTCGGTGAACGAGCCCGTGCCCGCCACCAGCGGCTGACCTGCGCCTCCCAGCTGATTGACAAAAAAGCCCGGTGGATTAACCCAGTTCAGAGTCCCGAGACCGGCCAGTTGATTGGCGTTGGTCACCTGCCCTGTGGTCAGGCCCGGAAACTGCCCGGCGCTGTCGTCAAAGGCACGCAGGAAACTGAGGGTTCCGGTCCACTGGGCATTGTGATAGTTGAGCGCACCGCCCAGCGCGTAGCTGCGATAAGGTGCGGTAATCCCCGGATTGCCGTCGTATAGCCGGGTGCCAAACCCCTCCCAGCCCCAGCGCCCATTGTCCAGCTCTCCGCTGATCTGAAGACCATAACTTTCCAGGATGCGCGGGTTTCCAACCCGGGGATTCACCGTACCCATATACACTTGAGGGGACATAAAGCGGGGCACAAAGCTGCCCACCACCAGGCTGGTGGCGGTCGGCGTGTGCGTCACCGCCAACCGGTCCAGGCCCATGCTGGTAAAGGGAGCGTTGGCTAACCCGAAAGGATTGGCCGGAATGGGCTGTTGCGCACCCCAGACCGCGTCCACCAGCGGGTTGCCTTGCGAGCTATAGGCAAAGATACGCAGCTCGGCCAGCAATTCATCGCTGATATCGGCCTCGACGTTGAGAGAAAGCACATTGGTGAAGCCGCTGCCGTTGACCAGCGGGCGCCCATTGGAATAGTCGAGCACCGGCTGACTACCGGTTCCGTTCAGGGGGCTGAGATTGGCTCCCAAAACGCTACCCACCAGGTCTCCGTAGTTGAGAGCGCCAGGGCCAAATCCGCTCAGTTCTCGCCCGGTGTTGCGCACACCCATGTTCACGAAACTCGAGCGAAACTGGCCGGAGAAGCGGATCCGTCCCAACTCCTCGACGCGTTCGTCCAGATTGGCCACGCGGTTTTCCAGACTGTCCACGCGCACACCCAGTTCAGCCAACTCGTCCTTGTAGGCGACCAGCAGAGCCTGCAATTGCTGCAGTTCGGCTTTGCTCAACAGGGGCGCCAGTCCGGCCTGGATGCGCTCTTGAGCGCGCGCTAACTGAAGCGCCACTTCCCAGCGCGAACTGGCTCGCGAGGCGTCGCTCAGACCCATCTCGCGCAACCAGCGATAAGCATCGTCATTGCCCGGAAACAGGGGAGCGGCCACGGCCAAACCGCACAGTCCCAGCGCCACAAGCATCCCCCGAAGTCGAATCACGCGCGCACAGTTCTCCTTCGAGTGGCGCTGGCCTGCCGAGGAAAAGGGAGGAAGCGCGACTTCCTCGTAAGCCCGCAAGTGCGCAAGCGTTTGGGGGCCCTGCTCTGGGCTCTAGTGGCATCGCCCCTGTGGGCCGGCGACCTGGAGGGGGTGGTGGAAATTCACTCCCGCCTCGGCCACCGACCCACCGGCAAACTGCAGCGCCTGCCCGGACAGCACACCGGCCCGCTCTACCAGGCCCCCGCCCGCACCAGCGAGCCGGTCGACGAGGTCACGAACGTGGTTCTCTACCTGCTGAATACGCCTGGGGGGCCCAACAAAGTAGGCCACGCCAAGATGAATCAGAAGAACCGCCAGTTCTCACCCTATGTGTTGCCAATCGTGCGCGACTCCACGGTGGACTTCGTCAACGGCGACGGCATCTTTCACTCCGTCTACTCGCAATGCGAATGCGCTCCCTTTCACTTGCCGGAGTTTCCCCAGGGGGAGTCGCGCTCGATTCAGTTTCCCCAGGCCGGAGACGTAGAACTGTTCTGCGCCATCCATCCAGAAATGAACGCTCACATCCTGGTGCTGGATACCGGCTTTTTCGCTATGCCCGGCAGCGACCATAAGTTCAGAATCGAAGGCATTCCGGCCGGACGCCGAGTGTTGAAAGCCTGGCACCCCCGTCTTAAGAACCCCGTCTCTAAGATCATCGAAGTGCCGGCCAGCGGCAGCCTGCACGTCGACCTCTCGCTTTAGAACCACGTGCGCCTACGATCCCGTCTACTGTTGCTGGTCGCCCTGCTGGTGAGCGCCGCCCTGGCGGCCTCTTTTGGGCTCATTTTCCGGGCGGCCCACGCGCAGGCGTTGGCCGACCTGGACCGCTCGCTGGAAGCCGCCCACGGCGTTTGGGAAAGCCTGAGTCACGCCCAGGGGGAGAACCTCGCCACCACGACCACCGGCAAGGCGGCCGACGCCAGTTTTGTGCGCGTGCTGCGTGGCACCGATCGGGCCACCCTGCTGGATTATCTGAAGGAGACGCAGGAGAACAATCCCGCCCTGGATTTGCTGGCCGTTTATGACGATCAGGGGGGATTGCGGGTGACCACCGAGCCCTCCTTAAAAGCCAATCCTTCCGATGTGCTCATCGCCGCCGCGCTGGAGGGCCAGGTGGGCGCTAGCTATTGGCGCTGCCCCGCCGGTGTCTATGTGGCCGCCGTCTCCCCCATCTACAAGCAGGGCGGTGTGGTGGAAGGAGTGCTGCTGCTGGCCACCCGACTGGACGGGGGTTATGTGGAAAAGTTGGCCCGCGACACCAACGTGCAGGTAGCCATGCTGCCGCTGCGTGGCACCGGCTATACCACTTCCGGCCAGCTGTTAGGCGAAGATCAGCCTTCCCTGAGCAAACGCAACTATCCGATGGCCGACTTTGCCGGCAATTCGCTGGCAACGCTGGTTATGGGGCGGGACGTGAACGAAGCCCTGGCTTACATGCGGGCCGTGCGGGGTCAACTTTTCTGGCTGGGTGCGGCCACCGTAGCCCTGGCCTTCCTGGTTTCCATTCCGCTGGTGGGCCGAATGACCAATCCGGTGGTGTTGCTGGAAAAGACTCAGGCCGAGATGGACGCGGTCTTTCAGGCCAACCTGGACGGGCTGGTGGCTCTCACTCAGGCCGGCACCGTAGTGAGCGCCAACCCGGCCGCCGCCGTTTGCCTGGGAGTGCCCCTGGAAAACTTGTCAGGCCGTTTGCTCCAAGAGCTTCTGCCTGAAAGCGTGTTCGTCCAGCTGGTGGCGGCCGCGCCCAGCGACGGTCAGCTGGTGCAGCGCTGCCGCTGGGTCCGGGAGGGCCGCACCTTTCAGTTGACCCGGACTTTTGTGGCCAGTCGCCACGCCGAAGTCGGCTCGGTGCTGGTGACCCGTGAACTCAGCGGAGCCGAAGTCGGGCGCGATCCGCTGGAACTGCTAGAGGCTCTGAGCAAGAAACCCGAATCGGCCGCTGATTGGCGGCAGTTCGAGAAACACCGGCTCAATCTGCTCTGGCTGAGCGGCCGCCGCAATCCCTCGGGGCCGGCCGACTGGTCCGCGTTGCTTCAGGAATACGCGGTCCCCTTGCTCCCTGAGACAAACTTTCCAGCGCTGGAGCACGACCAGCTGCGCCTGCTTTTGCTCAACCTGTGGCCCTGCCAACACCTCATACTACGCCAGGAAGACGGTGGCTGCTGGCTGAGCGTGCGCAATGCGCAGCCGCCGGGAGCCTGGGAACGAAAGGTTCTGCTTTCTTTGCTGGAAGAGCTGCAGGGGCGGTTTTTCGAAGCGGACGCAGAGCTGCGCGTCTGGTTTCCCCGCACAGAATGCTAAAGCAGGTCAGGCCTCACGAATGGCCCAAGCTGGTTTTTTTGCTGGGCCAGATTCTCATCAGCTGGACCGGGCTTTCCATCGCCATGATGGTAACCGACACCCTGTTGCTCTCGACTCTGGGAGTCAAATATCTGCCGGCCGCTCTTTTACTGTCCTCCCTCTTCACCCTGACCAGCTCGCTCGGCTACACCGCCCTGTTGGGTCGCTTCCAGAGTTTGCAATTGCTGCAAGGGACGCTGGGACTGGTCGGCACGCTGTTGCTGGCCGGCTTCCTGGGCCTCAAGGGCGGCGCCGTCTGGCTGTGCTTGCCGCTGCTGGCCTTGTACGGAACCAACTTTTCCATGGTGGCCACCCAGAGCTTCGGGCTGGCCAGCGAATGCATCGATACCTACTCGAGCAAACGACTTTTCCCGGTGCTGACGGTGGCAGCGACATGCGGCGAGCTGCTAGGAGGTCTGCTGGTGGCCGCGGGCGCTCGCTGGATCGACCCGGCCGGTTGGGTGCTGGTCTGGGCCGTTTCCAATTTCCTGGCGCTGGGCTGGCTCTGGATCCATCGCGAAAAGCTGAAACAATGGCGGCACCTGCGCTCCTCGCGGCAACCTTCGGGAGCGGTCCTTCAGTATCTGCGCAAGGCGCCTATGGCCCGATCGCTAACCCTGCTGCTGTTAGGCATGGTGCTCTGTCAGGGCTTCTCCCAGTATCTTTTCTCGCAGGTCTTTTCTCATTCGTTTCCGCAAGCCCGCGAACTGGCTTATTTTCTGGGCGGACTGGTGGCGCTGACCAACCTGGCAGAGCTGGTGCTGGCCACTCAAGTGACCCCCCGGCTGGTGCAATGGTTGGGGGTAGCCCGAGCCGGCTGGTTGCACCCGCTTCTGATGTTCAGCGGACTGGCGGGACTCAGCCTGCAATTCCAACTGGGACCGGCCGTCTGGCTGTGGATTTGCCGGCGCACCGTGCAAGACAGCATGGCCACCCCTGTGCGCAATCTTCTCTATAACGCCATTCCGGCCCGCGTCCGCGGCCATTTGCGCGCCTTTCTCGACGGGGTCGTGGTTTCAAGCGCCCAGGCCTGCGTGGCCGTGCTCTTGATTGTACTACAGCGGCAACTGGCTCCGGTGCAGATCTGCTACGTGGGAGTCGGCCTGGCGCTGGTTTATGGAGCGGGAGCCTGGGGGGCCAGTCGCAACTACTTGCGCACCCTGGTGGGCGAACTGGAGTGGGAGGGCTTGCGTCTGCAAACCCGGGTTGGGACCGTGCATTCTGATTCCGAGATGCAGCAGCCGGCGCGTACTCTGCAGGAGTGTGAAAGGGAACTTCTGGGCGCCAACTTCTCTGAGGCTATGGATGCTCTGGCCCGACATTCCGATCCTCTGGCACTGCAAATGCTGGCCCGCGCGCTGGCCCTCCCCCACCCCGGGCAGCGCCAACAGGCGGCCGGGCGTTTGGCCGCCCTCGGGGAACCGGGCGTGCGAGCGGCGCTGCCTTACCTGTTTTCCGATCAGTGCGCCACGGTAGAAGCCGCCTTGCAGGTGTTGGGCGAGAGTGGCACCGCCTGGGGAGTGGCCCTGT
>JALHOV010000088.1:3943-19536 GCA_022842865.1 Vulcanimicrobiota bacterium | reverse complement strand
CGACAAAAAGCACAGACGCATCGTCTTCATCGGCGACTCGATGATGGAGGTTCGTTCCCGTCGCCGTCTGGCCCTGAGGGTCGAAGACCGCTTTCGCACCAGCAAGCCAGTCGAAGTGATCAACCTTTCTATGACCGGCTCCGATCCCAACGACTATCGTTTTCGGCTCAACGAATATGCGCTCGATTATCATCCCGACCATATCTTCGTTTTTCTTTATGGCCCCAATGATTTCGAACTCACCCCGCCTTTTCAGGCCTATCATCCCAGAGCGATTCGTATAACCGCCGCCACCCTGGACTCTGTGCGGAACCTGGGATTTCCCCTCGAAGTCTTGCAAAGGCTCAAGCTGTTGCAAGGAGTACTCTATGCGGACCGACCCAGTTTCTTGAAAGCAGTCGGCGGCCAGCTCACACCAGCCCAGGGCCAGCTTCTCTATACGGCTGCGGTAGCCTATTCAGACGCTGAGACGCGGACCTTTCTGCACTCCACTCGCCATCGACTGGAGAGCCTGGGGATCAAGGCGGTGGACCTGGCCAGCAAAGCTCTGAAAGCCGCAGGGCGAACCGTTCCCAATTATCCCGACCCTCAGTGGTGGAGCCGCCCCGAGTTTCGAGAGCGAGAGAGAGCGGTCTACAACTTGCCTCGTCCGCAACGCCTGCGCGCGCTGGCCGAACTCTATGCCCAGGCTATGCACTATCCGGCCGGACCCGTCTATCAGCTGCTACGGGAACAAACTCCAGAAATGCAGTCCTGGTTGGTGAAAGAGCAGGATATGCTGTGGTTTCTGGCCGTCCCGCTGAACCGCCTCTCCGGGCTGGAACTCACGCCAGGGCCGGAAGACGACGGCTTGCGCCGCTTCAACGCCAGGCGAGTGGAGATGTATGGCCGTCTGCTGCACGAAATGGTGGATACGGCCGAGAAGCACGGGTCCAGGTTGACCTACGTTTTTATTCCCACTCCTGGACTGGCTGACCAGGATTTCGTCCATTTCTGGAAGGGCAAGCTACCCACCGAGTGGTCGGCCAAGAGCTATTGCCAGGTGCTCAGCAAGGTCACCGGAAGGGTTGCCCTTATCGTTCTGGGGCGCGAGCCCCATCGGTTCCGTGGCGGTTATTGGCCCCTGGACGGTCATTGGACCGACCGGGCCAACGACACCGTCGCCGACATTCTGGCCGAATTCATTCGAACCGACCCCTACAGCGCCCTCAAGGAGTAAGAAAAAACTTGATGACGTCGTCGCGCATTTCCAGCGTCATTTCGTGACCAATCCCCGGGTACAGGCGGAAGACTGAGTTCATCTGGGCCAGCTGGTAGAGCTTCTCGGCCTTAGGCCAGCGCTCCAGCGGCGTCAGCCCAAACAACCGATGGACCAAGGCGCGCTCCTTGGCATCGTAACCGTCATCATAGGCCACCGAATCGTTTTCGTCTTTGTCTCCTAGAAAGAAAAAGAAACGAACCTGGCGCGCCTCTTCGGTCTGGAGCGGCTTTCCGGTCAGATTAATCAGATCGGACACGCCGACCGGATAGGCCAGCTCCGCTCCCGCTGACTTCGCCACGGGAGCCATCGGCCAACCGCCGGGAGAGCCCACGGCCACCCGCTCAAGAGCCTCCGGATGCAAAAGGGCAAAGCGATTGGCGAACATCCCGGAGGCCGAAAACCCCATCATCCAGGACTTAGGGCGCACTTTGATGTGATGAGCGGCCAGACGCAGCCGAGCGTTGTGCAAAGTGGCCAGCATCTGCAAGTCGAGACGATTGAGATCTCCCGAGCCTCGCAACAGCGTGTCGCGATCCAGGGCATGAGTATAAAGCTCCCACTGTTTGGCCGGCCGCGGGAAGGCTGGACTCACCAGCACGCAGCCCAGTTCGTCGGCCAATCGGCGCCAACCGGCCAGATCTTTACCCGTCTTCTGCAAGTGAACGTTTCCGTCATCGTCGACCTTGCCCGTATTGTTGGGCACCACCAGCAAAGGGAACACCTTGTCCACGCCCTCGGCGCACTGCGGCGGCACATAGAGAAAGTAAGGCCAGCAAAAGCCCTGGCCAGGCTCAGCGTCGACCAGCAGGCTGTAGCTGTGAACCCGTTCCTCGGAATAGACGGCCGCACTCACGAGCCAACAAGCCAATAAACAGCAGAGCAATCTCATAGGCCCTGGTTTGGCGGACGTGGGTCCACTCCTTGTGACCGCTGTCCAGGCGGGTCAGGACAGGCGGACCTCACGGAGGCTGACCTTTTTCGCCTAGGCTGGACTTACACACCCGGGACATCAACCCGGAAATGGAAGGTATCAACCCATGCACAACTTTATGAAACCCCTTCTCCTGGCCGGCCTCCTGGCCGGCGCCGCCAGCGCCTCGCCCATGTGGGCATCCCATGATGACCCCTCAGTGATCCGTGAGGAACTGCGGGGACACCAGGCCGCTTACAGCACGGCCGTATCCAACCGCAACTTTGACCGCGCGCGTTATGAGCGGGACCGGATCGAAATCACCCAGGGTAAACTTAACCAGGCCGAATTCGCTGCCCGCTGGGACATGGAAAACTCGGAAGATTACAACCTGATGATGAGGCAGGATAGCGACAACTATTATCTCCGCACCACCTCCACCTCCCAGGGCGCAACGATGATGATGCCGGACATGAGGCGAGTCTGGGATCCGATGACCGAAACCTACCACTTCGTTCGCATCAACCCATAAACTTCAAGGGTCGCGTCGTCAGGCTGCTCAGCCGAGCCGTCTGGCGACGCAAAGGGAGGGTCGCGAAGTCGTCGGACGGTCCACCCAAATCCGGCGTTCCCTGCCGACCCGTTCCGCCGCGCCGAGGCGAAGGCAACACGAACTAATCGAGGTGTTCCTTTTAAGGACTGCAGGCCCTCCAACGAAGTACGTGCATACGGAACTTTTGGTAAGCTTCCCCTTATACTGAGGTTGCGACAAGAATTCTCTCAAGAAGAACCGCAATGAAGGACACACCATGAAAAACTTACTACTCCCCTTTTGCTTATTTCTCAGCCTCTCGACCGGCTCGGTGATGGCTCAAGACTCCACCACCGCTCCCACCGAGGTTCACGATACGACCGTCAATGTCAACGTCCCGGCGCAACCCGAGCCGGCGCCGGCACCGGCGCCCGACGTCAACGTGCACGTGGACGCCCCCGCGCCAGCCGCGGCGCCGGTAGTGAACACGGAGAAGACAACCAAGGAATCTTCAACCACCAAAATCGTGGAGACCCCCAGTGCCCCGACTGACAACACCGTGCTCTACATCGCCGGCGGCTGCATCGGAATCCTGGCCCTGGGCGCCATTGTTCTCGCTTCCAAAAATCGCTAGGGGTTCACCGAGATAGCTCGAAAAGTGGCGGATGAAAACACTCCTTTTCAGTTTGTGCCTGCTGTGCGGCTGCTCCATTCCGCCTCCGGTCCAACCGACACAGAACTTCCAATCCCAAATGCAAGAAGAAATCAAGCGGGAAGAAGAAGCGCGAAGAGCCTATTTCAAAAGCCCGGCTGGACAAAGGATGATGCAGGAGAGTTCCAACACCGCCAAACGCGCGGCCGAGGCGGAGGCCGCGCGACGGCCCTAGCTGGAAGCAGTCAGACGTCTGCAAAAAAGACGTTGACTCGCCACCAAGAGCCGGGAAATGGCCAAACTGGGGCATAAAGCCGGCCTCCAAGCTTCCGTAGATCAACCTGACTTTGACCCTTGAATCCAGGCGGCCAAGGCTCCCAGGCCGGTGCGCTTCCCCCTTCTGGACCCATCAAGAGCCGGTGCCAGCGTCGCATGCCTGTACTTGGTGCCGCTTCGCCGCCCCCGAGTCGTCGCTGAGACAATTCTGCGTACAAAACAAATGGGCGTCGCCGAAGCGACGCCCTACAAAGGGATTTGCCCAAACTAAACATCCCAGCTTTCGCTGTTCCCTCATTATACGGATGGGCCGCACTCAGCCGTTTATCGGCGCCCAAAATTGTTGCCGGGATGTGACGATTTCCGACCAGTTTTGCTAGAGGGGTCACTCTCGGGAGGGGTCACTCTCGGGCGACGCAGTGGCCAAATGACACACGACCAGCTGAACTTTAGCCCGCAGGACGTCGATCTCAAGCAATCTCCCCTGGCCAGCCGATTGCAGGCCGAGACCTACGTCCTGGGGGCTTCCCCGGGATGACCCGTTTGCCCAACTGCAACTTGCTCCTGGTGGTGCGCGTCGCCGAGGCGCTGCGTTCGCCGGTGGCGGCCCGGGCCGAGTGTCACGTTTTGGGCAACTCTTGCCAAATTTCTGACAACTCCCGGGCGGCACGGGGGCCGAGTGCCACTTTTCTGGCAACTCTTGCCAGATTTCTGGCAATTTCGGCAAAAAAAAATGCCTCCGCGGAAATCCACGGAGGCTACGGGAGACGGAGGCCCACTACAAGCCTTACCGTTCCAATGATTCAGAGGGAGCGACCTTCAACGTTCAATTGAATCGGTGAGGAGCGTTGGCTTCTCGCCGATGAATTGATAATACTCCCCCCGGCTCAAACGATACCAAAAATCGCCTCTCGAAAATGAACGTCGTGTGAAACTTGCCGACCCGCTTTGTACCCGCGTTTACGTTTTCTTTTAGCGCAAAGCAATATCGCGGAACTTGAGCAGCGGATGCACCATCGCGCTTAAGCCGTCGATCAGACGGCGGCGGTCCATTCGTCCTGGGCCCAAGCGGCTTCGAGTCGATGAATGCGCGCCAGTAGAGGGGCGCATTCCCACTTTTGCATCAGCTGCCGCATCACGAAGCTACGGTTACAGAGTCCAGAGGGCGGCGCCGATGTGCTCGTTCCACTGGCGCGCAATGGGTGAGGTCCGGGCCAAAAAGATCTCGGCGGTGGCCGTCACTCGGGCTTCGAAGAAATGCCCTCCGACCACGTTCAGGTGTTCGTCAGCCAGGCTGACGTGGAGATGGGCGAAAGGCCGGCCTTCGTAGCAGCTGATGTTGCCCAGCAAGGAAAGCATTTCCCAATTGCCGTCGAGCTTCTTACGTTGGTAATCGGGCGAACGCCAGAAGCCTAACTCGACTTCGCAAAGGCCGCCGATGCCGTTCACGGAAGCGCCCTGGATGCCCAATTCCAAACAGGCCTGCTCCAGGCAAGCACGCACCGAGTCGCCGGGGTGGAGGCACACCAGAAAGTCCTCCTCGGATTCGCGCCGGATTTGCATCCCGCTACTATAGCAAAGAAGCGAAAGAAACTCTCTCCCTGGTCGGTCTTATCCGGGGTATGATAGGCCAGCAATGGACTTAAAACGACACGACTTCAGCGTGCTGGCCTACTGCCACGAAGGCAGTTGCCAGGTTCAGTTGGGCCGTCCGGTTCGACTGGAGGCGGGTTCGCTGATGCTGCTCCCCGGTTGGGCGCCTCATCGCGTTCAGGCTAACCAACACCTTACCTACGTGAGCTGCCAGGAGACCGAGTTACCGGTGCAGTTACGTCAGGCCGTCACCCAGGTGCGCCTGGGAGGCTCGCCATTGCGTGTCCACTCGCGCTGGACGGGCGAGATTGAGACCTTGCTGGCTCAATTTGTCAGCCAGGCGGCCGCCCCGATCTGGGTGCAGGAGGCCGTGCGCCTGGTCTTCCAACCCGCCCGGGAGCCCTGGACTCTGACCCGGTTGGCCGAGGAGGTGGCCGTCTCGCCGGCCCATCTGACCACTCAGGTCCGGCGCTGGACGGGCCAGAGCCTGGGACAATGGTCCCTACAGGCACGACTGGACGAAGCCGCCCTGCTCTTGAGGCACAGCCCGCAAAGCGTGGCTCAGGTAGCTGAACAGAGCGGATTTGCCGACCTTTCCCACTTTCGGCGACTGTTCCGCCGCCGCTTTCATCTATCCCCACAGGAGTATCGAACCTTATGAGCGTTTTTGACGAAGAACGGGCCCGCAATTACGATGCCGGAGCTCGAACCGTGATGGCCGGTTATGAAGGCCTGCACGAAATGGCCCGTGACGGACTGGCCGCCTACCTGGAGCCCGACCGGCCGGCCCGAGTGCTCTTGTTGGGCGTGGGCACAGGTTACGAAGCCGAGCATCTCCAACAACGCTTTCCTGCCTGGCAACTCATCGGAGTCGACCCCTCGGAGCCGATGCTCAACCTGGCCCGCCGGCGTCTGACCGGTGTCGAACTGCGTCTGGGAGTGCTGGATGACTTTGCCGACCTGGTGGAACTGGACGGAGTCCTCAGCGTGGGCGTTTTGCATCACCTGCCCACTCGGGAAGAGCAGCCCCTGTGGATTCGCAGCATCGGGCAACGCTTGCGTCCGGGCGGGGTGGCGCTGGTAGGTTGCCAGGTCGGCCCCTACGAGGTTGATTCCGCGCGCCTGCATGCCCTGCGGGGACGTTGGCGCCATTCGGGTCAGGGTCCTCAAGAAATCGAGGAAAAAACTCGCCTCTTCCTGACCCACACCCTACCGCCCAGCCGCGATCAACTGGACGAATGGTATCGAGCGGCTGGCCTCAGCATCCCCGAGACCCTGTTCAGCACCGCCTACTTCCAACTGCTAGCCGCCTGGAAGCCATAGGAAGATTTCGCCCTCAAGCGCGTCGAAGGGAAAATCCCTGGGGGTTCACGTGCATCGAATTCTTCTTTTGGTTCTCTTCCTTTTGGCCGGCTGCGGGCAGGTACCGGTCAACGTGCCGCGTCCGAAAATCAAGGCGCCCACTCAGCAAAGAGAGGACGGCATGCGCTTCCGGCTCACGCCGGGCTCGGCATCTTCGCAATCGGATGCGAACAAGAAGGCCGGCACCACTCCTCTCACCCCCGCCGAACTGGAGGCCATGGTCAAGGCCCTGCCTCCGCTCCAGGGTGATGGCAAAGACGCCAAAGCCTTCGCTCTCCGCGAGGGCTCACTGCCGCCCCCACGCACGGCTCGCACGCTGCAGCAGCCCTTTCCGCCTCCCCTTCAGAACGGCGCACCTCCGAAAGTGGCCGGCAATCGGCTTGAGGTGGTCAACATCGCCCCGCGCGGAGCGGTGGAAATGGCCCCCCACCTGACAGTGACCTTCAACCAGGCCATGTTTCCGTTGACCACCCTGGAGCAACTCAACGACAAGGACGTCGGTGTCAAGCTAAGTCCGGCCGTGGAGGGCAAGTGGCGCTGGCTCGGCACCCAGACTCTCATGTTTGTGCCCAAAGTCCGCTTTCCCATGGCCACCTCCTACACCGTCGAAATCCCCGCCGGTCTCAAGAGCAGTGATGGCAAAACCCTGGCGGCCGCGCGTAGGGAAACCTTCGAAACTCCCCCACCTCGCCTGGAGGTCAGCCAACCCCAAAGTTCCGGACTCGACTTAAATCCGCTGATCTTCCTGCGTTTCGACCAGGCCATGGACACCCAGACGCTGGCCGGCAAGATCCGCCTGACCAGCTCCAAAGGGCCGGCACCGGCCTTACGCCCGGCCAGCCGCGCCGAAATACTGGCCGACGATAGTATCAACGCTCAGACTAAGGAGCAGGACCCAAAACGCTGGCTGGTGCTGAAGTCCGAGAAGACTCTGCAAGCGGGCACCAGCTATACGGTGGAAGTCCCGGCCGGCACCGCCTCGGCCGAGGGCCCGCTGACCACCAAGAGCGCCCAGACCTTTTCCTTTTCAACCTACGACCCCCTGAGCGTGGTCTGGAAGACCGAGAATGCGAGTCCGGTGGATGCCTGGAGCGTCCAGTTCAACAATGCGCTGCAAGCCGACAAATTTCATGCCAGCTGGGTAACCGTCTCGCCCGAAGTTCCCGACTTTCGCGTGCGCTGTAACGGCAGTGGCCTGACCATGACCGGCCGACCGCGCGGCCAGTCGAAATATCGAGTCACGCTCTCCCCCGAATGCATCGACCATTTCGGGCAGCGTTTGGGCAAATCCGAGAGCTTTACCGTTCAGGTGGGCAAAGCCGAGCCCAGCTTCCAGCCCCCCGCTCAGAACATGATCGTGCTCGACCCCAAAGGTCCCCGCAGCCTGCCTTTTCGCGTGGTCAACTACGACAAACTGCGCGTGCGTCTGTGGAAAGTGCAGCCGAGCGACTGGCAGGCTTTCCAGCAGTATCAGCAAGAGACTTACAGCAATCTCAAGGATCGTCGCCCTCCCGGCCAGTCCGTGCAGGACCAGGTTATCGGAACGGGAGCGCCTACCGACCAGGAAACCGAAGTTCCCATCGACCTGACGGCGGCCTTGCGAGATGGCCTGGGACACGTGGTGGTCCAGGTCGAGGTAGAGCCTCCACCCAAAGAAGAGTGGCGCCGCCAGGTCTACCTGGGCTGGGTCCAGTCCAGCCAACTGGGCCTGGATGCCCTGGTCGACCACAACGAATTGGTGGCCTGGGCCAACGATCTGCAGACCGGCAAGTCTTTGTCCGGTGTGGAGTTCCAGCTCGGCGAGAGCAGCGCCAATAGCGACGGGGACGGTCTGGCACACTTAACGCTACCCGCTTCACAGGCCCCCATGCTGCTGGCCCGCAAAGGCGAAGACGTGGCCTTTCTCTCCCCCAGCGACTACTACGGAGGCGGTTGGAATCGTCATCAACCGTCCGATACCACCCTCTGGCACGTGCTCGATGACCGCCATCTCTACAAACCCGGCGAAACCGTCCATATCAAGGGCTGGTCACGCCACCTGCAATATGGTCCCAAAGGCGAGCTGCAGGCGACCCGTAACCACAAGGTGAGCTACCAATTGTCCGACCCGCTGGGCAACGAGATTCTCAAAGGCGAAGCCGGAGTCGGCGCACTGGGCGGCTTTGATTTTCAGCTGAAGCTCCCCAAGACCGTCAACCTGGGCAACTGCAATTTGCAAATCTCGGGAGACAGCGAAGGCGCCACCCAGCTGGGCATTCAAGTGCAAGAATTCCGCCGGCCCGAGTTCGAAGTCAGCGCGGAAGCTTCACCGGCCACCAGTCAGATCGGATCTTCGGCCACGGTGACGGCCAGCGCTTCCTACTTCTCGGGCGGTCCTCTGGCCAATGCCCAGGTCGACTGGAGCGTCAGCAGCACTCCAACCACCTTCAGTCCGCCCGGTTGGGATGGCTTTACCTTTGGCACCTGGACGCCCTGGTGGCCCGGTCGTTTCTGGTGGAACGAAATGGCTGGACCGGGCCTCCCCAGCAACCAGACCACTCAGGCCGACCGCACCGACTCCAAAGGCAAGGCCCGCCTCAAAGTGGACTTTCTCTCGGTGGCTCCGCCGCAACCACATAGCCTGACCGCCCAGGCCACCATCCAGGACGTCAATCGCCAGACCTGGACCACCTCCACCACAGTGCTGGTGCATCCGGCCAGTCTCTACGTGGGAATGAAGAGCCAACGCACCTTTGTGGAAGCGGGACAGCCGCTGGAAGTCGAGGTGGTGGTCACCGATCTGGAAGGCAAGCCGGTGAGCGGCCATCCGGTGCTGCTCAAGGCCTACCGGCTGGACTGGGAAAACGGGGAAAGCCAGCACGCCGACGAGGTGGAGCTGCAGGTCACTTCCGCCGAGCATGGGGTTAAGGCGGCCGTGCCCACCAACCAGGGCGGCACCTACCAGTTGGAAGCCTATATTCAAGACAACGACAATCGCTCCAATCGCAGCCAGCTGACCCTGTGGGTGGCCGGAGGCAAACAACCGCCGGCGACACGGGTTGAGCAGGAACAGTTGACCCTGGTGCCCAGCCAGCGCGAATATCAGCCCGGCGATACCGCCGAGGTATTGGTCCAGGCGCCTTTCGCTCCGGCCGAGCTGGTGGTCACCACCCGCCGCAACGGCATCGCCAGCCTGCAGCGTCTGAGCGCTCAAGATGGCAGCGCTCATCTAAAAATTCCGCTGGACGAAATCAACATTCCCGGCCTGCAGCTACAGGTCGATGCGGTGGGCAGCCAGCCTCGGGAAGAAGGGAAAAGCGAGATGCGCCCGGCTTACGCCAGCGGCAGTCTGCAACTGGCCGTTTCCAACGCAACTCGCAAACTCAAGGTCGAGGTCACGCCGGCCCAGGCCAAACTGCAGCCCGGTGGCTCCACCGAATTGCGCCTGGAACTGAAAGACAGCCAGAACCAGCCCATCCAGGGAGAAGTAACCGTGCTGGTAGTGGACGAGTCGGTTCTGGCTCTGTCGGGTTACGATCCCGCCGATCCGCTGGCCAGTTTCTGCCCCACCGCCGACCCAGGAGTGAGCGACAGTCATTCGCGGCGCTGGCTTTTACTCCAGCAGCAGTCCGCGGACCTGGGATTGGCGGGGCGCAACAACAAGTCGATGAGCCGAGGGAGGGACTACGACGCGGTGGGCGGGTCCGTAGCTCCCTCGGCCGCCCCTTTGGCAGACGCACTGGAGGAAGGAGGGCCCATGAACAGACCGCAGGCCTCCTTTGACAAGAACGAGGTGATGGCCCAGAGCGAGGCCGCTCCTCCCCCTCCGACCACCTTCAAAGTGCGCACCAATTTCGACGCCCTGGCCCTGTTTGCGCCCACGGTGGCCACCGACCCTCAGGGCAAGGCCAAAGTCTCCGTCAAGCTTCCCGACAACCTGACTCGCTATCGCATCATCGCCCTGGCCACCTCGGGCGTGAAGCAGTTTGGCAAAGGCGAAAGCAGCCTGGTAGCCCGCCAGCCTCTCCAGGTGCGCCCCTCGGCGCCGCGCTTCCTAAATTTCGGGGATCGCTGCCAATTACCGGTGGTGGTGCAAAATCAATCGGACCAGGCAGTGCAGGTCGCGCTGGTGTGCCGTACCAGCAACGCGCTGGTGGGCGAAGCCAACCAAAACGTGGCCGGCTACAAGTTCGAGGTTCCGGCCAACGACCGGGTCGAGTGTCAGATTCCCTGTCAGACCGAGAGCGCCGGCACAGCTCGCTTTCAATTCGGCGCGGCGGCTCCCGGCAGTAGCGACGCGGCAGAAATCTCCCTGCCGGTGTGGACGCCCGCCACCACCGAAGCCTTCGCGACCTATGGCGTGGTCGACGAGGAAGCGGTGCAACAGGCGGTGGAGAAACCGAAAAACGTCTGGCCCCAGTTCGGCGGCCTGAGCATCACCACCACCTCAACAGCCCTCTCGGAACTGACCGATGCTTTCATCTACCTGGCCGAGTATCCCTACGGCTGCACCGAACAGGTGGCCTCCCGCATGTTGGCGGCGGCTGCCTTGAAGGACGTGCTCACTGCCTTCAAGGCGCCTGGCATGGCCAATGAAGCCGAACTCAAGCGAGCCATGGCCGCCGACCTGGACAAATTGCGCGGCCTGCAATGCGACGACGGCGGCTGGGATTATTGGGTGCGCAATCGCCCTTCCATCGCCTATCTTACGGTGCATATCGCACATTCTTTGGTGCGCTGCAAGCAAAAAGGCTTCGAGGTCGATTCTGCGATGCTGGAGCGTACGCTGGAATACCTGCGCAACATCGAAAGTCACATCCCAGCCGAATATGGCCAGGATTGTCGCCGTAGTATCACTGCCTACGCTCTCTACGTGCTGGATCTCTCGGGGGCTCCGGACCGGAACAAGGCCCAAAAACTGTTAGCCGAGACCAACCTGAAAAACCATCCCCTCGAAGTCATGGGCTGGCTGCTGCCCACCCTGGCCAAGGATCCGGCCAGCCGCGCTCAGGTCGACGAAATCTACCGCTACCTGGACAACCACTCGACTCAGACCGCTTCGACCGCTCAGTTCAGCACTGGCTATGGCGACAACGGCTACCTGGTGCTCTACTCGGACCGTCGCGACGACGGCCTGCTCTTGGAGTCGATGATCGCCACCCGTCCCAAACACCCGCTAATTCCAAAGTTGGTGCGCGGACTTTTGGACCATCGCAGCGCCGGCCACTGGGAGAACACTCAGGAAAACTGCTGGGTTCTACTGGCCATCGACCGCTATTTCCACCAATACGAATCGGTCACGCCCAACTTTGTAGCCCAGATCTGGCTCGGAAACGCCTCGGCCGGCCAGCAGACCTTCCGCGGCCGGGACAAAGACGAAAAGCGCATTACCATTCCTATCGATCAACTCAAGGGCGACGCTCTCACCCTGGCCAAAACGGGCCCGGGCCGGCTCTACTACCGGCTTGGCCTAAACTACTGCCCGCGCGACCTGAAGCAGGCCCCTGCCGACTATGGTTTCGCCGTGCAGCGCAGCTACGAGTCGGTGCGCGATAATCGTGACGTGAGCCGGGACGAGAAAGGGGTCTGGCATATCAAGGCCGGCGCCGAAGTGCGCGTCAACCTGACCATGCAGGCCCCCTCCCGGCGCTATCACGTGGCCCTGGTGGACCCGCTACCCGCCGGGCTGGAAGCCGTCAACCCGGCCCTGTTGGGCGCCCGTCCCACTCAAGCTCCGGCCAATCGCTCCGACGGTTGGTGGAGCCGGTATTGGTATCAGCACGAGAACCTGCGAGACGAACGGGTGGAAGCTTTCACCCAGCTGCTCTGGGAAGGCGTCTATACCTACAGCTACGTCGCCCGCGCCACCACCCCCGGCACCTTCGTGGTGCCCCCCACCAAGGCCGAAGAGATGTACCACCCCGAAACCTTCGGCCGCAGCGGGTCGGACACGGTCATCGTCGAGTAGTTTAAGGGTATTTCGCCCGGGCCGTCGCGGCCGGAACCCAGTGGTGGACGCTCTCTTCTAAGGTTTAGCGAGGGCCGCGACCGCGGTCGAGTTTGAGGCCGGGGGTGGATTTCCAGGCGCCTTCGGAACCACGCAGGGAGCTCCAGCAGAAGATCCAGTCGCTGCCGCGCTGGAGTTCTACCACCAGGTCGCCGTCGTCCTGGAGGCGCAGGCGGTAGCTGCCGACCATGCCTTCGTAGGTGGAGTGCCAGAAGCTGCGGCCGTCGCCGTTGAGCACTTCGAGCAGGCCGGTGCGCTGGAGCTTTAGACTGCAACCGACTTGGGCCGACCCGGTTTCCCAATTCGCTTCAGGCTTCTCCCCAAGGGTTCGGTAGACAACGCAGTTTCCGTCGCCCTGGACTATAAGACGGAAAGCTCGGCTGTCGGAATCCAGGAATTTTCCGGAAGTGAGGCTTTGGCCGCTGCGCAGGAAGTTGTCGGCCGGAGGCGGGGTGGGTGTGGGGGTCAGGGTGGGGGTCGGCGTGGGGGACAGGGTGGCGACGGGCTTGTGCAGGCCAAGCTGCTGGGCGAGCGCCCCCAGGGCTTGCTCGGCGCTGCTCACCGAAGTACGCCAGGTGACCTTCAGAGGCAAGCCGCGCTCATTGACTTCCAGCAGACAGAGTTGGGGCTGGGCGGGGCGTCCGAGACCGAGCGATTTGACCCCTTTGGCGTGCTCGGGGACGGCCAGGTCGTAAACGCGAAAACTCGGGTCGAGTGGAGCGCCCACAAAGTGGCCCTCGGCTCGTTGGCGCTTGAGCTGCTCCACCAGGCGCTTGAAGGCCGGCGCCCCGCTGGGCTGAGTGGAATCCCATACGACCAGGATGGAAGGCGGCTGGTCAGCCCAAGATGCGAGCAAGAACAGCCCGGCCAGACTTATAACGGCGGCGGCTTTTGGCAGCTTCCTCATGCCATCGCCCTTCGCCGCCGGAGAACGGGTCCTTTCAGGGAGCGCCGCAGCAGCTGCAGTTGGAGACGGGCCCCGGGGCGCGTTCCTGATCGCAGTAGTCGCAGAAGCGAACCGGGGCCAGGAAGGCGTCGAACAGGTAAATCGGTTGTCCGTGGCGGCTGACGAGCTGGCGGCACAGGCCCTTTTCGCAGAGACTGGCGGTAACGCGGGCAACTTCTTTGTGACGATACTCGAGGGCTTGCAGCATTTGCGCTTCGGTCAGCCAGCCCTGGTGGTCACGAGCGGCCGCCAGGACCCGTTGCTCGCGGTCCCACCAGTATTGCTGGTGCTTGTAGTAAGCGGTGCCCACTTTGGTGCCGAGGGCCACCAGCTTGAGTCCGTTCTCCCAGGTGAACCAGGAAGGCGGTTGAGGGGTTTCAGGAGCGGGCTTCTTAAGGGCTCGAGCGACAGCTTCGGGACGAAATCCTTGCATAACACCAGGATAGCAAACTCGCTCCAAGATGTCTGTGACCCGGGTCACGATCGCGCAAACTTACTGAGCGGGAGAAAGTAACAATCCGGCTACACCCTGAGAGCAGCGAAACGGTTAGATCGTCGTGATGAAGATTCTCCAGAGTCAGGCCTGGCAGTTCGCGCCCCGTCGCTGGGCCACGCCGGCTGACGCCTCTCGTCCCCTGGACGACGAGCACAAACTAGACCAGCTGCGCGCCGAACACCCGCTAGCGTCGCGCGCCGTGGAAGCCATGCAGATGGGTAGCTGGATCGCGGCTGCGCAAGCTCAGAGCAGTCCCTGGACCGAGGCCTCGGCGGGCTTTTCCGGGGTGACCTCGCTGGCCTCTGCCGCCTGGGGAATTCACAAACTGGCCCACGGAGAAAGCGCGCTCGACCGAGTCGAGGGAGTGGCCCATCTGGCGCTGTCCACCGCCTACGGAGCCGACGCAGTGGGTCTCATTCGTCCCGGCCAGGCCTGGGTACGCCAGGTGAGCAATCCGGCCAGTGCCCTGGCAGCAGGTTGCGAGATGCTGTTGGGCGGCGCCGACGTGGTACGCGGAGTGCGCGAGAAGAACCAGGCCCGGGTCTGGACAGGTGCTGCTGGTGTACTTTCCGGAGCTGCCTTGGCCACGAGCCTGGTCGTCCCCGGCGCAGCCGGCTTCGCACAGGCCTTGGCCGTGATGAGCATGGCCGCACGTCAGTCCATCCTGGGCGCGCGCTAGCCTCCGTCGCCACGGCCGTCGGTTGCCGGTGCAAGGCAACATTGTTACCGCTGAACGACAACCAGAATCGGCCGCAACCGCTGAAGCTTCGAACGGCAACATTGTTACCGCTGGACGATAACCAGAACCTGCCACACGCCGTGTTAGCTGGGACCGGCAACATTGTTACAGCTGAGCGACAACCAGCACTGGCCCCCAGCCGTGTTAGCTTCGACCGGCAACATTGTTACCGCTGGCCGACAACCAGAACCTGCCCCCAGCCGTGTTAGCTAGGACCGGCAACATTGTTACCGCTGGCCGACAACCAGAACCTGCCCCCAGCCGTGTTAGCTAGGACCGGCAACATTGTTACCGCTGAGCGACAACCAGAACAGGCCCCCGCCCTTGTTAGCTGCGACCGGCAACAATGTTACCGCTGGCCGACAACCAAGCCGTGTTAGCAGCAACCGGCAAGATTGTTACCGCTGGGCGAGGACCAGGACCGCGCCCCGCTGGAGGAAACGGCCCTACTTCAGGTCGTCGGCGGCGGCGAAGTCGATCAGGGTTTCGGCGACCTTGGGGTTCCAGTCCAGTGAGACGTGGCCACCGGTGTCGAAGATGCGCGTGACCTCGAGCTGACCGGGGTTGGTCTCGAGCTTGCGCAGAGTGTCCACATCGTTGCGGTTCAGAATGTAGTCGTCGGCGGCGCCCAAGGTGAGCACAGGAGTGCGATGGACGGCCTCCATAGCGTTGGTGAAGCTATACTTGGCGGCCATCTGCTCGGGCGTCAGCTGATTTTGCTGGAGCCAGCTGTCCTTGCACAACCAGCCATCCGAAAACTGGCGGTAGGTGATGTTTTCGACGATGCGCTTGTGGTCCTGGCGCATCTTCACTTTCTTGATTAAGCCTGCTTGCTTGTAC
>JALHOV010000088.1:0-3933 GCA_022842865.1 Vulcanimicrobiota bacterium | reverse complement strand
GGGCAGCTGGTTGTGGCCGAACTGGGTGTCCACAATCTCGAGCAGTTCCTTGAGGGAATCCCGGCTGCCGTATTTATCGGCGATCTCAATTTCGTCCACGTTGGTGCCAGTGGTATGCTGCGACAGATCGCTCTGATGGAAGCCCTCGTAGCCATACTTTTTCACATCGTGCTTGTATTTCAGACCCGTGTCCGAGGTGGTGGCGGTTCCTTCTTTATATAACACGCGCAAATCGTCGAGCTGCACCATCGAGTGTTCCAGGTTCTCGGGTGGCGAAATGGCCACAAAATTACCATCGATCAGGCGCTCTGAGTTCTCCTCGTCGAGACGAATTAGATTGGCGCCGTGCAGACCACCGTAGGAATAGCCGGCCACCGAGATGCTGGTAAAAAACTCCGGATACTGGTCGCGCAGATTCTCCAGGATCTTGCGCGTGGCCAGGGCGTCGACGCGCGGGTTCCCCGGATGATGGATCGGCTTGTCCTCGAGCATGGCTTTGCTCATCGAGTTGGGCAGGCAAACGTAATTCATGCCCCGCTCCAAAGCCAGCTTCTTGAACAAGTTGGCATGCGAAGTTTCACCGCTGCTGTGGATTCCCGGCAGCACCACCAGCATCGGGGCAAAGGGCCCGTTTTGCAGGCCCATCAGGACTTCCACATCTTCTTGGTAGAACTCGGGGACCTGGACAGCGATCTTTTCCTCACCCTTGGGCAACTCAACCTGACTGGCGGCAATGGACCCGGCCACGCTGGCGACGTAAGGATCGAGATTCTGGTAGTCCAGGCCGGCGACTTGCTGGCGCACATCGGCGATGGAGCGAGGCAAAGGCTCATCGGCGCGCGCGCCGATTTCCACCGATTCACCCTGGCCGGGTTCGGGCTTGATCAGAGCTTCCCATTCCTTGAGGCTGGGAGCTTTTACGGGAGGACTACGATGAATAACCACACGACAAGCTTGCCACGTTCGCAGGTCGCAGTTGGAAACAGGTCGTTAACTTGGCGACGCCTGAACGGAAGGCTGGAGGCTCCAGGACCAACAAGCCGAACGGTCGGCCATGCGCACCGATGAATTGATCCGCAGCAAGCGTGCGGTCCGAGATTTTGTCAAGCAACCCATCTCCGCTGAAATCCAACTGGCCATTCTGGAAGCGGGACGCCACGCCCCTTCTGCCCTCAACCGCCAGCCCTGGAACTTCGTAGCTCTGACCGACCCGGAAAAATTGGCCCAACTGGCCGATATTTCTGGCCACTCAGGGCATTTGGCCAACGCCGCCTTCGGGCTGATCCTGCTGATCCCGGAAGGGCACTGGCCCGTCTTTGACGCCGGACAGGCAGCCGCGTACATGCAACTGGCGGCCTGGGATCTGGGAATCGCCTCATGTATAGGCTCTTTTGTCGACCCGGCCGCGGCCCGGTCCATTCTCGAGTACCCCGAAGAATTGCGTCCGGTTTGCTGCCTCTCCTTTGGCTATCCACCGAAAGAAGCCGAGGGTCCACCTCGCAAGGGAGGACGAAAACCCCTGAACGAGATCGTCCATTGGAACAAATGGGGCGCAACTTTGCCATAATCTGGCAACATCTGGTTGATTTGGTAGAGATTTGGTAGAAATCCCCCGCCTATCCTGTGGGTAACCCAATTCATCAGGAGGCAAAACAATGGAGATTTCTTCCACTTCCAGCGACCTGGCCTGGTTCCAACCCGTACACCGTCGATTACCGGAACCTGTGGAGTGCGAGGCGGAACCCCGTCCGGATCAGGTGGACTTAAGCCCTCAGGCGCAACAGGGTCCAATTCCCCAGACCGTCGTTCTGCCCGAAGTCCCCTTCCAGCCCTACAAACCCAGACCGGAATTTCGGGGCAAGGCTCCCCTACCCCAAAAGCTCGATCTGCACTGCCTAACGGCAGGTCCGCGCGTGGCCCATGACGCTCGACGCCTGGAGGGCACCCCGGCCCGCAAGTTGACCCATAAATTACCGGGATTTCAGGACACCACCCGCTGGCCCGAAACGAACTACGGAACCAACAATCAATGCGCCAACTTTGTCTCGACTTTCGCTCGGCGCCTCGGCTTGAAAGGCCACTACATGGTAGTGCAAGATCTGGAAAAGGCGATGAAAAAGCAAGGGTGGAAGCCCGTCTCGGCCGCTGACGCCAAACCGGGTGACGTATGGATTTCGGATAGCCATACCGAGCTAGTCACCGGTCGAGCCAACGGCAAACCCCGAGTGACGGGCTCCAACAACGGCGGCCGCAGTTACCAAACGGTCTCAGGGCATACCCAGACCAGCGGACGTTTCTACACGCGGCCGGTCTGGCGCGACCAGCATTAAGAGGGGCCGAGCAGGGCCATCGTAGCAGGCGGTCCGCCGGGCTTCCTCTGCTTCGATTTCTTCCCAAATCTGGTCCATCTCGGCTTGGGTCGCGACCTCAGGGTCGCGGTGAAAGGCTTTGCGCCGGCTCGGAGTGTTCCATATCAATCCTTCTGGGCTTTTCATCGCATCCTCCAACTCAAGCCTGCCATATGTTCACCTGATCCTGTCAAGGGGTTCCGTCAAACTTTTTCGGCAGATTGCTGGTCGATGTAAGTCTCTGCGAAAGTCTGACGGGCCTCGCGCAGATGCTCGTCAGCCAGACCCTGGGTGCGCCGACTCAGGTGAAAAAGATGAAGCCGCTCACATTGTAGCTCGCAAGCCAGTCGGGCCGCCTCGGTGGCGGTCGAGTGGAGCTTGGCTTCGGCCAGTTCGCGCTGCGATTCCAGAAAAGCGGCTTCGCACCAGAGCACTCGGGTAGGTCCGAAGGCTTCCACAATGCGCGCGCGGGTGGAGGGGTCGAGACGAGTATCGGTGATATAGGCCAGTTGGTAGGTGGGCAGTACCCGCACCCACTGACTCAGGTCGCTCAGGAGCCGCTGCGTTCCCCCCACCATCAGCGTCCCGTCCGAGTCACCGGCCGCCATTTTTTGCTTCAGATTAGCGATCCATGGACCCGGCGGATGAGGGCAATCCTCTCGGAATCGAAAACTCGGAGGCGACTCTAATCGATATCCCAGACACGGAACTCCATGCTGCAATTCCACCCAGCGCAAGCTCCAATTCTCCAAAGGCGGCAACCCGGGCGGGGCCTGCCGGCCCTCAAAGCGATCACGGCAGGGAAAATGACGGCTTTCCCAGTCCGAGCCGGTCCATTCGTAGCCTTCAACAACAAATTGCGAGCGCGAAACAAGATTCCAGGCGTAGCCGGCCAGACGACCGGCCAGCATGTCCAAAATACCCTTTGGACCCAGCACGCGCAGCGGCCGGTCGCCAAATAACTGGGCCCGCATCAGCGCGTCCAGGCCAATCCAGTGATCAATGTGAGCATGGCTGACAAAAACGGTGTCAATTTGCAATAGCTCATGCAAGGAAAGTGCGTGCAGGTCCCCGCAGTCCAACAGCCAGCGCTGCGCCAACTGGGGGAGCTCCAGTAGCAGGGCAGGATCGTGATGAACGGGATTGACCAGCCGGCAATGAAACATCTGCCTTGGCTTGGCGGAAGGGTGTGGCGGATCCTTGGGTTGGATGGAAAGTTTGACGAGCGCCCAGCAAGCGCTCGGGTCCTACAGCTTCGAACTTTGCCTGCAGTGGCTGAAACACTCCATGCCTGAGTGCCAGGAGGATCCGGTTAAGCGTTGCCTGCTGCTCAACAACATAGGACTTTACCATCGAAAGAACGGCGACCCGGAAAAGGCTGTGCGCTTTTTTGAGCAAGCCCTGCAAGATTGCGAGCCGAGCTGGCTGCGGGGGCGCATCTTCGCCAATTGGGGCGTACTGGAACATCGCCGAGGCAACCTGGTGGCGGCCCGCCGGCTCTATCAAGACGCTCTGAATTGCTGCTCGCAACCGGTCGAAGACGAGAAAGCGGTAGTGCGGCTTTGCATCAATTTCGCCCGGCTGC
>JALHOV010000087.1 GCA_022842865.1 Vulcanimicrobiota bacterium | reverse complement strand
TGAGCGCTTTGCCCACCAGGCGGTGGCGGGCAAGTGGTTGGGGGTCCTGGTAAAGTAGCAGCGGAGGCATCTCCAGGAACCCACCTTCAGCCAGAAAGTCAAAGCATCGGAAGGGGGGATGCTTTTGTGGGGCCAGGCCAAAGAGAGGGGGCGTTGACTGATGACCTGGGTTACATTTCCACGGCGCAAAAAGCTTTCGGACTGAGGGATAAGGGCTGGAATCCCGGTTAGCACCGCATCCGATGGGACAGGTGTTTGAGCGACCCCGCTTTCCAGGTAGTTGACGGTGACTTTCGGCACCAGGGCGGTGGAGCCGTGGGTGAGTTCGACCCCATTGAGAGTCGCGTAGGTGCTGCTCAACATTTGCGAATGTGTGACCAGAGTACGACCGACCCCCAGAGGTCTGGCGACTTGTTGAGCGAGGGGGTGTGGGATCATGACCTCTGAGAACGGGCGCGCGTCGATCAAGCGAAAGGTGAAACAGCCCAATTCCAGGGTGGCCAGAGCGATCAGCGCCAATTGGCGGCGAGGGAGCGCCATCCAGTGGGTCAGCCCGGCCCCCAACACCACTGCCAGCCCTAGCCAGCCTTCACTGCGTCCGAAAGAGTACTGTGCGTAGGCTGCCAGCAGGGCGCCCAGCCCCAGCAGAATTACCAGGGGACGAGGAGGTAGGGGCTCCCTTTGGTCCAGTTGGCGTGCGGCCAGTGCCCCGAACGTGATGCCCAATAGCAGCCCGTAGCGCGCCGGGTAGCGAAAGAGAGAAAACCCCGGCAAGAAACGGAAGCAGATATCAAAGAAAGGACTCTGATGTCCCAGCGCCAGCAGCAAGACGGCGAGGCTGGTGAGTTGGAAGAAAAGCTCGACCGGGCGCGGCCTGCGAAACAGGCTGAGAGTGGCTAACAAACAACTCAGAGCTCCGCAGTAGAGGGTAAGTTCCCAGCCGATGCTCAGGGGAGAGGTTGGTGAGGTTAGCAGGACAGGCACAATCTTCCAGGGGATCTGCCCTTGACTTGCTTGCTCCAGGGTCAGTCCGTTGCCTCTGGTGCAGAGCTTGATAAACTCCCAGGCAGGAATCAGGGCTACGGCGCAGAGCGCCGCGGACCAGGCGCAAGCCGCGCTGTAGGCCAGCAGCAGCGGGCCGCGCGGAGACGCTTGCCAGAGCAAAAAGCCGCCGTAGGCTGCCAAAAAATAAACGGATATGGCCATAAAGGCTGGAATCGAACCCAATAGGAGGAGCGAGATCAGGCATACCAGTCGGCAAGTTTCTGTGAGGCCGGGTCGTTGTTGCAGGCGGTCGAGGCTAGCCATGGCCCAGGGCATCCAGGCCCAACCTTCGATGGGATGCTGAGCCGCTAGCAAATGGGCAACCCACTTGCCGTTGAGCATAAAAATCAGCGCTCCCAGCCAGCAAGCACGAGGGGAGAGCTTCTGCCCCTTCAGATAGTGATACATCCCCAGCCCGCCCACAATCAGATGAAACACGACTTGCAACCCGAACATCCGCAGGGTGGCCAGGGGGGCAACCAATGCGTAAGCCCAATTGGGGGGATAAAACCACTGGCACTGCCAGTCTCCGAGCAGCGGAGAGCCACAGAATCTGAAGGGAGTCCAGAGCGGCAGTTGGTGGTGGGTGCGCAGACTTTGACTGAAGAGATAGCGCGAGGAAAAATGGTCGGCCAGGAAATCGGAATGCGGGGCAAACAAGACGGTCCCCGGCTGGAACAAAAAGGCCGCGAAGAGTGCCAGCACGAGCGGCGCCAACCACCACCGGGGCGACTTCATCACCAGATCCGTTTGGCCACCCCATTAGGGAAACCCTGCGCCTCAGGAAAAAGGCCCCGCAGTGCGGGGCCTTTTTCTGGGCAATTTTGTTTTTTTAGAAGCGGCTGCCGATGTAGTAGGGCAGCATCGCTCGCCAGGTGGGCCAGTCATGAGGCATATCCCAGCCCCAGACGTCGAGGTTATTGCCGATCCCCTTGTTCCAGAGAGCACCGCTGAGCCAGCGCGAGTCATCCGGGTTCTCGTAGTTGCCCTGGCCGGTCAGGATGTGGATCTGGTGCTTGCGCTGCAGTTGCTCCACGTGCCAGCCGTGCATGTTCGGCAGATACTCATGAATGTTGTTGAAGTAAATGTTCTCATCGTGATAGCCGTAGGACTCGAAGTAGTCATACAGGTTGTAGCCACCGCTCATGGCGATACAGCCGTCGAACAGGTCAGGGCGGCGCAGCACCTGGTTCACGCAGTGATAGGCGCCCAGGCTGGCGCCGGTGGTGATGATGCCGTGGCGGCCACCACACTTGTGATGGATGAACGGGACCACTTCTTCGGTCACGTAGTGGTTGTACTGGGCCTGGCGGATGCCTTTGTACTTGGGGTGGACTCGCTTGTTGAGCCAGGCTTCGCTGTTAATGCTGTTGATGCTGAAAACCTTGACTTTGCCCGCATTGATGTAAGGCTCGATGGCGTCGATCAACAGGAAGCGCTCGTACTCCAGATAGTCGGCGGCGGCCGTGGGGAACATCAGCAGCGGGAAACCGTAATGACCGTAGGTCACGATTTCCATGTGCTTGTTCAGGCTGGGGCTATACCATTGGTCGATCTCGCGTCTCACTCGAAAACACTCCTTAGATTTATACCGGCGGGTACTACCCCACTGGGAGGGGTTCAAACCCCAGTTCGATCAGCCATTTGCACCAGGCCGGATCGAGATTGGGGCCGCTGACTCGGCGGCCTTCTAGGTGCAAGGAACGCACGTCCAAAGCCTGCAGCTCGGGAGAAATATCGCCATCCGTCTGACTGAAAACGACCCAGTGGGCCTGAGACAAGGGCTCCGCCGCGCGCGGGAAGGCACAGCAGCCCAGGCGCAGAGAAGCGATCAGGGCCCCGTTGTGATCGTCCGCCCAGATGCCGGTGAGCGGGATGTTGCATTCCACGGCCCGTTGCCCGATGGCCAGCACGCGTTCATCCAGGCCCAGTAGGGCCAGGGCCGGCTTCACAGTTTGACCTTGGCGTCAAACGACCCGACCACTTCCCAGGGGGGATTCTGGCCTTTGATCCTGGCATTGAAGTTGCCGCGGGCCAATCCGTTCTGAAGGGCCTGGACGGTTACGGTGATGTTCTCCAGTTCGTATTCCTTGCTGTCCAGTTGCACCTGGCCGTGGTTGCCTTCCAGCGTCTTGCCCAGGAATTCACTGGGACTGACGGTGCCTTTGGGGAACATCACCCTGAGGTTCAGGCTGGAGGGCTGGCCTTTCTCTCCACTGATCACCGAGAAGAAGACGCTCTTTTCGATCGCGAAGATACAGGGCTCGGCGTTGTAGCTTTTGCCCGGCTTGCTGCCGGCCGACTGGGCGTCCTGGTTGACCACGAAAGCGGCAAAACCGTCTTTGCTGGCGCAGCCACAGAACAGCAGCGCCCCCAGCAGGAGGGGCAATATCTTGGACCCCCCGACTATCGATGTTCCAGGGGGGCATGACGCCCCCCCCCTGGACCCCCCGACTATCATGGCTGGACGGTCTCAGGCATGGGCGGCGCCGGGGGAGGTCCGGGGTCGAGTGGCACCGAGTCGGGCACGGGCGCCGGACCCGGGTCGGGCGGAGCCGTATCCACGGGAGGCGGCGCCGGCACATCGCCGGGTCCTGGGCCCACCGGAAGGGTGTCGGGAGCGGCGTCGGGAGGCGGCAACTGGACCTGATCGGGCACCGGTCCGGCGCCGGCATCTCCGGTGTCAGCCGGGGCTGGCCCCTTGGCCTTGGCGGGAGCCGCTTTGCTGGACTCGTGGCGGTTTGTATCCACGCCCGTATAGGTCACCCGCGGTGCGCCGTGAGTGGCGCAGTAGCGGGCTGGAACCTCGTTGCGATACATAAATTTGCGGTAGAACTTGGGACAATCCGGGCCACAACGCTCATTGGAATCGGGACAGAACATAACGCACACCTTGGAAGTTCGGTTGCGGGCGATGCTGCTCGATTTGTCGTGGCGCAGAGCAAAGACCATAAATTCGTGCCAGATACGGGCCGGCAAGTCGCCGCCAAAGGAAGTGTACATCCGGCTGTAGTCGTCATTGCCGATCCAGACAGCGGTGGTGTATTTGGCGGTGTAGCCGTTGAACCAGGCATCGCGGAAGGAGTCGGTCGTGCCCGTTTTTCCGCCCACTTCGTGATTGGGCATATAGGCGTTGGTGGCTGTGCCGGCCTCGACCACTCGCTTCATCATGTCTACCATGTTGGTGGCGGTGGGCTCGGAAAAGACTTCTTTGGTGACGGCCACGCGGTTGTCTTCGACCACGCGCCCCTCGGCGTCTTTGATAAGGGCGATGGGGGTGCTGGGAATCTTCAAGCCCGCGTTGGGAAAGACGGTGTAGGCCGAGGCCATCTGCAAAGGGGGCACATCGCAAGCGCCCAGGGCCAGCGATAGGAAGGGCGGTAACTCTTCGGTGATGCCGGCCAGGTGGGCGAAATGGATGATGCGCTTTGCGCCCACCAACTGGAGCAGGCGCACTGACACGACGTTGCGTGAGTTTTGTAGAGCGGTGCCCAGATTGATGGAGCCCATAAAGCGTCCATCGGAGTTTTTGGGCGAGTAACCGTCGACGGTGATGGGGGAGTCGGGCACTACGCTTTCTGGGGAGAGACCCGACTCCAGGGCGGTGGCATAGACAAAGGGCTTGAACGAGCTGCCGGGCTGGCGCCGGGCCTGCCAGGCGCGGTTGAACTGGTTTTTCTTGGTCCAACCCAGGCCGCCCACCATGGTCTTGATGAAACCGGTTTTATTCTCGATGCAGACCAGCGCACCGCTGTGCACGTTCAGATATTCGGCGTCGCGAGTGATCAGTTCTTTGACAATTTTTTCACCCTTGCGCTGCATGTCCAGGTCGACGGTGGTGTAGACCTTGAAGCCGCCGCGGTAGAGGGTATCCTCGTCGAAGCGCTTGTAGAGTTCTTTGATGACGTAGGTGCTGAAGTAGGGCACTTCGAGGATCTGAAATTCCTCGCGGTTCTTATTGTAGAACTTCATGTGCTCGAGATCTTGCAAAGCCCGCTCATATTGCGCGTCGCTGAGGAAACCGACTTCTTTGTTGTGCATGCGGCCCAGAACTTCTTTGGCACGAGCCTTGGCTTTGTCTTCGTGCCGCAACGGCGAGTATTCGTTGGGCGACTGCGGCAGCCCGGCCAGTACGGCCGCCTGGGCCGGAGTCAGATCCTTGCAGCTCTTGCTGAAATACAGGCTGGAGGCGGCCTGCACACCGTAGGCGCCCGATCCGAGGTAGATCTGATTGAGATACATCTCCAGGATTTCGTCCTTGGTGAAGCTCTTTTCAATCTCGATGGCCAGCAACGTTTCTTTCAGCTTACGCTCGGGGGTCTGATCGGCGGTCAGGAAGATGTTGCGAGCCAACTGCATGGTGATGGTGCTGGCGCCCTGCTTGTCGCGCTTAGAATATTGGGCCCAGATGGCGCGCATGATGCCCTTGGGGTCGACGCCGCGATGGTGATAGAAGTTGGTGTCCTCGATGGCCAGAGCGGCCTTGGGCATCCACGGCGAGATCTTTTTGAGGGGCATGTAGGTGCGATTCTCGCGGTAGAGGGTGGCGATGAGCTTGCCGTTGGAGGCGTAAATTTTGGTGGTCTGGGAGGGCTCAAAGTGGGCCAGTTGCTCGGCCTTGGGCAGGTCGCGGCGCACTTCTTTGAGCAGCGCGTGCACGGTGGCAGCGGCGAAGAGGCCGGCTCCTCCGACCAGGATAAAGAATACGCTGATCAGCGCGACTGCGAAGCGCTGCAGCTTTTCACGTTGTTTACTGGACACGGGTTCGTCTCATCGGAGCCATCATTCCCACTTTGGTAAGATTTACGCCGAGTCGCCAAACCTCTTGCTTAAATTTCCAAATTTTCCGTTGCGGCAAGCTACTCCGATAGAATGATACTGTTGTCGCCCTGCTTGGCGGCAGCGGCGTGGGACCAGGTATTGCCGAAGCCGCTGGCGCCGGCGCTGTGGTTGGGGACGGCGAAGGAGGCAGGCACGGCCTGGCCTTCGATTTTGGGCATTTCCGGGGCGCGCCAGCTGAGAGCGGCCTGAGCGATAACTTCGGGCGACTTTTCAGGAGCTTTTTCGGTCGTTGCGCCCTCGACCTTGACAGCTTTGGCTTCTTTGACGGCCTGGACCGGGGGCTTCTCGCCCAGCAGGCCTTCTTCGCCTTCGCTGACCGCTCCCGGAGTTTCCGACAGAGGATGCTTGCCTTTTTCTTCCTTGCTCAGGGGCTTGTTGCTCTCCTGGACCATTTGCTGACGGACCGGGTCACGGTCGTTCTTGGGGGCCTGATACCAGGGCATCTGACGCTCGATGTCGTCCCAGTTCTCCATCACGCCGGAGACAATCTGGGTCAGGGCCAATCCGGCCGGCAGGAAATCCGTGGCGGTGCCGCGCTGGCCGGGCCGGCTATTGCCAAGGCTCTTCTGGGGGTCAATACGGTTGGCTGCGCTGGTGAACATCCTGGTGGCTCCTGTTCTTTCTCTCTGCTATCAGAGTAGCAAGGCAGAAGAAAGATCCGGAAAAACGGGGGGGCCGTACTTGAACCTGGGGTAAATCTTCCGGGGCTAGATCACCTCAACGGCCGGGGCCTGTTTTAGAATTGTTGCAGCTTTGAGGGCCTCGCTGAGGGTGCTGACCGGGATCAATTTGAGTTTGCCCAGTCCTTCCGGTTTGGCTCCATGAGCGGGAACCAGCACTTTCTGGAAGCCCATCTTGGCCAATTCTTTCAGTCGAGGTTCCAGTTGAGTGATGGAGCGTACCTCCCCGGTCAGACCTACTTCCCCGCAGGCGGCCAGGCCTGAGGGAATGGGGGCGTCCAGGCGCGAGGATGCAATGGCCAGGACCAGCGGCAAATCAAGGGCCGGCTCCGAGAGGCGCAGCCCGCCCGCGCAGTTGGCGTAAACGTCAGACTTGCCCGTGGCCAGGCCGGAGAGTCGTCTGGACATCACCGCCAGCAGCAGGCTCAGACGATTGCCATCCAGTCCCACCGCCCGGCGCGTGGGTGAGCCGCCGTTCTCGGCCGCGAGCGACTTATTGACCAGAGCCTGAAGCTCGACCAACACCGGACGACTGCCTTCCATGGATGGAAAAATGATGGTGCCGGCCGTGTTGGTGCGGCGCTGGCTGAGGAAGAATCCCGAGGCGTCATCGATAGCCTGCAGCCCCAGCGCCGACATTTCAAATAGGCCGACCTCGTGACTGGCGCCGAAGCGATTTTTCACGCTGCGCAGTGCGCGCAGGTTGTGATTGCCGTCGCCCTCAAAATAGAGCACGGTGTCCACCAGATGCTCCAAGACACGGGGTCCCGCCAACTGGCCTTCCTTGGTCACGTGGCCGACCAGGAAAATGGGCACCTCTTCTCTCTTGGCCACTCGCATCAACGAAGCCGCGCATTCGCGCACCTGAGTGACGCTGCCAGGCGCCGGAGCCAGATCGCTCTTGAAGAGCGTTTGAATGGAGTCAATGATGACCAGGCCAGGACGCACGGCCTGAATCTGCGTCTCGATGGCTTCCAGGCGAGTTTCCGAGAGCAGCAACACGCCGTCGCCGTGAACTTTGAGACGATCGGCCCGCAGGCGAATCTGGCGAGCCGACTCCTCGCCACTCACATAGAGGATGGGGGGGCGCGTGGTGCGCAGCTGCTGGCAAACTTGCAGCAGCAGCGTGGACTTGCCGATGCCGGGCGGGCCACCCAGCAACACCAGGGAGCCGGGCACCACGCCGCCGCCCAGGACCCGGTCGAGTTCGTCCACGCCGGTGGAAAAGCGAGGCTCGTCCAGCACTTCCACCTTATCCATGGGCACCGGAGCGGCCCCTTCCATGGTCAGGGCCATCCCGGTGGAGCGGCGCTCCTGCACTTCAGCCTGCATGGTGTTCCACTCCCCGCAATCGGCGCAGCGCCCCGACCATTTGCTGGACTGAGCGCCGCAGGATTGGCAGGCGTAAACGGCTCGAACCTTAGCCACTAATGAGGAACGGCTTCCTTTTCGGCGTTCTCACGCCACCACTCCTGGCCGATGGTGGGCAGGGTGTAGATCGGATCGAAGTATTCGTAGCGCTTATTGAGGGCTCCACCGTCTTCGGCTTCAATGGTGGTGCGGTAGTTTTTGGTCCAGTAGCTGATGCCACGGTCGCGGTCATACTCGGCCACCTGGTGCACCCAGCGCTTGCCCACGAACGGCACGTCGCAGAGCAGGCGGGGAGTGGCGTAGCCGGGCATGTAACCCATGATGTCGTGTTGTAACGACTGGGCCTCGTGCACGGCGATGCGCCAGTGTTCGGAGTTCGGAATCATGTCGCACATATAGAAGTAGTAGGGCATAATGTGGGCCCGGTCGAGCAGGGTAAAGCACAGGTCAAGAAGGGATTCCGAGGTGGTATTGACGCCACGCAGCAAAACGCCCTGATTGCGCACGTCGCGGAAACCAAAGTCGAGTAGCATCTGAGCCGCCTCGGCCACCAGCGGAGTGACCTGCTGGGCGTGGTTCACGTGGGTGTGGAGGGCCAGGTCCACGTCGTGCTTGCGGGCCTTCTTGGCCAGGCGTTCCATGGAGCGCAGCATGGTACCCTGTAGAAAGTGCTGAGGGATAGCCATCAGGCCTTTGGAGGCCAGACGGATGTCGCGGATGTGTGGAATCTCGATCAACTCGCCGACGAAATCCTCCAGTTGTTGGGGGGGAAGATTGGCGATGTCGCCGCCGCTCACAACCACGTCGCGGATCGCGTTGTGCTCTTTCAAGTATTGCAAAATCATCCGGTGTCGTTCGGGCTGCTTGATGTTGAAGCGCACTTTCTGCACGGTGGGAGTGCTATTGCCGACCAGGTCCATCCGGGTGCAGTGCCCGCAGTACTGCGGGCAAGTGGACAGCAACTCGGCCAGGACCTTGGTTGGATAACGGTGAGTCAGGCCTTCGACCACCCACATGTCGGCTTCGTGCAGGCTGTCGCGACTGGCCTTGGGATGGTTGGGAAAGTCGGTGCGGCGGTCGGCGAAGGCCGGCAGCATGTAACGGCGCACCGGGTCATTCCATAGATCCTCGATGTTCATGGTGTTGATCATCTGTGGGGGCACCAGCAGCGACATGGTCGCGCGCGTTTCGATGTCTTGCTGCAGCGACTCGGCCAGAGTGTCAGGCAGCATATCACCAAGCAGTTCTTTGAGTTCTTTGAGGCTCTTGATGGTGTTCTTACGCTGCCACATGGCGTCTTCCCACTCTTCGCGAGTGACGTTCTTCCAACCGTGGATGCGCGTCCAGTCGGGTTCGTAGAAGTCGCGCTTAGGCGGGTAGGCATAAGGTTGACCCAGGGATTCCACCGGCGTATGGTCGGTGGCGAATGTTTGTGTAGACATCGAATTGAACTTCCAATCTGAACACGACGGTCGGTCGCCAGAACGTTCTACCCATTGCCCACCGAGCGCAAAACGTCAGCGGGGGGGTCCAAGGGGGAGGGGGCACCCCCCCCCTTGAACTTTTCAGCGGGGGGGTCCAAGGGGGAGGGGGCACCCCCCCCTTGAACTTTTCAGCGGGGGGGTCCAAGGGGGAGGTTGGCTGCTGGCCGTCGTGGTAGGAAAGAGAATGCGCAAACTGCTTTTCCTGGCCGGCACCTTGATCGTGGCCGCGGCTGCCTGGGCTCAGGCCTTTACCAGCACTCCCCTCACCGTCGGTCAGACCGCTCCCCCTTTCGAACTGGTGGGTAGCGACGGGAAAACCTACTCTTTGAAACAGTATGCTGGCAGGGAAGCGGTGGTGTTGGCCTGGTTTCCCAAAGCGAACACGCGCGGCTGCACCGAGGAATGCAAGAGCCTGGGTGAACAGGCTGAGGTGCTGCGCGGCTACAAAGTGGCCCTGTTCGCCATTAGCGTGGACAAGCCAGAAGATAACAAAACCTTCGCCGAGAACCTGAGCCTGCCTTATCCCATCTTGAGCGACCCCAGCCGCGATACGGCCAGAGCTTACGGAGTGCTCAGAGGTTTGCCGTTGGCGGCTCGTCACACCATCTACATTGGGAAAGACGGGAAAGTCCTCCGGGTGGACGATTCCATCAAAACGGCCTCGGCTGCTCAGGACATGCTCAAGCATTTTGAGGAGTTGGGCATCGAGAAAAAGTAGCAATACTCAGGGTGGAGTCAGGATCAGGCTGCAACCGAGTTGGCGCACGGTGGTTGCTTCGAAATCTGCCAGGCTGGCGCCCCCAAGGATTTGGTTCAAGATGCTGGCCTGAGTGCCGTCGAGACGGGTAGGAGCCGCGAACCAGTGGTTGCCGTTCCATTCGACCATGGCACCGTCGTCGGCGAAATAGACCTGGCGGACGGCAGGGTGGAGCCGGGGCTGAAAATCCGCCGGCCAGGGAGAGTGCCAGGCTTGCAGCGCCTCCAGCCAGTCTTGGAGAAACGCGCTCTGGTTGGTAAAGGGCGGTGGGTAATCTCGTTCCCAACTCCAGGCGGGGGTGCCCGGTGGCAAGCGCACCGCGTAAAACTGGGCCGCGGTCATGGCCAGGATTCCGGCGCTTTGGTAGTTCTCCAGCCAGCGCTGAAATTCGGTTTCGCGCTCTTCCGAGTCAATGACGCTGCCGGGAACGTGGCTCAGGATGTAATCTTCGATGGGGAACTCGTGCTTGTACAGAGCCACGATGCCCCAGCCCGGTCCCATCCACGATTTCATGCGATCGAGGGGACTTTCGTTTAGGCGTCGCGCCGCTTCGGTCGCCATCGAAAAGAGGCCACCGGGCCGGAGGAACTGAGGTAGACCTTCCATGACCCGACGGGTAATCGACTCTCCCGTGGCGCCCCCAGCGCGGTAGAGTTCGGGAACTTGCTTGGGCGTGGGCACAAACGGCGGGTTCAAGGTGATGAGGTCAAATTGTTGTCCCTCCACCGCCTGATAGCAGTCGCTGGCTAAAAATTGGCAATCACCAGGCTGTCGGTCGCTCGCAAGCGAGCTCCACTCCCGCGAGCTGTTAGTAGGCCAATCTTTAGCACAACCCGGTGAGCTAGCCCGCTTCGCGGAACTAGCGGGAAATTCCGCATCTACACCGTTGAGGCGGGCGTTGAGGCGGCTAAACTCCAGAGCGCGAGGGTTGATATCCAGACCCAGACTGTGCTGGCAGTGCCCGCGGGCCAAAATAGCGTGGACTCCCGAGCCGGTGCAGATGTCCAGGGCTCGCTCGCGCGGCTGCCGGGGGGTGCAATTGGCCAGAGTATAGCTGTCGAAGCCCAGCCAGTAGACCATTTCGGGCCAAAACAGGTTGTTGGCCGAATCCGTGAAGAAATAAAGGCCACAACAAGGATAGAGGTCGACGCGCGAACGCAGCCCGGCCGAACTGAGGCGCAGCCAACCCATTTGCTGGAGCACGGAGATGGCGTGATCGCCCAGGGACTGGCGGGCGTCCTCTAAGGGGATCCACTGCTGCAGCAGCCAGAAGGAAATTGCGATGCCTAACGAGCCGTGGGCTTTGAGGCGGGCTCGATAGGCAAGAATGTTGAAGAGCCGGAAGTAAGACAGGTGCTGGATCCCCAAGGCGGCTGCGATGTTCTCTTCCGTGTATCCAAGCCGGGCCATGCGGCGAGTGACGATCCGAAGGTCGCCTAGCATGGCGGCGCTGACCGTGGGCACTTTTGAGCGAAATTCGAGATCCACTGGCACCTCCCCATAAAAAAAGCCACGTGGAAACACGTGGCTTTTTGAAGTTGATTAGATTCCGACGGGGGGAGTCTCGCGCCGCATGGTGCCGTCCCGGTCCAGGCGAAGGATTTCGCGGTGCCGGCTGGTCTCGTAGCTCTGCACGTCGTAATAGCTCTCCAGCACGGTCTGCTGGTTGACGCTGTCGAAGCTGAGGGTCTGGCCCATTCCGTTGGTCTTGAGTTCGTAGTTGCCGTAGCCGGTCATTTCCCACTGGTCGCCCAGGCGGCCGAGGGTGACGCCGGCCAGCCAGTCCTGCGAAGGCGGGATGCTTTCCAGGCCATCGAAGTAATAGCCAGCGCAGCCTTGGATGCGCGAATCGTCAATGCTGGTGATGGCTTGCTCGCCGAAAGCGCGGACCATTTTGTCGGCAAAGTTCGGGCTGACCGCGGGAGTGCTGGTCTGTTCGCCGCTAAGCCAGGGCTCGAAGCCCACGGTGGGCATCGGGCAAACGGCCGGCTGGGGTTTGGCCGGGGGCTGCGGGCAGACGGCCGGCTCGGGGTGGCCGGGCTTGCCGGGGCCGATCCAGGGCTCGAAGCCGAGTTGGGGCTGGAACGATTCGCTGGGGGCGGCCGGGGTCTGCTCGCTACAGACGGGGCGACTGGACCCGCTGATGACGGCGGGGCGGAAGGTGGGATTGGTGTGGATCATGGCGGTGTGGTGGCTCCTGTGTGTGTCTTTTTATGTTCTGGGGTTCACTTTAGGAATCTTGGCTCAAAAAAAGCTTAACGTTCCATTCGAGCGGCCAGGCGGATTTGGGTGCGCCGCACCCCTTCTTCGATCTGGGCCGCTCGCTGGAGCACGCCCTCATTCCGAATCGGGCTGAGCCCGGTGGGGTCGGTTTGCACCTGGTCGTCGGCCAGAATAATGGACCAGGCGTCGGTCTGAAGGCCCGCTAGTTCAAGCGGGTTGAGCAAAATCCCGAAGCGCTGGTAGTAGAGCAGGTCGCGCGAGCGCCCATGATAGTAAAGGGCCATTTGACAGCGGCAGCGATTCCTTTGGAAGGCAGTCAACAGGCAGTTGTCTTGGACGTCAGCCCAAAGGTATTCGGGTTGGCCGTCCTGGCGCCACCAACTGCCCACCGTGAACCGTTCCCCCTTGGGCACTCCCTGGCCTAAGACCAGGGTTCCTGGGTAGACGAGTTCCAGCCAGCCCACCTTGGCGCCGGGGCTGGCTTGTTCCGGACGCTTTTCCAGACAGTCTCCTAGAACGTAATAGTTGGCCGGGATATCGCGAGGATGAGCGGCGGCCAGGCAACTGGTATCGCTCTTTCCATCCATGTGAAGTTGTTCCAGCATCAGCGGGTGGGGAAAGCCGGGCAGGTCGTAAGGCATGCCGCTGCACAGCGAGAGGCCATCGAACTTAACGGGCACCGGACAAAAGGATAGGCGCCAGCGGCATTCGAGCAGCAGCGCCAGGGAGTTGCGAGCCCGGCCAAAGGGGTTTTTCCACCAGGGTTCGTGGGGGCGCTCGCGCACCAGCGCCACCCGCGCAGAAGCGGGGGAAATGGCTGGGGGTGGCAGTTCGTGCAGGGTGTAGTTCTGGTTTTTACCGCTCAAGCAAAAGCCACCGCTGGAATCCTCCACCACCAGGTTGACGGCGCTACCGGGAGCTAAGGCCCACTGCACCGCCTGGCGCAACAAGGTGGTGGCGTCGAGATCCTCGCTGGCCTGGCTGTCAAAGCGGGTGAACCGCCCCGGCTCGCGCAGTTGGGCCGGAAGCTGACCGGGAAAGTGCAGTGTGACGCTTTCTGAACGCAGGCCACTGGAGAGGTGCATCTGGCTGGCCTGGCCGGCCACTCCCGCCTGCACCGCGAAGAGGGCCCAGCGGGTATGGTAAGTCCGCGCCAGTTGGGCCAACTTCTCCAGGCCCCGAGCCAGATCTACTGTGAACCGGCCGGCCGAATCCAGGCGCGCGTCCTGACTTAACCTCGCCACCATCTCTTCGAGTTCGCTGACCCCAGCCAAGACTTCGCCTCCCGAAAAAAAAAGAGCCCCTAAGGTCTGGAAGTCCGAAGAACTCCCAGCCTTGGGGCCCTTTTTGAGTGGTTATTCCGCGCTGGCGGCCGAAGCCGGTTCGGGAGTGCTCTCCGCGGCCGGAGCTTTGGGGATGATGTTGAAGCGCAGGTTTTCTTCGCCTTCAATGTAGTCAATTTCCACCGTGCTCCCGATAGGAACATTGCCGCGGATGAACTCCTCGGCCAGCGGATCTTCGACCATCCGTTGGATAGCGCGGCGCAAGGGCCGAGCACCATACTGCGGGTCATAGCCATCTTTGGCCAGTTTCACTTTGGCGGCCTGGGTGGCGGTCAGAGTGCGCTCCTGAGCGGTAACCTCTTTTCCAACCTTGGTGAGCATCAGGTCCACAATCTGGGTGATCTCTTCCATTTCCAGGGTCTGGAACACGATCGGGTCGTCAAGGCGGTTGATGAACTCGGGCTTGAAGACTTTTTTAACTTCTTCCAGCACCTTCTTCTTCATTCGCTCGTACTTGGCGTCTTTGTTGCCGTCGTCTTTCTTTTCGCGGATGCCGATCTCGCGGTTCTGATCGGCAGCCGAGATGCCAATGTTGGAGGTCAGAATAATGACGGCGTTCTTAAAGTCGACCTTGCGACCCTGAGAGTCGGTCAGTCGACCGTCTTCGAGCACCTGCAACAGCATGTTGAAGACGTCGGGGTGAGCTTTTTCGATTTCGTCGAGCAAGATCACCGAATAGGGCCGGCGGCGAACCGCCTCGGTCAGCTGACCGCCTTCCTCGAAGCCGACGTAGCCGGGAGGAGCGCCGACCAGACGAGAGACCGCGAACTTCTCCATGTATTCCGACATGTCGATGCGCACCATGGATTCCTCATCGTCGAAGAGGAACTCGGCCAGGGCGCGGGCCAACTCAGTTTTGCCGACGCCAGTCGGTCCCAGAAAGAGGAACGAGCCAATGGGACGCTTGGGATCTTTTAGACCCGCGCGAGCGCGACGGATGGCCCGGGTGAGCACTTTGATGGGCTCTTGTTGGCCGATGACGCGCTTTTGCAGCGAGGCTTCCATGTTCAGCAGCTTGGTGGATTCCTCGGCGGCCAATTTGGCCACCGGGATCTTGGTCATCAAGGAGATGATGTAGGCGATGTCCTCTTCGGTGACCTTGTTGACTTTGTCACGCAAGTTGGACTTGCGCTCGCTCCACTCTTTCTCAAGATCTTCGCGCTTCTTCTGGACGTTGGCCTCCTTTTCGCGCAGTTGGGCAGCCTTCTCATATTCCTGAGCTTTGATGACCGCTTCTTTTTCGGTGCGGATCTTGCGCAGCTCGGTTTCGACGTCGCGCAGCTCGGGGGGCGGGAGGGTCGATTGTAGCCGCACTCGGCTGGCCGCTTCGTCCATCACGTCAATCGCCTTGTCGGGCAGGAAGCGATCGCTGATGTAGCGATTGGCCAGGCGCACCGATGCGGTCAGCGCCTCGTCGGTGATTTGAACCTTGTGGTGTGCTTCATAGCGGTCGCGAAGACCCTTGAGGATCTCGATGGCTTCGTCTTCGGAGGGTTCCCCGACCTGAATGGCCTGAAAGCGGCGCTCGAGAGCGGCGTCCTTTTCAATATACTTGCGATACTCATCAAGAGTGGTCGCGCCGATACACTGTAGCTCTCCACGGGAAAGCGCGGGTTTTAGTATATTGCTGGCGTCAATGGCCCCTTCCGCAGCGCCTGCACCCACGATGGTGTGCAGCTCATCGACGAAAAGGACGATCTCGCCTGCGGCCTGACGGATTTCTTCCATCACGCGCTTGAGGCGTTCTTCGAACTCACCACGGTATTTCGTGCCGGCCACCAGACCGGCCAGGTCGAGCGCGATAACTCGTTTGTCACGCAGAAGGTCGGGCACTTCGCTTTTCAGGATGCGTTGCGCCAGGCCTTCGACAATGGCGGTTTTACCGACGCCGGGTTCACCGATGAGAGCCGGATTGTTCTTGGTGCGGCGCGACAGAATCTGGATGACGCGCTCAATTTCGCCAGCGCGACCGATGACCGGGTCCAGCTTGTTCTCGCGGGCCAGTTCGGTCAGGTCGCGACCGTAGCTGTCCAGAGTGGGGGTCTTGGTGCGTTCCTTGGCCGGCGTGACCGAGGTTTCCACGCCCAGAAGTTTGGTGATTTCCGAGCGAATCTTGGAGGGGTCGACGCCCAGGTTGCTGAGCACGCGGGCGGCCACGCCCTCGCCCTCGCGCACCAGGCCGAGCAGCAGATGCTCGGTGCCGATGTAATTGTGAGCCAGTGCTCGGGCCTCCTCGAAGGCTAACTCGATGACGCGCTTGGCGCGCGGTGTAAAGACCATCTCCTGCTGAGAACTGGCCGTGCCTTTACCCACGATCGATTCGACTTCGCCGCGAACCTTGGCCAGGTTGATGCCAAGGTTTTCCAGCACCTTGGCGGCCACGCTTTCCCCTTCCGAGATGATGCCCAATAGCAGATGCTCAGTTCCGATGTAGTTGTTGCCCAGGCGTTGCGCCTCTTCTTGGGCCAGAACTATCGAACGCCGGGCTCGCTCTGTGAAGGGTTCCCACATTGCTGTAACCTCCTAGTGTTCCCGTAAACGGGTATACGCTGTGACTTCGGTTGCCCCAGATCCCGTCCCCCTAGTCGAAGGACTAGTCGGACAGTCAGGCTCTTTTGCAACTTGGGAAAAGCCTTCGAACGGCCAGAAGTCTGAACCTTCTTGGGTTGAAAAATTTGCTCAGGGGAACTCAGGGGTTGGTCAGTCGCAGGCGGCAGGACTGCTGGACGCGCTGATTTGAGGCGGTCTCCCTCGGGCGTGCGTCCGAGGTGCCGGGCCCGGCAGGCATCAGAGGGCAGTTCGAGTTCCTGCTGAGCGTTACCATCAGGAGCAAAATCCCTACCAGGGCCACCACTCGCCCTTTTGCCTGCTTCATCGTTTAATGATTTGGAAATAGTCCCATTTTTTCCCCGTGCCAGAAGCCGAAAGAAGGGCACTGACTCTTGAAGGGCACTGACTCTTGTCTGACAAATCGCCAAAGATGCGCAAGCATTTGTTGGCAATGGTCCTTTTCGTCGGATGCGGCAGCAGCCAATCGAGTTCCAGCGGCGCGGCCGGGCCGTTTCCCACACCAGCGTCGTCCCTGGAGATTCAACGCCGTGAGGTCATCGAGACCTATTTCCCCTCCGGACTGGTGGAGCAGATGCATCGGGATGCAGCCCCCATCGAGTCGAGCTATGCGGGGACCCGGCCTTTCTCCACGGCGCAATACGCGCAATCTTTTGTGTTGGCCACTTTGCCGGAGGTATACGATGTTTTTGATGCGCGTATTCCGGCCAATCTGGATCATTTCCACCAGTGGGCGGAAAGTCAGGGCCTTGTGCTTTCGCAACCGCCCCGGTTGACCTACTGGACCTACTCTCAGGCCGCCACGGCGTTCTTGCAAGAATTTGGCTTTGATGCGGTGGTCTTTCATCCCGACGAATATCATCCCGCATTTACCCGCAGCGACGACACCTGGGCTTTTGTTCGCGAAGACTCTTTACAGGGGCCGGGGACCTACTATAGTCGGCGCTTTCTCGAGAGGCGCCAGTCGATTCGAGGCGGTATTGCCATGCAACCGGTTCCCTCGGACACGCTCTGGCCTTTTTACATCCCGTTGAGCGGAGCCAACTACGCTGTTTTTCAGCCTGTTCAGGCGAATCCCGTCAGTGCTTTTGCTCATCCAGAAAACTTGAATCCCTACCAGCCGGGCCCCGCCACTTCCGCGCAGCAAGAAGAGCGCTTCAAGCAGGGGTTCTTGCCCAACATCCACTTGTCAAACCGTCACCAATTGCTGGTGGGAACCTGGACGGGGAGTCTATCCTCTTTCGTTCAGGACGGCTTTAACTTCACTTCTGAAGCCGGTTTGCAGGACCAATACACCTGGGGATCGAGTGGCCATTACGTGCTGATCCTGGAGCCCGATTACTGGACGCGTTGAATGTCCTTGGACTAAGATTGCGCGCGCAGGGGAGGCGTGTAGAACACGGACTGGTGGATGGGTGCAGCCGACGGAACAGCGAAGCCTTGAAGGTTTTGCGAGCTCTGCACCAGGAATCCGGCCGAAGGATTTTCTTGGACCACTCGGGGAGAGAGCATCACCGCTCCCTGGCATTCGTTCAGTCGGTTGTTCATATTCTCATTGTAGGTACGCGGCCTTATAAAAGAGTTAGTCGGAACCAAAATTTATTGCCGGCTTGTAAACCTTTTGGTTCGAAAGGGACACGGCGGCCATTTCCCAAATCCACGACTCATGTACTGCCAACGCTGCCAGATGCAACCCGCCAGTCGGACGGTGCACGATCAATGGGGCCACCCTCACGCTTTCTGCGAAATGTGCGCCACCCAGGTCCAGGTTTTCGGCACTCTGCAGAAAATGCTGCTGCCTGCCCTCATGCAGCCCAATCTGCCAGCGCAGCAGTCTTGTCCCGGCTGTCACGTCAGTTGGCAGCAGCTTCAGCAGCAATCGCATTTGGGATGTCCACAATGCTATCGCCATTTTCGCGCGGCACTGGGAGCGACGATGAATCGCCTGCACGGCCACGCTCAGCACCGGGGTCGCCACCCGGCGCGGCCCGCTGGACCCGAGAGGCCCAAATCTGAGGTTCTTCGAGAACAGCTGGATCAGGCGGTCGCGGAAGAGCGTTTTGAAGAGGCCGCCACCTTGCGTGACCGGCTTCGCAAATTGCAGGAGGAGAATTCGTGAAGGATCTGCAGTGCGCCTGGTTGGGTGAGATCGGCCCGCAACAGGGAGTAGTGTTGTCCAGTCGCATCCGGCTGGCCCGTAATCTGGAGGGCTATCCTTTTCCCCCTTCCTGCCGGCCCGGCTCTCTGGCCGACGTGTTGACCCTGGTGACGGACCGGGCCAGCCAACTGCCCGAGTATACCGTGGTCGACATGAACAGGGTTCATCCCGTCGAAGCCCATCTGCTGGTGGAGAGGCATCTGATCAGCCCGGCCTTCGCTTCCAGCACGCGGCCGCGCAGCCTCATTCTGTCGGCCGACTCGCGAATTGCTCTGATGTGTAACGAAGAAGACCATTTGCGATTGCAGTGCCTGGTGCCCGGATTGCAGTTTAGCGAAGCCTGGAAGCAGGCCGCGGAAGTCGAGGAGTTTTTAGCTCAGACTCTTCCTTTCGCTTTCGATGAACAGTTCGGCTATCTCACAGCCTGCCCGTCCAACGCCGGCACCGGCCTGCGCGCTTCGGCTATGCTCCATCTACCTGGTCTGGCCTGGATCAACGCTTTGGAAAATATCTTTCAGCAAGTCAGCCAGCTGGGCCTGACGGTGCGTGGTCTGTTTGGCGAGGGCACCCAGTCGGCCGGTCATCTGGTGCAGGTCAGTAATCAGGTCACTTTAGGCCCCAGTGAGGAAGAAATCGTGGCCAAGATCAATGACGTTTGCGATCAGATTATTCAATATGAATGCTCGGCTCGCCGCCAGTTGATCAACGAGCAGCGTCTGGTGGTCGAGGATCGCTGCTGGCGCAGCCTGGCGATTTTGCGCGAAGCGCGCATTCTAGAATCGAATGAAGCGATGCAGCATTTGTCTATGCTTCGTTTGGGAGTGGATCTCAACCTGATCCCTGTCTTGCCCATGGCGCTGCTGAATGAGATGCTGGTGCGCATTCGGCCAGCCGGCCTGCAGATGGAGTCGGGCCACGAACTGGCTCCGAGCGAGCGCGACGTGGTGCGCGCACGGCTGATCCGTCAGATGCTGGCCGAAGCTCAGGCGTAAGTGACCTCGAGGCGAAGGCTGAGTTTGTGGTCCGCTTCGGATGTTTTGGCTTCAACAGTGACAATCAGGCCGGTTTCTGAAGCCTTTTCGAAATGCACTTCGCCCTGAGGGCCGAGTTCGTTGATGGCACTATCGCGGGCTTCGCCTTTATTGAGCCAGAGTTTGCCGTCTTTCACATAGAGTTTTTGCATGCGTTCGGATT
>JALHOV010000086.1:12673-19754 GCA_022842865.1 Vulcanimicrobiota bacterium | reverse complement strand
CGCTCTTCCGATCTAGGAGAACGCCACGAGAAGGATGATCGCCACGATCTGAAAGATCGCAGCCGCTATGTGCTGGGCTGGAGCAATCAGGCTAAGATTCGCGCGCTGGAGAAAAAGCACGAGTTGTTGCAGTCCACGCTCGGGGAGTGTTTGACGCGATTAGCCGGGCTCAAGGAAAACCAGCGTGAACTGCGAGCCCTTTCCCACGGTCTGAGCAAGCTGGTGGTCTTTCGTGACTTTCACGACCTGAACTGGCGACCTTTGGTGGCGGAGATCGCCGAACTGGAGGAGCAGAAGCACCTGCTGGAAAGCTCCTCTAACCTTCTCCAGCAGCTCAGCTTTCGGCTAAAAACATTGGAACAACTTGTCCAGGAGAACGGACGAGAACTCAACGAAAGGCTGGTCGAGCAGGGAGCCAACCAGCAGAAAACCCAGGACGCGCAGGGCTTCTTGCAAGAAGCTCTGGCCGAGCTGTGCACACCGGAGCAGCAGTTTTGCTTCCCCCGCTTGGAGGCTTTGCGCGGGGAGTTATTGGGAGAACACACGCTGAGTTATGAGTCCTGTGCGGGTCGCGAGAAGCAACTGCGCGATGAACTTCAGAGCCGGATCGACGCGGAGGACAAGAAGTGCGCCCGCTCGCGTGAAAAGATTCTCCAGTCGATGGCGTATTTCCGCCGCGAATACGAATTGGAGGCGCGCGAACTGGATGAGAACATCGAAGCGGCTTACGAATATCGAGCCCTGCTGATTCGATTGCAGTCGGACGACTTGCCGCGCTTCGAAAGCCGTTTCAAAGAGCTGCTCAACGAGAACACCATCCGCGAGATTGCCAATTTTCAGTCCCAGTTGGCTCGCGAGCGCAACACCATCAGCGAGCGAATCGAGCAGATCAACGCTTCCTTGCGCGACATCGAATACAATTCGGGACGCTATATCCGTTTGGACCCGCACGCGACCGCCGATGCGGAAATTCGCGACTTCCAGAGCGATTTGCGGGCCTGTTTAGAAGGCGCTCTGACCGGCTCCGAGGAGCAACTCTACTCCGAGAGTAAGTTCCTCCAGGTCAAAGCCATTATCGAACGCTTCCGTGGTCGAGAAGGGCAGTCCGAGGCCGACAAGCGCTGGATGCGCAAGGTCACCGACACACGCAACTGGTTCACCTTTTCCGCCTCCGAGCGCTGGATTCACGACGATCAGGAGCACGAGCACTACAGCGACTCGGGCGGAAAGTCGGGAGGCCAGAAGGAGAAGTTGGCCTACACCATTCTGGCCGCCAGCCTGGCCTACCAATTCGGCCTGGACCACAGCGGCGAGCGGGCGCGCACCTTCCACTTCGTGGTGATCGATGAGGCGTTCGGGCGTGGCTCGGACGACTCGGCCAAATATGGCCTGGAGCTTTTCCAGCGAATGAAGTTACAGCTTCTCATCGTGACCCCGCTGCAGAAGATTCACATTATCGAACCCTTCGTGAGCACCGTGGGATTTGTCCACAACCACGAGGGTCGTTCTTCACGGCTGCAGAATCTCACCATTGAGGAATACCGGGCCCAGAAAGAAGCCAGGGCCCATTGAGCTGGACCTCTCCCCAGGACATCCATCAGTTCCTACAGCGTCAGTGGAACCGGGGGCGACTGTTGGCGGCCGAAGAAATTTTTCCGCTGCGGATTCCCTTAAAAGGTCCCACTTCGGGCGAGTTAGCCGACCTTTTTCCCAAGGTGCAGGCCTGGATCGCGCAACTTCGGTCCCATGAGGGGCTCTACCGGCTGGAGTGGGGCACGGTGCGTCACCGTTTGCTGGGGACGAACCGGCTGCCCACCAGGATTTGGGTGGATGATGTGGAGCACGCCTTGGCGCTGATCGGCCGCCTGGAAGAAGGCAAGCGTTACCGGCAGCTACTGGAGAGCACGGCCCGACGCTGCCCTGAGCTGTTACCCTGGGCATCGCGGAGACCGTTACGCTGTCTGGAACTGGCCGAGAGTTGGGAGCGCCTCCTGGACGTCGTCAGTTGGCTGCAAAGCCACCCGAATTCCGGCCTCTACATTCGCCAGGTGGATTTTCCTGGAGTCCATACCAAATTCATCGAAGAGCACAAGTCGGTGCTCAGCGAAATGCTCACCTGGGTCCTTCCCGAGGAAGCGCGAAATTTAGAAACCAACGTTTTTGAACGGCGCTTTGGCTTTCGCGAACGAGCCGCCCGAGTGCGCTTCCGGCTGTTGGACCGTTCCGAACAACTGCCCGACGATTGGACCGATATTTCTCTGGGTAGCGACGAATTCGCTCGCTTCGTTCCCAGCCTCAAACGAGTCTTCGTCACCGAGAACGAGATCAATTACCTGGTCTTCCCCCCCTTTCCCGATAGCCTGGTCATTTTTGGCGCGGGCTACAGTATCGAGCAGCTGGCTTGTGCGCAGTGGCTCACAGAGAGGGAAATTTACTATTGGGGGGACATCGACACCCATGGGTTCGCCATTCTCGACCAGTTGCGCAAGCATTTCCCTCAAGTTCGCTCACTGCTCATGGACCGTGCCACCTTCCTGGCTCATCGAGAGCACTGGGTGACCGAGAACAAGCCGACCGGCCGGCCGCTGGAACGACTCACCCCGGACGAGCAAGCCCTCTACCAGACCCTGTGCAGCCACCAGTTAGGCCGAAATCTACGACTGGAACAGGAGATCATCCGCTATCCGTGGGTCCTGGGATATCTGGAGCGCCTCATTCAAACGTAAAGCAAAGCCGTGGGAGTATGCTTGGGCTATCGACGCCCGCCGAAAGCCATGTCGTTTCCCCACCGCTCCACGGGAATGCTGGACCTGTTATGGCTTGCGATCCGGAGCGATAATAGCGGCCAAGACCTGAAACGCATCCACCGCGGGCAAACCGTGCTCGCTGCCCGTATCGGTGTTGGCCATGACCACGATGGAGAGGTCGCGTTCGGGCAGATAGGAGACCTGGGTGTTGTAGCCGGGCAGGGTGCCTGCGTGGCCGATCCAGCCGTTCTCGTTGCCCACGCCAAAGCAATAATGACGTTCGCCCTTGCTCGAGTAGGTATTCGGCAAGAGCCGAACTCTCTGAGTATCCGGCTTGAGGGTGGTGCCACGACCCAGCGCTCGGGCCCAGAGCGATAGATCATGAAAATCGGAAATGGCCTGGCCGGCGCCGGCTCCAAAAGTGGGAGACCAGTGAGTGGCGTCGACTGGTTGTGTGGTTCCGTCTGGAGTGCCCTGCAGCGTGCAGCCGCTCCAATAAGGGGCAGGCAAATCGGTGCCCGCAGGATAACTGGATTGGGTCATTTTCAGCGGTTCGAAAAGATGCTTGCGTAAAGCGGCATCCAACGAAAGGCCACGGACCTTTTCCACGATCTGGCCTAACATAACGAAGTTAGTATTGCAGTATTGAAAGCCTTTGCCCGGTTCAAAAACGCGGGGCGCGGCGAAGGCGATCTTGAGCAATTCGTCTTCACTCCAGGCCTTGCCGGGAGTGCCGAAATACTGGTCGGTGAAATTCGAGTCGAAGGTATAACTGGCGATTCCACTCGACATGCGCCCCAGCATCTCGACGGTGATCTCCTGGGCCCGAGGAAGTTCGGGATACCATCGAACCACGGTCTGGTCGAGGGCGATCTGGCCTTCGTCCACAAGCTGCAATATCAGGGTGCCGACCATCGTTTTGGTGATCGAGCCCACCCTCGTGTGCAAGGGAAAGGTCGGCCGTTGGCTGCCTCCCAGAGTGGTCGCGCCCACCGTGGAGCTCCAGATGCCTTTCTGGCCCCTCCACACCCCGGCGATCAAACCTGGAGACCTGCCTCTCTGGTGCGCCAGTTCGAGCGCTTGCTGCAGCTGCTTCGCCAGGTCGGGCTCGAACGGCTGATCTGGAGGTTGCGCCCAGGCGCTCTCGGCGTTCAGGCTCAGAGCCGCGCCGGCGCTGAGAAGTCCAGCCAGAAACTGGCGTCGGTTGGGTTTCGGAAATGTATGCATAGGTCCGTCGCTTCGGACTTGGACAGGTGCAGGCCTGTCTGGAGGTCAAGCTTGGGGCCATTTCGAAGCGATCCCCATGAATGTATTCCAGGCTTCCCGCCAGAACGACCTTGCCACCTTGCGCCAGCTGTTGGAGGACCAGCCCGAACTGGTCCACGCTCGCGAAACGTCCAGTCAATGGACGGCGCTGCATCACGCCACGGCCGGCGGCAGCCTGAAAGCGGCCCGTCTGCTTTTATCACTAGAGGCCGACTGCAACGCCCAGGGCCTGGTCGGGGAAACCTCGCTGCACCTGGCGCTGCAACGTGACCTGGCAGAACTATTGATCGAACACGGCGCCAACCCCTTGATTCAGGACAACGATGGGTTGACTCCGCTAGACCTGGCCCTCGAGGACCGCAACGAAGAGTTGTATCTGGTGATGGCGGCCGGCGCTCCCGATCGGGGTTCGCCGACCTACCAATTCCTCAAGGCGGCACGTCACCTCGAGTTGCAGGTGACGGCCCGTTACCACGATCACTTCCACACCTTCCAAATCCACGGACTGGGCTGGAAGGATGAGGTCGAGCACTGCCAGGCCTATCAGTTAGGCGGCTCTCCGGGTTGGCAGTGCCTGCCGATTGAGGACCTCAGCGACCTCTACTTCGGCGAACCCGTCTCCACTCAAAGCGTGGAAGAAGCTCCCGGTTGCCTGGATGTTGTCGACGACTCATCTACATGCCGCCCGTAGCCGCTCGCGAACCACTTCTACCTCAAGCCAGGCGGGCACAAGGGTCCCGTTGACGTAAAAGCGGGGAACCCCGTCCAGTCCAATCTCCAATGCCCGCCGATGATCGGCTTCGACCAGGTCTTCGCCCTGGCCATGGCTCAACTGTTGCCATACCTCGGGCGGCGCCGAGACGGCCCGAGCCAACGCCTGGAGATTGCCTATCTCGACCCCGTTCACCCAGTTGGCCTCCCAGACGGACTCGGCCAGCGCCCACATATCTACATCCGGTCGATGCCGACACAGCGCCAGCAGCCGATGAGCCAGTTGTGGATGATGCTGCCAATTCAGCCGCTCCGGCGCCAGCGGTCGGTCTCGGTCCCGGTTGAACTGCAGAACCTCAACTCCCAGCTTGGGCATTGCCTTACCGGCCGGATCCAGCCGATGCAAGCGTACCGGCCTCCACACCGGCTGTGCCTCGGGAGCCCCTTCCTCCAATAATCGCTTGATCACCGGCAACGCCCCGCGGCACCAGGGACACGACACATCCAACCACAACTCCATGCCCAACCCTTACCCGCCGCGAGCAAATGACCCTGCGTCAGGATTCAGCCTGAGTGTCCTTGACCTCGTCTTGCTGACGCCGCCGGGAGGCCTCCTCGTCGCCGCCCCGTTCCGCCAGAACCTCGTCGGCCACTCGCTCGTGGAGTTCGCGTTCCGATTGAAACCGGTTCTCTTCCAGTTCTTTTCCATCCAGTTTGTCGGGCTTTTCCATCAGGACCTCGCTTTCATCCTGATCGTAGCGCAACGCTCACGTTGGCGCCGCGCTTCCAGCTACCGAAGGGACGGGACGACCATACTGCAAGCTAATCGGGATTGCGATTGGGGAAAGCCAGGCCGATGGCTCCACCCACGTAGGCCCCCATCAAGCTACAGGCGAGAATCACCGGCAGCGGATGGATGCCCAGGTAGGCTCCACCCGCCAGGCCCAGGCTGACGCCGCCGCAAACTCCGCCAGCGGCGCAAAGGCCCATGAGCTTAAAGTTGGGTTCGTAGCCGTCCGGATTCGGGTTCATGCCCCAATCGGGCTCCTCGTTGTCGTTTTTCTTGTCGAAAGTGAATGGGATCAAACCCTTGGCAGGGACCGGGGGACGTTGGTTTTGAATTTTCATGATCATCTCCTATTAGTGGCTCAAGCCTGCTTGCTGCAGGGAGATTTGACTGGCCGTGACGGCGGCCATGCCGAGATAAAGCGGGAAGGCGGAGCCCGGGAAGAATTGGGCAGCTGCCAGGCAGCCTCCGTGGGCAATTTTCAGGGCTCCGGCCACCTTGTGGTGTCTGCAGTCCTCCTTGCTCCCCTTGGCCATCTGGTAGGCCCCCAAAGCCACTTCGCCCAGCCCGTGGGCGGCCATCAACGGGGAGGAAAAGGCTCCAAGGCCAGACTGCGGAGCCAGCATGGCCCCCGCCATGACGCCACAACTGGCGCTCATCAGCAAATGATTGGCTCCTTCCAGTTGGGTGAAGCGGTCTTTGGAAGCAATCATTTGCACGCCGTGAATGGCTGCGCCCACCGCGACGACTCCGCTGGCCACGGCCGATCCGGTGGCCAGCCAGTCCGTGCCCGAGCCGCTCGGCATCAAGTGCCCGGCGTGAGGATCGGCTGAAACCGGCGCTCCGTGACCGTGGTGTCCGTGGTGACCCGCGTGTGGATCGACTGGAACCGTTGCAGCACCGCCGCCGCCACAGATAGAACCCATCGAGGGAGCGCTTTCAGCGCCGTGTTGGTGTTGGCCGGAAGGCGGCGTCATGGCCAGCATGGCCGCGTCGTGGCCCACGTGCAATAAGGCACCACTCAAGCCGTGGTGATGATGTTCACCGGGCGGAGGCGGAGGGGGATTCTGGGGCGCGTTGAGTTTCAGTTGGCGGGGCGCGCCAACCTGGGGGGAACGTTGAACTTGCATGATATCTCCTGAACTAAAATAAATGGATGCTGCTCGGACAAGGAGCAGGCCCGAGGAGGCGGGGGTTCAGGAGCAAGGGAGGGAGAAAGGGGCTGGACAATGGCCCGAATGGGCGAGGGCGGCGCCTCGGCCTGGGCTTGCGAAACACGCAGCAGGTAGACCCGAGGGCATAAAAACTCAAATCTTGGCCGAGCCGGGCCGCTGGGCCCGGGCTTTTCGCTGGCCAGGCGCAGGCATAAATCGTGATCCAGGCACTGACAAGCCTGATCCGCGCGCACGGGACAATCGTGGCTGGGGCGCGGGTGACCGCAGAACTCCTCCTGAGCCCAGACGAAAGTCGGGCACAGCAGCATGAACAAGATCACCAGCAGCGTTCGCAGCATCTGGGCAATCTTGAGCATAGCAACTGAAAAATACCTGAAACCAGGGCGAGTTCGTCA
>JALHOV010000086.1:0-12663 GCA_022842865.1 Vulcanimicrobiota bacterium | reverse complement strand
GGCGGTCAATCGATCGACCGTCCCCTCGATCTGCTTCAAGCCCCATTCGCGCACGGCCAAAAGTACGGGCCCCAAGGTCTCTCCACGTGAGGTCAGATAATAGCCACCATTCCGTTGCTCGAGCAGACCTTCTGCCAGCAAGGTCTTGAGCCGGGTGGTCAGGATATTGGTGGCAATCCCCTCGGGCGAGGCCAGAAACTCTTTAAACAGGCGCTTGCCCAGGAACAGATCGCGCAGGACCAACAATGTCCAGCGATCGCCTAGCAGGTCGAGGGCACATGCCACCGGGCAAGGAGAACGACGCTTCATCTGGACATCATAAGCTCCATCGTGGCTCAGGGGAAGCATCGTCCAAAGGCCAATAGCCAGCGAGGACTCCCCTTGAGACGCAACTTGCCGGTCAGAAGCAGCCTGGCCAGTCCCCATTCTTTACGGACAAACTTGATCCACGCCTGAGAATCGGCGGTGACTCTCAGGTGGCAGCTACCGATCAATCCGTTCTCCACCGTCAGTTGACCGTCATCAATAACGATGGTGCTTTGGGCTGGCTCTTTTCCCGTAAAGACAAAATGGTAGCAAGCCCGCCAGCCGCTGGCCTGGCCCCTCTGGAAGACCAGGTGCAAACTGCGCAAAAAGCTTTCCAAGGAGACCGGGCGCAATCCAGAGCGGACTCTTCGCACTTGCTTATGGGGAAACCGCTTGCGCACGTAGCTTTCCGCGTCCGAACCGGCGGTAACATAGATAGGCTCGACCTTTGCCTGAAGTGGTTTGACCACCTCGCGCAAGAACTGCGCCCGGTCTTCCTGAAAAGGTCCGATCACCTCGGTGCCTGCCGGGCAGACCGCCAAACAGTAAGCGGCCTTGTAATTGGGCCCGTAGGCCAGGGATTGCCACATGGAAGCCGACTCGCTGTCGGTCACCTTGGCGCGATAATCCAGGGCGCCCGAACTATCGGCAATCGTTTCCACCCAATCGGTGAAACCACCCATAAACTCCCGATAGTTGTGGTTGTAGCAGGCGCCGAAATCAAACTCTCCCTGGGGGCTGATAGCACCGACAGGACAGGCCGCGACGCACAGTTTGCAGCCCATGCAAGGGTTGTAGTCGAGGGTTTCTCCTTGTTGGTCCAGGTCCTGGGCGAGCAACACCGATCCTAGCAAGACAAAGTTGCCAAAGCGTGGATGAATCAGGTTCCTGTGAATCCCAATTCGCCCCAGACCGGCGGCCACAGCCAGCGTCTTGAGGGAAATCGCCCAGGCTTTGCCGGGGAAGCGCTCCATTTCCATCGGAAAGGCCATGGGGGGATTCAGGGCACGCACGTTCCGCTGTCTCAGTCGCCGGACGATACGCCGCGCCACCTCGTTGACCTCGTGACCGGTGGCGTGAAACTCCAGATTGGAAACATTTCGGGCCGGGCTGCGCACCGGCTCCACGTTCATTCGGCTTACCAGAGCCACGACCGTGCGGGTAGCCGGAAACATCCTTATGATGTCGGCGCGGTCCGGGTCCAGCTCGGGCCGATCAATAGCAACAAACCCGACATCATCCGCCCCCGCCTCCAGGCAGATTTTACGAAGTTCCTCGGCTGTCATCTGTTCCTCCACTCACTTGCAAAATGCAAGCATCATCTACTTGCATTTTGCAAGCGAGTGAAAGATCTGTCAAGCCCCTTTAGTTTTCCTTCGGCCAGTTCTCCACGATGATGCTGCGATGGGGATAGGGAATCTCGATGTTAGCTGCTTCCAGCGCCTCATAAAGGTGCAGGAGAACATCGCTCTGCAGCACGGGATAGGTCTGGGAGCGCTTGGTCCAAACTTGCACGCGGAAGTCCAGCGAACTCTCCCCCAGGCCGACAAACAGCACGTTGGGCTTCGGGTCCGTCAGCACATCCGAGCAGCGGGTCGAGGCCTCTAGCAATAGCGCCATCACTTCTCGTGGCTTGTTGCCATAGGCGACGCCGATGTCGAGATGGAGCCGGCGCAGTGGATCGGACAAGGTCCAGTTGGTGACCTGAGTGGACAGCAACTGACCGTTGGGTACGATAATTTCCGCGCCTTCCGTGGTTCGCATCACCGAAGCGCGCAGACCAACCTGCTTAAGTAGTCCCGTCTGGTCGCCCACCTGGACCAGGTCGCCCACCTTGATGGGTCGCTCGAACAAAAGAATCAGGCCGGAAACAAAGTTGTTGACGATGTTCTGCAAGCCAAAGCCGATGCCCACGCCGAGCGCGCCAGCCACGATGGTGAACTTGGTGGTGTCCACGCCGATGGCGGCCAACCCGAAAAGAAAGCCCAGCAGCAAAATCAGATAACGCATGAGGGTGGACAGGGTGTAGTCGACTCCACGCTCCAGTTGGAAACGCGGAAAGACATCCAGTTCCAGCAAATGCTGAGATAGGCGGGAAATACGACCGGTCAGCCAGAGCACCAGCCCGGCCGCCAGCAGTCCCCCCAGACTGAAGCTGAGAGCGCCCAACGTGATACGCGCTTTCATCAGACCCGTGACCGCAGCGGAGACCGGCGCAAGAATCGCCATGGAATCGAGGGTCAGCACCATCCAGACCACCACCGCTGCCAGACGCACCAGATACAACAGGGTGGAACGAAACTGGTGGCGATTCTCGCGCACCGTGGCCAGCAGAGAGAGAGGAGGTACGCGTAAGGTGAAAAGAGTCAGGCCGCTGGCCACTTCCAGACTGGCAAATAGAAACACGCCCAAATAAGCGCTGACGATGGCGCCGTCGCCCAGCCAGTAGCTGAGCTCCAGGTAGCCCAGCAAATTGCCCAACAAAGCCACCAAAAAGATCCAGGCCATCAGGTAGCAGGCGGCCCGCAGTCGCTGGTAGCCGACCATTCGGCTCTGGCTGCGCAGCCAGGCCAGAAACACCAGCCCTCCGGCCATTTCCAATATGAAAAGAAGGCGGGAAAAAGGTAGCTGGGAGATACTGAGCTGGCGGATCTGGTCGCAGCAAAAGAGTATGATCAGGGCGTTCAACAAAGGATACAGCGAAGGCTCCAGCAAGCGCCGCAAAACCTGCGTCGCGGGAACCAGGGCCAGGGCCGCCAGCCCGACCACCACCAGCAACGGCGCCCGGGTGTAAAACAGGGGAGTCAGGAAGACAGTTAGCAACAGGGCGGTGGAAACGGGTGTGGACAGGACACTTACGGCACGCGATAGGACCGGCTCGTGCACCGCCCAGGCGGTCACCTTGACCCGCGCCCAACGCAATCCGGCCAACAACAGCAGAAAGCAAAGAAAGTGAAGAAAGAAACGCTCGGAATTGGCGGCGATGAAAACAAAGAAGTCATCCTTGTCGCTCGCCAGCGAGACCAGCAGCGGCTGGACCCAATTGGTGGTGAACAAGTCTCCAGGTCTTAATCGCCAGATAGGCAGCCCATCTCGCACCAGCACCCGTTGCACCTTGGACTCGCGCGCCTGGCGCACAGTGGATAGCATCGTCTTGACCCGCGTCTGGGAGCGCGCCATCTGTGCTAGCGACAGTAAAATGCGACCGCGAGCGTCGAATTGTTTTTTCTGCAGCTCGCGGATCAGTGCGCGCACCTGGGCAATGCTTCGCTGCAACTCGGCCGGAATTTCAGCCGGCTGCTGAGCAGCTGTCGCCGCCCAAGTGCTGGACTGCTCCTCCAGCACGGTTTGCTCGGCGGCCCGTTGGGCGTCCAAGGCCAGCAGTCGGTCGTTGACACCCTGTAGATCAGACTGATGTGCCTCCCATACCGATTCCAGGTCGCGCAATTCCGGCATGCTGGGATTCTTGCTCAGCGCCTTGAGCGTGTTGTTCATCTCGCGCTCCACGTCGGGCCCAAGCGGGTCCCCGCGCTGAAACAACTGACTCTCCGTATCCGAACCGTGCAGTCGCACCTGCATCTCGGCCAACAGGGTCTTCGCCTCCTCGAGCTGGTTGGCGATATCGGAGAGAGCCAATGGCTCAGCCGAAGGCGTAGAGGTTGGCGTAGCAGAAACTACTGGTGTTGCCGTAGCAGTCGGGCTCTCGACGGTGGTGGGGGTGGGCAACGGCTGAGCCAACAAGGGCAAACTGAGCAAGAGAAAGACCGCCAGGCAACGTTTCATGGCGGCGGCTTTCACCAACCGCGAGCGGCTCCTTCCTTTCGTGACCGGTGAGAGACCTAGCTGCCCGACTCTTCCCACAGCACCGGAAGGGTGCTCTCGAGGCTGGCCTTGCGTTGGACATGCAGCACAAAAGACGAGATCCGTTCGCGCTGGTCCGGCGTCAACTCGTCAGGAAATTTCAGCGCTAAGAACTTATCATCGCCTTCCACCCAGACCCGCTCCACCGTGCTCTCGACGCTGACGGCGTACGCAAAGCTGACCACCTGAACTTCGATGGGCTGTCCTTTGGCGTAGATGTCTTCTACCGGCACTTTAAGGCCCAGGCCGCCGCGGCTAAGGTCACGCAGGCTGCCCGAGCGAGGCAGAGCCCGGGCAAATTCCTCCCCTTTCAAGACGATGACCACCGGGAGTTGAGCCGCTACTCGAAAGTCCTGGCGAGCACCCATCGGCAGCAGCTCGCTCTTGGAAAGCCCGCTCAGCGACGGACAATCGACCCAGACCCGTGAACTCTCGCGGCGCAAAATGCGGGTTCGATGGGTCACCACGGAGTTCGCCTGAAACTCGACCAGCGAGACCTCCTCACAGCCGGGAAAGGGCGGTGAGGCGTCACGTACGGATAACCAGGCGCCATTGAACTCCAAACTTTCGACCAGCGCCTGGCAGACGGAGAAGTCCGCCTGCAGGTCGGCGGGGAACACCATATAACGGGCTCCAGTTCGGTAGGGAGCGATGGGCTGGATGGGCACGGTCTTGATTTTCTTGGCCATCGAGCACCATTCTGGTTGAACTGGCGGCGTCCTTTTTCAGTGATCGGATGGAAGACCGCAGGCACCGCGGGAAGAATGTACTGCATCTCCAGTTGGGGCGGCGTCTAAGATAATCCTTGTTGCGCCATTATTTTGAGGAGATTACCCTATGACTTCGAACAACTTGATTCTGATCGCCGACGGCAGCCGGGCCCGCCTGCTAAGCCAGGACCAGCGAGGCCACCTGATGGATTTGCACAGCTGGCGCGGTCAGAGCGACGGTCAGGCCGGAGCCCAAGAAGCCGGGTCCCTTTTCGTCGGCCGAGTTGCTGAGGATCTGAAGCAACGCATCCCAGACCTGGACCGCCTCATCCTGGTGGCAGCGCCCAAAACCCTGGTTGACCTTCGTGCCGAACTGGATGATCAGATCCTTGCCAAGGTCGAAATGCAGATCGACAGGGACTGGACCCATCTCAGCCTGGATGAGTTACCCGATCACCTCGACAAAGCCATCTCCGCCAGGCGTTAAAGTGCAAACCGGCCTCGAGTTGTTTCTGCGCGCGCTCAATCGCCAGGTGAAAAACCAACCAGAGGACGCACGAGGCTACCGGGCGCGAGGATGGGTGCTGTCCAACGTGGTCAATGGTCCGGGCGCCCAGACGGCCGCCTTGAATGACTACAACCGGGTGTTGGAACTGGAACCCGAACAAAACGGAAATTTCTATTTTCAACGCGGCCGCCTGCTCTATCGAATGAATCACCCCGTCCGCGCCATTCGAGACCTGAGCCGCACGGTGGACCTGAATCCGGAAGCGACTCATGCCTACATTTTCCGAGCCCGCGCCTATGGCTCGCTGGGCAAGCTTGCTCGCTCATCCCAGGACCTTGACAAAGCAATCCAGCTCAAACCCGGCCTGGCGGAGGCCTTTGGTTTACGCGGCTTGCTCCGAATGCGCCAGAGACGAAAGAGCGCCGCGCTGTTGGACCTGGCCCGGGCAGTCCGCCTCGACCCGGATTCCGAGTATCGGCTAGACCTGGGCTGGGCCAGGCTTCACGGGCTGTAGGACGGGCGGAAGGCCTTCCGGATCTGGCCCACGAACCCGCGGTCCGTGCGAAAATTACTTCTTTTTCTGATGTTATCTCTGGCGGCCGCTGCCGATCCCTTGAAGGTCGTTTCGCTGCAATGGAACCAACCGCAGGGAAAGGATGGGGACAAGCTGTCGGGCCAGGTGACCCTGAACGCTCCGGCTCCCGCCGGCGGAGTGAACCTGGTGCTGGAGCCCACTTTCAACCTCGAGCTGCCCATCACTGTAAAGGTCCCGGCCGGCCAGACGGGCGTGCAGTTTCCCCTCAAAATTGTGGATGACCGTTTCTTCCATCGCGACCGGGAAGCCAGAACTACCCTGACCATCGTGCTTGAAGGCCAAGAATACGAATTTCCTGGGCCGGTCATTGACGAGCCTGCTGACTAGAATGTCCAGCCTTTACCTGGCTTCGATACCCAATCGGTTGATCTCGCCGGCCACGGCCTTTCTGCGTTGAAACAGTTCCGTTAAATTGTGGCCTGGGGAGCTACGGCGCAGGCCCGACATAATGACAAAATATCGAGTTCGAGCCTGTGCTTCCGCTCCTCTAAACTCTCGCCGTTCTGGGCCACCTTGGAATCCATATACCTGGCTTAGTTAGCTTTAGATCACGCCCTGAGGAATGATTCGAGTCTCCCAGGCACTCTCGCGTTTGGCCGGGGCAACGTGACCCCTGAGCGTTGGAGCACCGGAAGTGTCGACCGTGGCAAACTCGTAAACGACCGGCAGTTGCTTGGAAAAATCACGGATAGAGCGCCGAAAAACTTCGGCGTTGGCGAAGCGCGCCTCTAAGAACTTCAGGCTGGCAGCCGTGTCCTGAATATCGACTCCGTGGTGCTCCAGGTAAGTTCTACCCAGGTCCAACACGTAACGGTGGCCGCTGACGAAATGCACGGTGAAGCGGCGGTAGAGCGCGTCGCCCAAGGGCAACTCCTGGTCCGGGCGGGCGACGTCCGAGAGGATGCGCTCGCGCACGGCCGGCTGATTGGTGAAAGGCACAGCACCGCGCCCTTCATATTTACCCGTCTTACGGTTTATGGACAGGGTCACTTCAGGCATATTCAGACAGACTCCTCATTACTCATCTCACGGGCGAACTGCAAGCCCGATACCCAGTCGGAGCCGTCCTGGCGACTCCAGCGGCAGACGGCCTCGCGAGCACCGCTGGGAAACGTCACCAGGACGACTTGTCCAACTGTCAGTTTACGCTGCGAACGCAGGCGCGTCCCTCCCACGGTTGCGTCTTCCAAAGCGACCGTGACCGCTTCACCCTGCAGGGTCAGCTTGCCCTGATAAGTTACCAGATGACGCCGCTCGCCCCGGCGATCTTTCGATCGATCGGCACTCCAGGGAAACAGCGTTCGCTTCAGCAGAGCCCACATGTTCGGTCACGTCCTCTCCGGCCCGTGAGCCGTATTTGGTTACTTTCCGGACTTGTGCTCAGAGGCCTGCCTCTGAACGTGCAGGTTTGTTGGCTCCGATCGGCAACTCCCACAGAGAGGTCTCTATCCTGGATCTGCGTTTTCCGTCGCCCGGATTCTCCCCCGAGAATCCAGGACCCACGGTTCTCCACGATGACGCGGAGGCGACCCGCCGTGGGAGGAACTATGAGCGAAATTCACAGCCTGGAAACCGTTATGGACAGCCAGGAGAATCTTGAGAAGATTCTTGAGAAATGGGTCCAGGAAAAACAAGACCTGAGTCTGGTTTCGATTCTGCGCATTGAGCCCTTGCCCGAGGTAGGCAGCGGTTCTAAATACACGCTGGGCACCCGGTTGCACGCGTGGAACCAGATCCGCGAGGCGTGGACCGCTCGTCTGGGCAGAGCCACCCACTCCGGGCTGTTTGGCCTCGGCGGGGTCGGAACGCTGGTGGTCGTCGGCCCGGCCACGACGGTGATGGCGCGCGTGCTGGAATCTCCTCAGGAGGGACTCAGCGCTATGGGTCAGGCCATGCAGGCGTTAGGCGTGCCGGCCCCGTCCGTGGAAGACATGGAAAACGCACTTCAGTCCGGTAAGCTTCTCTTGCTGGTCGGGGGCGCCGACCAGCAACCGGTCGGCCCGCGCGGCGCCCCAACTTTGGCCTGAGGCCATCAGCTGCGGCGACTCAGACCGACCATGGAAACACGACCCGTTCGCGAGAACACCCCGATAGTGGTCGTTTCATTCTGATACATCATCAAGTCTACCTCGGGGTGGCTCGGCACCCCGTTGGCCTCGTTGCTCTCGGGCTCCCCGAAACGCCCTCGCACCACCCCAGCCAACTCACCCGCGCGCACCAGAGTCTGGTTGTTCTGTTGTAGGGCTGAGCCATACAACCTGCACACGTCATTGCCCCGAAAGGTGACCTCCAGCTCCTTGTATTTCCAGACCTCCAGCTGCCCTCTGGTGGTTTCCCGAGGTGCCCCGAGCGACTTAAAAACCTGCTGCCGGGTAAATCCGAGCCTCAGTCCGTCCACGGCGAAGGGGCTCCCCCAGTCCAGACGCCCCTGCGGCCACGCCGACTGCAGCAAGAGCAAGAACAAAAGCAGAATCCGAAATTTCATTCACCAGAGTTCGGGAGCCCCAGCCCTCGGACCTGGAACCCGTCTTCAAGGAAGTTTCACGCCCCCGAGCTAAGCGTAAGCCATGGACTTCGGTGTTTTATGGAAAAAATTGCTGCTTTGCCTCTGGCTGCTGGCGCTGACCGGCGCACTTTCCGCCCAGACCCCCCAGATCACCCGAGATCATCTGAAACAGGCAGTCATTCAGAAAAACTGGGATCTGCTGGATCGATTGCTGGAGGCAGATTCCTCGGCAATCAACGACAATAGCCTGTTCAAGGATTCCTGGGGCGAGTGGTGGGGTTTGCTGATTCAATGCGTGTCGAAGGATCAGGTAGATGGCGTGCGCGTATTGTTGAAGCACGGAGCCAACCCTCAGCTGGCCACCTGGGGGGACGGTGAGCACACTTTTCCGCTGGCGCTGGCCGAAAAGCGGAAAAATGAGTTGATTTATCGCCTCCTGTGCGGGTTAGACAAACCGGTCTACCAGCGCAGCAGCGAGCCTCCCCTGCCTGGAAGCCCCTGAGGGCAGGCTATTTTGCTTGTTTCCAAAGGGCGGAAAACGAGCGTAGGTAGCGGTGGTAGAGGTAGACTTCCCAGTCCGGTGAGGGAGCAGTGCCGCGCAGCATGTAATGAACGGCGGCGTTGGTCGAGGTGGGAGCGATTTGAATAAGCAGGTCCCGCCCGTCGATATGGTAACAATCGCCATCGTCATTGAGGCTCTTGGCTGGCCTAGAAAGCAGTTCGTCTCGGCGTTCGTGGGCGGCGGACTGGTCTTGCCAGTCTACGAGGCCAACCACGAAACGATCTTCCACGGTGTAACATAGGGAAGAACCAATGGTTTTCGCCTTTTCGCCCTTGGCGTCGAGACGAGCCCGGCGCTGCCACTCACGCAGGGCATCGGCAATTTGATCCCGCGAAGAGGCCGACGGGATCAGGTAGTGGACCAGGTCTTGGAGTGAGTGGGAAAGGCCGGTAAAGCTGGAGTTGCGTATTCCAGCTTTGATGACCGTGTAGAGCTTGGTCTCGGTTTCCTCAGCCTTGGCGATATAGCCCTGAATGTCGTATTTGTCGAGCACCGTTCTTTCCGGCGCGATCCCGGGCTGGCCAGTGCGCAGGTAGATCTGCAGCTGGCGGTTTTTCATCTCTTCGCGAATGTAGTCGCAGAGTTCGAGTCCGGCGTGGTCGGTCTCCATCACCACGTCGATCAGCGCAACCGCGGCCATGTTGATGTCAGGGCGCCCAAGAGTCAGGCTGTTGAGCACCTCGATCGCTTCCGCCTTGCTCATAGCCGAGTGCAGGCGCACAGGCAGACCGTAGATCAGGAAGTTGCGCAATGCCAGGCGCGACACGGCGTGAACATCCGGTTCATCGTCGACAAGAAGGACGTGGAATTCGGAAAGATGCATAAGTTGAGCCTCCTGGTTCTTGACCAAATCTGCGCGAAACTAGCCAGATCTTCCTCTCACCTCCCGGGGCAGCCGGAGCGTAACGGTCGTCCCACCACCCGGCTCGGAGTCGGCGGTGAGGGAGCCTTGCATATGGGCGATCACCAAAGTATGAACAATCGACAGGCCCAGACCGCTACCGCCCTTGGACCGACCGGTGGTGAAAAAGGGCTCGAAAATGCGCGCCAGATGGTGGGGCGCAATCCCCTGGCCGAAATCACGCACCGACAGTTTGTACTGTTCCCCCTGTTCTAGAGCCACAGTGATCTCCACCTTGCCCCCGGTCGTCTCGGGATAGGCGTAGCGTTGCACGTTGCTGAGCAGATTCAGCAGCACCTGAGCAAGGGAACCGGGATAGCCCAGCCACTCCCCCTGCCCCTCCGGCAACTGGTCAAGGATCTCCACCTCGATAGCGCGCGCTGTCAAGCGGAACAAACGGGTGGTTTCCTGCACGACCTCGACCAGCTCGGCCGGCTCCAGCACATCGGTAATCTGATGGACAGAAACCCGCTTGAAGTCTTGCACCAGTTTGTGAGCGCGGCTGACATTGCGAGTGATCAGATGGATGGCGTCCGTCAAATCCTGCACTTCGTTCAAATCCGGCGAAGCAACCCAACGACTCAGTATGCTGGTGGCGGTATTAATGATTCCCAACGGAGTATTGATTTCGTGGGCCACTCCGGCCACCATTTCGGCCACCGAGCGATGCCGGGCCAATTCCGCTTCGTCCCGCACCAGCCGCTCGTTCTCTCGGCGCAACCGGTCCATTTTCAAATGAGTATCGACACGCGCCAGAAGTTCGTGGGCATGAAACGGCTTGGCCACGTAGTCCACGGCGCCCAGCTCAAATCCTCGAACAATATCGCTGGTTTCCGTCTTGGCGGTCAGGAATATGACGGGAATATCTCGCCATTCGGGTGAGGCTTTGATCTGGATACAGGTCTCGAAACCGTCCATTTCCGGCATCATAATATCGAGCAAAATCAAGTCCGCGCGCACCGAACCCAGCACTTTCAAGGCCTGACGTCCATTGCTGGCAACGCTGATTTCATAGCCTTTTTCCTTGAGAATGGCGACCAGAGTCTGGATGTTGGCGGGCGCGTCTTCGACGATGAGGATGCGGCCGCTCACGACATGACCGCCTGGCGCAAGACCTGCTGAGCTTCGTCTAAAGCAAACTGACTGAGATGAGCCTGAAAGGCCGCGAAATCTTCAGCGGTGAGAACCACTTGGAAAAGTGCGCGATGGGTCTCGAAGAGCTCCTGAGCGTCGGAGTCGTAGGAGCTCAAGAGGTCATCCATTCTCGCCAGCACTTCCTCCCGCTGACCCGGCTCTACCCCTTGAGCGGGATGACCTGGCAGGGGGGGAAGGGCCGGGCGCAGACGAGCGATCAGATCCGACAGGCTGGTCTGCACAACGGCCAGTTGCTCCGGAACGCGAGGATCCTCGAGGCGAATCGCTTGTTCCAGTTCCGCGGCGGCCTTCCGAAGGGCCCCCACGCCCAGGGTCCCGGCCACTCCCTTGAGGGTGTGGGCCATCCGCTCGGCGTCCAGGCGGTCGCCCCGAGTCAGATGAACCTGGATACGAGACGGAACGCTCTCCTGCTCGAGAAACTGATGGAGCAGCTTGAGGTAAAGCGATCGGTTGCCGCCCAGGCGGGCCAGTGCTTCGCTGCTATCGAGGCCTTCCACCGGCTGCAGATCCTCCACGCTGGCCCCTTCGTTTCGCAGCCAGGTACTCCCTGGGGAACCCGCAGGGGGTCGCTCAGGGTTCCCCCCGAAGGGTCGATTTCGTCAGGGAGGGAACCTTGTTCAACGCAGAGATTGACCTGTGGCACGAAATGTCCGATACGCGCATGGAATCGTCATAGGTCTCCAAATGAATGGCTGTCGCTCGGTCGCTGACCGCCTGGGACAAAATCAGGTTGGCGACCTGCACCATCTTGGTGTCTGTCACCATCTCGCCCAGTTGCTGCGGGCCAGGGAAATCATTCTCATCCATGCCCGCCGCTTCGACGGAACGGACTAGCGGCCTTGAAACTGAGCCCGAAAAGCCATCCCGGCCATCAGGGTCGCGTAAGCCTCGCCCGCCTTCTTCTGCGCCATATCTTTGGGCATCGGCGCCTGCTCGGCCCGCACCACCGGCCCCAGCGCGAAAGCGGCCAGAGGCGGCAACAAGGCCGACTTAGCGGCGGAACTTGGAGCCGCTGTCGGCTCCCCCATCAGGTTTCGCATCGTTTCCATCTTCATCGCACCCCCACCCTACCAGACCCCCATCTGCCAACCGTAAATCGAGCCGCCGAAAATGTTAACTTTTTGCTACGCTAGCGTGCTGGCCATTTCCAAGATGGTTTGCTCAGGGCGGTCTGACCCGACACCAGGGTTTCCCCTAGCTCCTTCACCAGTGATAAGGTGCAGCTATTGTCGGCCGCCTGCAATGAGGCCAGCAGCGCCTCGGAATGGGTCACCACCCAAACCTGCGTCTGCTGGCTGGCGGTGAGGATCAGGTCAGCCAGCACCGGGAGCAACTGGGGATGGAGGCTGGTCTCGGGCTCGTTCAGCACCATCAGCCCGGGCGGGCGGGGGGTTAGCAACGCCGCCAGCCAGATCAGAAATCGCAGAGTTCCGTCCGAAAGCTCACTCTGCCGCAGCGCCCGGAGCATCCCATGCTGTCGGATCTTCAGACCGATACGGCCATCGTCGATTACTTCCAACTCCAGCCGGGCACCCGGAAAGGCCGCTTCGACCAAACGC
>JALHOV010000085.1 GCA_022842865.1 Vulcanimicrobiota bacterium | reverse complement strand
AGGATCCCAATCAGGTCGCCGTTGGACAGACCCTCAGGCTTCCCACCAAAAACTGGAAATTGCCCGCGAAACCGTTCGAGTTCCCCGGCAAGCGGCCGTGGTGGGAAAAGGGCAACGAGATGTAAAGGAATTCTATACTAAAGTCGGCAGGCCGGCCTCTGCTAGACTTCAGGGTCTATGGAAGACAAGCAGGCCAAAAAAACGGCGCCAGAAATCCTGGCGTTACAACGCGAAGAAGCCAGCGCTGAGCTCGAAAGGCCAGTGCTGGCTTTAGCTTTGTCCGGACTCTCAGCGGGCCTGGATGTCGGGTTTTCGGTGCTTGTGATGGCCGTACTGGCCCATTTGCTGGCGGACTCTTCCGAGCCAGTGCGCGAAGTCGCCCTGGCACTGGGCTATTCCATCGGCTTTCTGTTTGTCATTTTGGGCCGCTCGGAACTCTTCACCGAACACACCGCCATGGACATTCTGCCGGTGCTCAGCGGTCAGCAGAAGCTGGCCACCCTGGCCCGCCTCTGGGTAACCGTCTTTTGCGCGAATCTGGTGGGAGCTACGGCTTTCGCCTGGGCCGTCGCCCGAATCGGTCCAGCGCTGGGGATCTTCACCCCGGCCGTGCTGGGCGAAATGGCCAAACGGATGGTCGAGCCGGGGACGGCCGTGCTGTTCTCAAGCGCCATTTTCGCCGGCTGGATGATGGGCATGCTGGGCTGGCTGATCGCCGCCTGCAAAGAGACCACCAGCCAGATCGTGATGATCTTTCTCGTCACGGGAAGTATCGGGCTGTGCCATTTTCACCACTGTATCGCCGGTTCGGTGGACGTGCTGGCGGCCATCTTCGCAGGTCAAGACATCAGCTGGGCGCAATATCTGCACTTTCTGCTCTTTTCTGCCCTGGGAAACACGGTAGGCGGGGTGGTATTCGTAGCCTTGATTAAGCACGGGCATATTGCTTACGCGAAGAATTAGCCTGCCAGCCCACTTTGATCACAAAGGTGGTTCTAGGAATAGAACGCCGAACTCGTTTGTATGGAATTCCCGCAGGCCTTTGTAGATGGCGTGATACGCGAGAGATGCGAAGCCTGGCTGGCTTCTGTGCCCGAGCAGTTGGCGCACTATAGTCGACTCTGGGGTTTGCAAGCGGAAGGCCCACCCTGGCACGGCTACCTTGGCCTGGCCTTCCCGATGATTCGACATGGGGTAGCGGTGGTTCTGAAACTGACCCGTGTGGACGACGAGACACGTGACGAAGCCTCGGCTCTGCGGCTTTGGGACGGCCGGGGGACGGTGCGTCTGCTGGAGTCGGCGCCGGGAGTCTTGCTCTTGGAGCGTCTCGAGGCGTCGCGCACCCTCGGGTCGCTGGAATTGGTAGAGGCCGTTTCCGTGGCGGCGAGATTGCTGCGCCGGCTGGCGGTCCCGGCACCCGACCGGTTCCTGGACCTCAGGGAATACAGTGCGCGCTTGGAGCGGCTGGCCCGTTCCCGCTGGGATCGATTTCGGCCTTTTCCCCGCGAGTGGATACGATGCCCTGAAGTCCGCCAGGACTTGCTGGTGAACCAGGACCTGCACTACGAGAACGTGCTGGCCGGGACGCGCGAGCAATGGCTGGTCATCGACCCCAAGCCGCTGCGCGGTGACCCGGAGTTCGCAGTGGCTCCCCTACTCTGGAACCGCTCCAAGGAAGGCCCGGCGCTACAGCGATTGGAGCAGGTGGTGGCTCAGGCGCAACTGGACCGGGGTTTGGCCCGGGAGTGGAGCCTGTTCCGCGTGCTGGAATACTGGTTGTGGGCTCTGGACCGGGGATTCAGCCAGGACCCGGCCCGCTGTCGCTCTCTGGCCCAGGAACTGATTTCGGGGTGACCGGCCTCGGATCTCCTCCCGGGACGAGCATTTGCTCCTCTGCACAGGAGATCTCTTTTGGAGCGAGTGCCCGCATGGCGATAGCGCCCGTATGATTGTGCTGGCGAGCGACCGACCGCCTGGCTGGGGGCAATTTAGAGCGAGCCGGTCAGTTTGCCCATGGGGTTGCCCGTGGAGGTCTCAAAGTAGAGGCCGAGTCCGGTGCCGGAGAGAGTTACCTGCGTATAGCCAGGGCTGGGCACGCCGTCGGTGATAAAGGCCAGTTCCTTTTTGCGAGCCGCCTCGCCGTAGTGCTTGAGCAAGCCGCCGACCATGTTCTTCAGGGCGCCATTGTTCATAGGCAGCAGGTCGTGGGTGCAACGGGGCTTGGCGTTGTCGTCCTCGATCAGCACGAAGCCGCTGTATTGCTTATTGGCTCCAAAGCCCATGTATTCGACACCGGAGGTGGCCAAGAGCTCCTTCTCGTCGAGCCCTTTGAGCTCGTGAGCCAGCGTGTTCAAACTGGTGCAGGTCGACATTTCGCCACCCGAGCGGCTGTGACCACCTTTGGCCACCCTGGAAGGTCCTTGAAATCCTTGAATTTGCACTGTTTTGCTCTCCTTCTGATGGGCCAATCAACCCTTGCAACCCAACACTAGGACCTCGCCCTGAAATTTCTTAGAAGGAACCGGCGAAGTGCAACAGCTGCTCCACGTGCTCATCCAGGGCTAATACCGGCAGGGACATCCTCTAAGCTTCTACAGACGGCTGAGGACTCCACCAAGATTCTTGCTCCAGGGCTGGAAAGAGACCGCATGACCAAGAAACTGGAGCAGGTGACCCTTAGCGGGGAGCTGACCGACGCGGACTTGACCCGGGCTATCGACAGGTTGGAGAGCGGCGGCACGATCCATATCGAGGGTGTCGTGCGTCTGAGCAAGCAGGTGGTCATCCACAAGGCCCTTCGCCTGCAGGGTGTGAATCGCGATGCCAGCTGGATCGTCGGGGAGGGACTGGGGTTCGGTCTCGTACTCAAGGGCCAGGGAATGCGCAGCCTGGATCGCCTTTCCGTGGCCGAGTGCGGCGTCAAGGTCCAAGGCGGTCGCTTCCAGGCGAGTCGCTGTCGTTTCACTCACCACGCCGCGGGCAGCGGCCTGCACATCAAGAACAAGACGCGTGGTCGCATCAGCCAGTGCGAAGCGCTGGGCAATTTTCAAGGGATTGTGCTGGCCGGCGCCAGCGACATGCTGGTGACCTTTAACCGCTGCCACCAGAACACCGACGGAATCGTCTTTCAGGACCAGGCCCGGGGAGCCGCCCTGAAAAATGACTGCCGAGAGAACAGCGGCCACGGGGTTTGGGTCAGAGGGCTGGCCCGGCCCATCCTGGACGAAGATTTCCGCCCGGAACCTGCGCCGCCGCGCGAAGCCTTGGAGAAGTCCACGGAGCCTGTGGAGGAAGTCGACCCCTTGGAGGAACTGATCGCCAGAGGGAGCCAGGAAGGCACAGTCACTCTGCAAGACATTCGCGAGGCGTTCAACGCCTATTCCCTGTCCCCGGAAGTTTTCGACAGCCTGGTCGAACGCCTGGCAGAAGAGGGCATCGAAGTGAAGCCTGAGGAAGATTAGAGACGGTGACAAGGGCCTGAACGGCGGTTGTAAAAGGCAGCCGCATGCCGCCCTGGGATCGAGCAAAACTGGCACTGACTCTGGCTACCGCCGGCCCCTGGCTGTACTGGCAAGGTCGCCAGGTGCGCCAACGCGTGCCGCAACTACCAGAGTGCTTTCAGCCGCATGGCATGCTCGAAGGAAATGGACCTTCCTTACGTCTGGTGTTCATGGGCGACAGCATCATGGCCGGCATAGGCCATCAGGACCCACAGGGAATTTTGCCCGCCCAACTGGTCTCCGCCCTGGCGGAAAAAACGGGGCGCACCGTGGAATGGCACAACCTGGCGAGCAACGGAGCCAGCAGCGCCGAACTTCTGCAACAGGCGCCGCCCCGGCTGCCGGAGGCAGATCTCTATGTGGTCTCCGCCGGCGTGAATGATGCGCTCCAACTGCGAACCCCTCAGGCCTATGTCGATAACCTGCGCCGACTGTGCGAACGCGGCAGCGGCGCCCCATGGCTGCTGGCTGGCCTGCCTAACCTGCGAGAGTTCCCGTGTTTTCCTTACCCGCTCAGCGGTTTTCTGGCCTGGCGCGTGAGCCAATTGGAGGAAGCAGCCCTGGGGATGCCCGCTCCCTGGCGAGTCCACCGGCTCCGCACCAGCCACACGCTGGACACCTTCAGCTCGGATGGCTTTCACCCCGGCGTCATTGGCTGCCGGTCCTGGGCGGGACGGCTTCTGCCGGAAGCAATGGAGCTGCTGAAAGTAAAGCAAAAGCGAATGATGCTTCCCGTCATCGAATAGCGGGAGGGTGAGCTCCGCCCCTCTGCGAAAGCGAGGCGGATGAAGAAGTTCCTGGTGTTTGGGGCCGTAGCCGCCACTCTGGCGATGCCGGTCGGTGCCCAACTGTGGCGCAAATCCAAAGTGGAAGTGAAGGCCGGCAGCAGCGCCGGCCCTGTCTTCCTGGGACAGCCGCTGGGCAAGGCCACTCTGAAGTATCTGGGCAAGGCCTCGCAACAGGAAGAAGCGACCTCCGAAGCAGGCAGCGGAACCATGGTTTTTGGCTCGGGAGATTCTCGCGATCTGCGCAAAGGCTTCTTGCTGCGCCTCAACGACGGAGTCAAGCCGGAGAACGTCTACGCGATCCAGGTGAAGGGCATTCGTGCCGCCACCAAAGAGGGCATTTACCTGGACGGCCCGGCCAGCTCGATCCTGAAGAAGTATCCGGATGCGCAACAAGATATCAATCCCTTCAGCCGCAATCCCGAGTTCTGCCTTCCCGGACTGACCATCCGCACCAGGGCCGGCAAAGTCGAAGAGTTCCTGGTCGAGTCCAAGGAATCGCAGCGCTGGCGCTTTCGCAAGCTGACCGCCGTCCCCGGCCAGAAAGTGGGGCCGTTTGAAGTTGGGAAACCGGTCCCTCCCGAGGCTTTCGAACTACTGGGACCTCCGGCGGTGAACACCAAACCAACCCGGGCGCCCAACTCCGGTCTGCTGCGCTGGGCCGTGGCCGGCCAACGCCCCGACCGCATGATTGAAGTAGTTTTGCACAACGGCATGAATCCACGCGCCATCGTGAGTGTGCGGGTGCGCGGCATTCGCGCTCAAACCGACCGCAAGGTCAAGCTGGGCGATCCCGCCGATACGGTTAAGGACCTCTATCCAGACGGGCGCCCGGGTTTGTCTGAGGGCGTCGACAATGCCGGCTGGCGCGTGCCCGGCGCCAACTTCATTCTCAAAGATGATCAACTGCACGAGATCCTGATCTACGAGCTTCCCAAATCGGGACGGGGCCGTTAACGTGGAACTGGGGGAATGGGGCCTGGTAGTGGTCGATCTACAACGTTACTACGTGGATCCGAAGGCCAGTTTTGTCAGCTTCTTTGAGTCGGTCCACCCGGGCGCTTCGCAATACATCAGCCAACGCTGCCACGAACTGGTCGTACCCCGTTTGTGCCGGGTGGTGGCGCGCACCCGCGAATTGGGCCGCCCGATTATCTACCTGCGGTTGTGTGGCACCCGCGAAGACCGCAGCGACCTGCACCGGCATTTTCTCAAGTGCTACCACGAGGCCCTGCAGGCGGGCTTCCCGGCGCTTTATCCGCTGAGCGGCGACCCCCTGGCCGACGTGCTTCCCGAGGTGGCTCCGCAACCGGGCGATCACGTTCTGGACAAGACCACCTACAGCGGTTTCACCTCGAGTTCGATCGAGAGTCTGCTTCGGAGTCTCCAATTGGAGCGGCTGGTGATGACCGGGCTGGCCACCAGTCAGTGCGTGGAGACAACGGCACGAGACGCGTCCGACCGGGGTTTTGGCATCGTGCATCTGGAAGATTGCCAGGCGGACTACCAGGAAATCAGTCACCGCGCCTCCCTCTTCGCCTCCCGTAGCGTGTGCGGCGGACACGTGTGGAGCAGCGACGAGTTCTTAGAGCTCCTTTGACTCCACACTTCGAGTGGGTTTTCCACGGCCTGGACTACCTGGCTCTGCTGAACCTGGATACGGGCAGCGCCGGAGTGGTGGAAAGGCTGATGGGGTCCGCTCGCTCCAGTCCCGACCTGGAGGCCGAGATCCGAGTCCTCCTGAGCGAGGGCTGGCGGGCGGCGCTGGTGGCCTGCGCGGCCCTGCAGGGTCGCTCCTCCCCCGGCTTGCTAGACCTGCTCTGGGAGGCTTTGGACCGAGGCAGCTGGGTGGCGCCGCAAATGGCCATCACTTTGTGGATGTTGGACGAGCGCTTTGGAGAACGAGCCCGCCAGCGTCTGTTGCACGGCTGCACCGTGCGGCCCGAGCTCGCCAGGGCGGAACTGAGTGGTGCGGAAGTGCACGTGCTGCACGGTCCGGCCGGCGTCTATTCTTTAAGCGCCAAAACGCGGGTGAGCCTGATGGCGGTGCTGGCACACGACCAGGCCGGTCGCGACTGGTTGCTCCAGAATATCGCCAAAGTCGATGCACTGCAGGACCTGCTGGTGGATGACGGCTGGGATGACTCCGTCCGGCTGCTGGCCCGCTGGTCGCGAGCCATCGCCGATTGCCTGGACGTGGCCGGCCTGACCGTGGATGAAAACGTCCTGTTGCAATTGTGGCCGCCTACCGCTCCGAATTGGCTGCTGGCCGGAGAGTTGGAGCAAGGCTTCTTCGAGCCCCTGCTGACGGCCGGTGTGTCCCAGATGGAGTGGATTCCTGACGAAAAGGGCGACCTGGTGGTCGCCGAACCGGTGGGACGGATCCGCTTCGAACGGCCCTACGATGCCCTCTTGCGTCAACGTCTCGGCTACCGCATTTCCGGCGATCGGCTCTTCACTTCGCTGGGCGATCTGCAAATCAGCCGTGGCCCGGGCTCGCGCCTGACGATGACCCTTCTATCCGAGAAAGCTTTGCGCATCGAGTTGAGCCAGCAGCGCCTGGAGGACAGCGGGGCGAGCACGCTGGTCTATGGGACCTCGCAGGATGGCCGGATGACCGCCGGGCCGGCCAGCTCGTTACTGGCCCTGGCCGGTCCCGAACTGCACTGGGAATTGATGTGCGAACTTTCCACGGGTGACCGAGACTTGGGACGCGTCGTTTGCACCAATTCCTATGGCCTCAGGGAGCGCGGAGTGCAGCGAGTTTACCATATCGTGGCGCTGGAGTCGCCGCAGGGATGCTCCCAGCCCGAAAAGCTGGGAGAAGCCCTGCAGAAAGTGCTCAGCCGCAGTTCGGAGGGAGTGGTTGCGGTCGCCTCCATGGCCAGCGGCGGCGGCGGAGTCAAGCCGGAACTTATCGCCCGGTTACTGGTGGGCGCCGCCCGCCGTTTTTTTGAAGAAAATCGGCGGAGTCCGCTGCGCGTGCTCTTCTGCCTGCCACTCGAGAGGGATTACCAGGCCTTCGCCCGGGAACTGGAGAAATCGTCCCGCTAGGCCGACTGATAGATTTTCACGCGATTCCTGCCGGTTCTTTTACCATCATAGAGAGCCTCATCCGCCTGCTTGCCAACTCGCTCCAGGTCTCCCAGGGTGCAACCGTCGAGGGGGCACACGCCGAAAGTGACGGTCAGTTTGCCAAACGGCTTGTTGCCGACGTGGACCACGTCCAGGGCTTCGATCTCGCGGCGCAGTTTCTCCAACTCGGCAAAGGCCTGATCGGCCTCCAGGCCGGGGAAAATTAGCAAGAATTCTTCGCCGCCAAAGCGATAAACATGGGCGTCCCCGCTCAATCGATCGAGTTGTCCAGCCACCAGCCGTAGGATCTTATCGCCCTCAAGATGGCCGTAGATGTCGTTGTATTGCTTGAAGCAGTCGATGTCGCATAAGGCGACGGCGCAGGGCAACTCCAGAAATTTGGGCGAGTCGTCATGGTAGCGCAGGCGATTGCCCACCTGAGTCAGCGGATCGCGCCGGCTTTCCTCAAACAGGCGCTCGCTCATGACCTGCAATTGATGGCGCTGTTCGGCCAGACGTGCATGCAACTCGGTGACGCGTTGGGCGGCTAGCAGACGCAGTTCCAGGTCTTCTACGTCGACCGGCTTGGGCAAATAATCGTCGGCGCCGGAACGCAGCCCTTCCAGAATATGCTCGCGTTGGGACAGAGTGGAAAGCAACACAAAATAAGTGTAGTGGTCAAAGGGCTGATTGCGCACCGACCGACACAATTCCAGACCGTTCTTGCCGGGCATGACGAAATCGCTGAGGATCACCTGCGGACGGCAATTGAGGTATTGCAACCAACCCGCGTCCCCGTCCGGTGCTTCGCGCCACTCGTGGCCCAGCCGCTGGCAGGCCTCGCGCAACACGCGCCGTTCTTCTTCTTTATCTCCTACGATGAGAATCAGCATGACGAATCCTCTCGGCAAATTCTTCCCGGTTATAGCTGCGCGCCTGCAGGTCAGCCTCGCGGGCCAGTGCCGCCCGCAACTCACCCGGGTCTCCGCGCAATACCCGCAGCAAGTCGCGCGTCACCTCCGGCCCGTTTTTCAGGATCTTCTCCACCTGCTGCTGAGCCAGTTGCATGACCTGGTCGGGTTCGGACAACTGTGTCACCAATCCACGTTGGGCGGCGGTGACGGCGTCCCAGGTGGCGCCTGTCAGCAGAAACTCGGCCGCCCAGGGTTCCATGCGCTTGCGAAACCAGTGGGTGGAGCCCATTCCAGGGAAAAGTCCCATTCCCAGGAAAGGCACTCGGAATCGGGCTCCCGGGTCGGCCAGTCGCAGGTCGCAAGCGGCCATCAAGCAGCAGCCCGCGCCCACCGACCAGCCGTGCACGGCCGCCACCAGCGGAACCTCCAGCTCCAGGATGCTCAGGAAGGTGTGATAGAAAGCCAGCATATCGCCGGTATTGGTGGCCCAGCTGCGGGTCTGCTTGGCTTTTAGCATTTCCAGGTCGCCGCCGGCCGAGAACGACGTCCCCTCGCCGCTGAGCACAGCAACCCGCAACTTTTGGGACTTCAGCTGGGCCAGGGCGGCCGCGAAATGACCGGCCATTTCCTCACCCATGGCGTTCAGGCGGGCCGGATCGTTGAGGCGAATCCAGGCCACCTCATCTATGACTTCGATGTTGACCATTCAGGTTTTCCTTCCGCAAAGTGCAAAGCAAATCAGCGCGCCCACGGTGCAGGCGATGGTCAGTTGGAAACTGGCGTCCCAACCGTAGAGCTCGACCACGCGACCGAGGCCGTAACCGGAGAGCACTCCGCTCAAGTAGCCAAAAAAGCCGGTCAGACCGATGGCGGAGGCGGCGGCTTCTTTGCCGGCGATATCGGTGACCATCACTCCTACCAGAAATTGCGGTCCGTAGATAAAGAAACCCACAGCGGCCACGGCGCCGGCTTCTTGCCAGTAGCCCAAGACCGGCATATGCCGATAAAAGAGAATCGTCCCCAGCGTGCACAGCAGGTAGAACAGACAGACCGGATTGCGCTTCCCGCGCAGCCAACGGTCGGAGATAAAGCCCGCCAGCAAGGAGCCGAAGAGTCCGGCGATTTCGAAATAAGAGGTGAGCTGACCCGCCTGGCTGAGCTCGAAGTGGCGCTCCTGGTGCAAAAAGGTGGGCCACCAGTCAAAAAAAACGTAGCGCACCACGTAAACGAAGAAATTGCCGAAGCAAATCAGCCAGACGAATGGATTCCCGAAGACCTTGCGACGCAGGCGCCGGGCGAAGTCTTCGTCGGCCTGCGCCGTTTGTTCCGGAGTGGCCACGGCTCCGGTCGTATATTCTTCCACGTCCGGCAACCCCAAGGACGGTGGCGTATCGCGCAGGCGATTGTAGACAAAGAAGCTGACCAACAGGGCGATCAGGGCAGGCACCCAGAAAATGGACCGCCAGCCGTAGTGCTGTCCCAACCATCCACCCAACCAGAGAATGACGAACCCACCCACCTGATGAGAGGTGTTCCAAATGCCCCACTTGACTCCCCGCTCGTTGGGGGCAAACCAGTGGCTGAGCACGCGCGCGCAAGGCGGAAAACCCATTCCCTGAAACCAGCCGTTCAGCACCCACACCAGGCCCAGGGTGAGCACGCCGGAGGAAAAACCGAACCAGACGTTCATCAGCGCCGAGAGCACCAGGCCGAAAGTCAGAAAGGTGCGCGCATTCGAGCGATCGGCGGCCATCCCGTTGAGGAACTTGGAGAGACCATAAATGACGCCATGGGCGGTAAGAAATCCGCCCAACTGAGCTTTACCGATGCCCAGGTCCTTCTCCATCAGAGGCATAGCGCAACTGAGGTTCTTGCGCACGAAGTAGAAAACGGCGTATCCCACAAAGGTGGCGTAGAGCTGTCGGGTGCGCCAGTATTCGTATTGGGCGGGCACTTCCTCGGGCGGAACCGGCGGTGCCGCGGGGGGCGGTGCGAAGAGCTTCACGCGCTGCCGGTGGCGGGGCGGGTGCCGTTCAGTCCGGCGATGGCCTCGGTCAGGCCGTCCAGAGTCAACGGGTACATGGGGAAAAGCCGGGAGAGGGCGTCGCGAGTGCTGCCCGAGCCCTGCCAGTAGCGAGGGTCATCCGGGTTCAGCCAGCAGGCTCTGGGGAAATGAGCGGCCAGCTGAGTCATATGGTCCCAACCGGTCTTCTCCTGAGCAGCTCCAAAAAAGTAGGAGCCTTTGGGATGGAACAACTCATACGGGGCCATGGCCGCGTCACCCACGATGATCAAGCGGTAATGTGAGCCGCACTCGCCCAAGAGTTGGCGCAGAGTGATGCTCTCGCGCAGGTGTTCATCCTTGTAGACCTTACCATAGACGCAGTTGTGGAAGAAAAAACTGCGAAATTCTTTGAAGTGGCTGGCCGAGGCAGCCGCCGAGAAGAGCTGCTCGATCAACATGATATAAGGATCCATCGAGCCGCCCACATCGAGCAGCAGAATGACCCGGGTGTTGGGTCGCCTGGGGGGGCGGGTGATGACTTCCAGGTCGCCGGCGTTGCGGGCGGTGGCGTCGATGGTGCCATCGATGTCGAGTTCGTCTTGCTGTCCCTGGCGATGAAAGTTGCGCAGCTTGCGCAGAGCCACCGCCCATTGGCGCACATCCACCTGGCGATCATTACGGTAGCCCTGGAAGCGGCGCTCGCCGGCCACATGCAGGGCGCTACGGTTTTTGCTCTGACCGCCTACCCGGACGCCCGGACGCCGAGCGCCCGAATGGCCAAACCCGCTTCTCCCGCCCGTGCCGATCCACTTGGAGCCGCCATCGTGACGTTCGTCCTGCTCTTTGAGGCGCTCCTCAAACTCGCGGCGCAACTCGTCCGGGTCGACCTCGTCCAGCCACTTCCAGTCTTCGGGAAGTTCCAGTGGTGCGGCTTCTTTCAGCCAGTCCAGCAAGTCCTTGTGCATTTGAATCGACTCAAGTTTGGCGTCATGAAAATGCTTCAGGAAGGCCTGATCGTAAGCGTCCAGATGAGATTCACGGTGGATGAGCACGGCCCGGCCGAGCTCGTAAAATCCGTCCAGGGTCGACCCGTGCAGCCCCTTCTTGAGAGCCTCAGCCAGGGTGATCATCTCCTGGGTCCCTACCGGCACCCCAAAGCGGCGCAGTTCAAGAAGGAACCCGAGGAACATTAGTTTCGCCAGTGACCGCGGCGGGTCACGCGTTCTTGGATAAGCTGCAGATCCTGTTCTTTCTTGATCAAGGTTCCTAGCATAGGAAGTTGTTCGAGATTAAAAGAGGAAATTCCGGCAGCTTTCAGCGCGGCAACCCAATCGATCAGCTCGCTGGTGGAAGGTCTTTTGCGCAAAGGCGCCTCGCGCAGACTGAGGAAGGCCTGCAACGCCTGCTGGCTCAGGGATTCCTCCAGGTCAGGATGATGCACTTTAAGAATGCGGCCCAGCAGCTCTTCCTCAGGGAATTCGATGAAATGGAAGATGCAGCGACGCAGGAAAGGGTCGGGCAGCTCCTTTTCGTTGTTGCTGGTGATAATCACCACCGGCCGGTGTTTGGCCACCACCTCCTCGCGAAGCTCGGGGATGGTGAAGCTCATTCGGTCCAGCTCGTTGAGCAGGTCGTTGGGAAACTCGATATCGGCCTTGTCCACCTCATCGATCAGCAGAACCACGCGCTCTTCCGAGTTGAAAGCCTGGCCGAGCGGACCCTGATGGATGTAATGGCGGATGTCGTGCACGGCCGTATCGTCAAAGCGCGAGTCATATAACCGCTGGACGGTGTCGTAGGTATACAGACCTTCCTGAGCGCGAGTGGTGCTTTTGACGTGCCAGCGAATCAAGGGCATTTCCAGCCCTTTGGCGATGGCCAGCGCCAGTTCGGTTTTGCCGGTGCCGGGCTCCCCCCGCACCAGCAGCGGCTTCTCCAGCGCGATGGCGGTGTTGACGGCCATCTCCAGACTGTGATTGGTAAGGTAACGGTCGCTGCCGTGGAATCTACGGAAACTCATTCTAACTCCTGACGGATGCCCATCACTTGATACAACTCGACCGGACTGCGCCGGCCGCGAATCTCGGTCGAGCCAAGTTCGCGAAGCTCAAATTCAGCGCCCAGATGGCGAGCGGTGGCGCCGGACACTAAGATTTGAGAGGAGAAGTCACGGGTAAGTTTTTCAATGCGGGCGGCCACATTGGTGGTGTCACCCATCGCGGCGAATTCGCGATGGGCGGTCAGACCCACGTCGCCAACCATCACTTCGCCCGTGGCGATACCGATGCCGATGGTCAAGCAAGGTTTACCTACTACCTCCCACTCGCGGTTGAGGCGATTGAGCTTGTTGACCATATTGAGAGCAGCCCGCACGGCCCGTGACGGATGCATCATGTCGGCAGGTCCGTCCGAGTCGAAGAAGGCCATCATGGCGTCGCCCAGATAGCTCATCAATGTGCCTTGATTCTCCACGATCACTTTGCCCAGCCCGCGATACATCTCGTTCAGCTGGCTGATGACCTGTTCTAGCGGGCGGTCTTCGGCCATCTGGGTGTAATTCCAGATATCCGAAAACAAGATGGTCGCTTCACGAGGCGCCAGCTCCCGGCGTTTCTGAGTCTGTACCTGGTAGGTGCGAAATCGCAGTAACTGTTGGCCGACCTGGATCAGGTCTTCGTCGTGCAAAACCTTGAGCGATTCCACCGGCTCGGAGTTCACCCAGGTGGCCTCGTCCCCCGACTCGACCCGCATCACGAATACGCCTTCCTGGCTTTCGATAGAGCAGTGCTCGCGGGAGACGGTGGGGTCGTTTAGCACCACCTCGTTGTGACGCTTGCCCTGACGGCCTACACGATTGGATCCGGGGGCCAGAGTCCAGTGCTGCTGGCGGTGAGGATCGCTGTAGCCTTCCAAAAAGGCCACCGCTTCCTTAAGTTGGATGAGCGTAACGGTGGCGGTGCCCATGCTGAGCACGTCCCCGTCGCGCAACTGGGCGAAAGCGCTCTCGTCGCCATTGACGAAACAGGTGGTACGCACGTCCAGATTGGTAAAAAAAACCTGGCCCTTGACCAGTTTTAGCATGGCCTGGCGGCCACAAATACCGGGACTTTCCAAGGTAATGTCGCAGCGCCGGTCGCCGGCGTCCTTGCCAACCGTCAGATAAGAGTAGCACATCGGCACGCGCCGAGACTGATGCTCCTCTTGGATCAGAAGGTCAAAGCCACTGCGCAGCCAGGCGCGATTGCCGGCAAACAGGGCGGCGTCCGTGCGCAGTGTGCTATGCTCGTCCCCAGCGCCCCCGTCGCCTTTAGACTTGACGTTGACGTCTGTCATATGAGCTTGGCCGTTCGCTGCACCGGAGTTGAATCCCCCTGGATGGCGTGCGCTATTATGAAGGGGTGATTCTCGTTGAAACACGGTCCATCCTGACCCGTTGTAGCGGTTACCTGCGAACCGTCGCCAGTCACTCTTTGAACCCCTACATCGGTTGCTCGCTAGGGCGCTCCCTGTGTGGAGTGGGCTGCTATGTGCAGCACAACCGATTTCTCACCAAAGGTCGTCCCTGGGGCAGCTTTCTCGAAGGCAAAGTCAACGCGGCCTGGCTTTATCTTCGTGAGGCTCCGCGTGTTCCGTTTTCTGTATTCATGTCCTCAGCCACCGATCCGTTCCCTCCACAAGAGAAGACGGCCGGCATTACGCGCGCCATCCTGCAAGCCATGGCAATCAAGCCACCGCAATGCCTGATCGTGCAGACCCACTCGGCCATGGTGGCCGATTTCGTGGACCTGCTGTTAGCCCTTCCCTCGGTGCGAGTGCATATTTCCATCGAGAGCGACCGGGAAAACTTCCCTGGTCTCCCCCGCCCGGCCTACTCGATAGAGCGTCGCATCGAAGCGGGGCGGGTGCTGCGAAAAGCGGGGCTGGAAACGGTGGCCTGCCTGTCGCCGTTGCTGCCTCTAGAAGACGGACCCGGATTCATGGAACGCTTGCAGACCGGCTTTGGGGCCATCATTGTGGATCATTTTGTAGGCGGGGACGGCAGCGCAACGGGCAGTCGCACCCAGGCCACTCGTTTGCCAGAAGTGATGGAGTCGGTGCGGCAGGGCTCTGCCTGCCTGGACTATCGAGACCAGGTCGTGGAACTGGCCCGAGGCTACTTTCCGGGACGAGTGGGAGTGGGACCCGATGGTTTTGCCGGACGCTATCTGAAATGAGCTGCAGGACATAGGCTCGAAGGAATCGCGGGGAAGCGCGTTTTGTTTGGATTGCTGCTGAGCGATTTGGCCTGGGCTGACAACGCCCGTGGTCGTGGTTTCGGGTGACAGCTCCACGTCCCGACCAGCTTCTAATGAAAAAAACCCCGCTCGAGGCGAGGTTCCTTTTTTCCGGGGGGTCTTGTTAGACTGGTTTGCCGGTTTTGGCGGAGACGCGAACTTTTTTGTCGCCCTCGACCACGTTGCGCGTGCGCGTCGGCTGCTTGGTCTTGGGATCCACCAGCATCACGTTACTGATGTGGATGGGGTTGTTCTTCTCCGTGATGCTACCGCTGGGTTGCATGGGAGGCTTGGGCTTGTTGTGGCGCTTGACCACGTTGACGCCTTCGACGGTTACTTTACCGCCGGTGGGGTCCACGGCTTCTACAAGGCCCTTTTTTCCTTTATCTTTACCGGTCAACACCAGGACGGTGTCACCCTTGCGAACGTGGGCTTTCGGCATATCCAACTCCTAGAAACTTTCTACCTCGAGCCGTGTGGCCGAAGGGACCATACATAATTATTACAAATCGTCCATTTGTCAAGTAGGGGGAGACGGCAGTCCCCCGTGGAGCAAATGCGCAGGGGGGTCCCAGGGGGAGACGGCAGTCCCCCCTGGATCATGAAGAAGGGGGGCGGAGGGCGGAGTAGAAATCGTTTGTTTATGATTGATACCGCACAAATCGCCCAGATGATCAAGGCCGGGCTTCCCGATGCCGAGGTCGACGTGCGCGATCCGCAGAACGACCGGACTCATTTTGAAGCCACCGTGACTTCCCCCAGTTTTGAGGGCAAAAGCCGCGTGCAGCAGCACAAAATGGTCTACGCCACCCTAGGCGACAGCTTCAGCGGACCGCTGCATGCCCTGCAATTGACCACTTTATCCCCCAGCGACGCCGCCAAGCGCGCTTAACTCTCGAAGGAGACCTGATGAACATCGCCCCCGAAATGCAAACCCGACTCGCCAATGAGGTAAAGGACAACGCCGTGGTGCTTTACATGAAAGGCACCGCCAACTTCCCGATGTGTGGCTTCTCGGCCCGCGCCGCCCGCGTGCTCCAGTCCGCTGGAGTGAAATTCAAGGATGTCAACATCCTCGAAGACGACGATCTTCGCGTCGCTTTGAAAGTTTTTAGCGACTGGCCCACCTTCCCGCAGTGCTACGTCAAAGGCGAATTCATCGGTGGATCCGATATTTTGCTCGAAATGTATGAGAACGGCGAACTGGAGAAAAAGCTGGCCGACGTCCCCAAAAGCTAACAAACGTCTGTTCGGCAGGCCTGAGTGAGGCGCACAGGGTAGTCCCCCTGGTGCGCCTTTTGCATACATCAGACTGGCATATCGGAGTCACCACTCGCGGCGTTTCGCGCAGTGGCGACCTGTCGTGCGCTCTGGACGAACTGCTGGAAGTTTGCGGAGATTTCAAGCCGGACTTGATTTTACATAGCGGAGATTTGTTCCATCAACCCCGTCCCCAGGTGGACGAACTGGAACTGGCCTGGAGCGGACTGCGCCGCCTCTCCGAACATGCACCCGTGGTCGTTATTGCCGGAAACCACGATTCTCCTCAACTGTTCGACTTCTTCTCGGGGATGCTCGGCACGGGGAGCAAAATTCAATTCGTAGGCTATCCTAAAGCCCCCGGCCATGGAGGGATTCTCAAGTTTTCCCTGCGCGGCGGCGAGATGATCAAAGTGGCCTGTATGCCTTTTGTGCACGCGAACCGCATGCTGCCCGGCTGGGACGGCTCGTTGGGCAATCGACTCATTGCCTACTCCGACCGCATCATGCGCCTGCAGAAAGCCTACGCGGAGTCGCTGCAAAAAAGTTACTCGGCCCAACGAGACATTCTGATCTACGCGGCCCACCTGTTTGTGGACGGAGCCTCCCTTTCCACCAGCGAGCGCAGTCTGCACGTTAGCGACACCTACGCCACCCGGGCCTCGGCCATTCCCCCTGTGAGTTACGCGGCCTTCGGGCACATTCACAAACCCCAGGCCTTGCCGGGCGGCGCACCCGGGCGCTATGCGGGCTCCCTCATTCCCATCGACTTCGGCGAAGAAAACGACGTCAAAGAAACCGTGCTGGTCGAAGCCATGCCCGGAATGGCCGCGCGTGTGCGCCAGGTCCCCTTTGCCAGGGGTCGCAAACTGGTGACCCTGGAAGGCTCCAAATCAGGGCTGGAGGGGCAGACCGCCTCCGACTGCCTGCTGCGGCTGCGGGTTCACACGGCCGGTTCGGATCCAGGCCTGGCCGACTGGGCGGCCCGGGTCTTCCCTGGCGTGGAAATCGTCGAAGTTTCCGAAATACGGGCTTCGGTGGCGGCCGCCGCTCGGGTCGTGGCTCCTCAAGTGGAGACGCTATCCCTGAAAGATGCCTTTGCGGCTTACGCCCTGGAGTGCGGCCTGGGCGGCGATCTGGTCGGCCTGGTGAGCGAACTGGAAGCCTTACTGGACGAGGAAGAAGTGGTCCCTTCCCTGCCCGAAATCGCCGCCTTAAGCGCCTGGAGCGCAAAGTGAAGCCGCGCCGTCTGGAAATCCAAGGACTGCGCTCCTACCGCCACAAACAGGTCGTGGAATTTGAGCCGCAGGGGCTGATGGCCATCACCGGCGCCACCGGCGCGGGCAAGTCCTCGCTGCTGGAAGCCATGATGTTCGCTCTCTACGGCGTCCACTCGGGCAGTTCCAAAACCAACAAAGAATTGATCGGAGACCGCTCGGACGAGATGGCGGTCACCCTGGAATTTGAACTGCAGGGCAAGATTTACACGGCTCATCGGGCAGTCGGCCGCAAAAACCAGAGTTCCTTTGTACTGGCGGAGGGCGACAAAGTGCTCTGCCACGATGGCAATCGCATGACGGCCGAAGTGACGGCCCTGTTGGGTCTGGATGAAGAGCAGTTCAAAAAAACGGTTTTCTTACCGCAGGGGGCCTTTCAGAATTTTCTGACCTCCCGCCCCAAAGAACGCACAGAGTTGCTCAAACGGTTGCTGCAAATCGAGCCTCTGGACGCCCTGGAGGCGCGCGTGGGAGTGTGGCTCAGCCAGGTACGCCAGGTGGTGGACCGGGCTGAGGGCTCGAGATCGCGCTTCCCGGCCGATCCGGCAGCGGCTCTGCAGTCCGCCCAGCAGGTTCTGGCCCTGGGCACGGCCGAGGAAACCCGGCGCCAACAAGCTTTTGCGCGTTTCTCCGAGGTGCAGTCCCAACTGGGTCAATCGGAGCAACTGGAAACCCAACTGCGCCAACGCTCGGCGCAATTATTGAGTTTCGAAAGTCTGCGTGGCTTTGACGAAGAAGGGCTGCTGGCCTTAAGCGCCCGGCTTCTGGCCGCCCTCAGCGAATCCGAACGAGATTTGAGCGAATGTAACGCCGCGCTGACCGCCTGGGCCCAGAAGTCTCCACCCTACTCCGCCGCTCAACTGCAACAAGCCCGGCGGGATCAGGCTCGCTGGCAGCAACTACAACAAGAAGGCGAACGTTTGCAGGGGGAACTGGGGGGTCTGCTGGCGGAGCAGACGGCGCTGGCCGAACCGCTGGCCGAGGCTCGGGCCGAAGTCCAGGAAATTCAACCGCGGGTAAGCGAGTTGCGCTCGGCCGTGCGCGATGCTCAGGCCCAAGCCCTGGAGTTGCAGCGCCTCCGCGAGCAGCGGGCCACGCTGGAAAAACGCCGGATCAAAGGGCTTGAGGAAGTGGCGAAACTGGCGGAGGCCCTGGAGGCCTCTCGGCTGGAGCTGGAAGACGCCCGCCAACGCTGGCGTGAGGGCGAGCTCTGGCGTATCTGCGGTCAGCATTCCAGCGGGGACGCCTGTCCGGTATGCGAGCAGTCCTTGCCTTCCGGCTGGCAGCCTCCCCGCGAACCCTCAGGACTGGACCTCGAGCAGGTAGAAAGAGCCTGTTCTGAGGCCCAGGCTCGTTGGCAACGGGCCGACAGTTTGCTGCATTCCCTGCAAGAGCAGTTAGAAGCTCTACCCTCCTCTTTTGAAGTGGCCCCCTTGGAACCACTGCAGAAAGAGCTTTCCGGCCTGGAAGCCGAGGCCACGCGGCGGGTCAGTCGTCTGGCCTCTCTCGAGGGTGAGCTGCGCAAACTGGACCAGATGCTGGCTCAGCGTCAGGCGCGCCTGCCCGAGTTGGTGCGCGAATTGCAACAAGGCCAGGCCGGCATTCTCGGCGACCTGGATGAACTGGAGGCGCAGCGCGCCGCCTGGGACGAGGAGCATCTGCGACTGCGCCAGGGCGAGCTGGAGTTGCGCGGGCGGATGCAGCAACTGCAGCGGGAACGAGCCGAACAAGTTGAGGGTCCGCTACGCGAGCTGGAGTTTCTACGTAAGCAGTGCTCCCAGGCCCTGGGCTGCGGTGAGGTCGGGTTGAGCGAGCTGTTGACGGAACTGAACCGGCAGCAAGCCGAGTTGGCCGGCTCGCTGCAAAGCAGCCTGTCGCTGCGCTCAGACCTGGAGAACCGTTTGGCGAGCCTGCTAGCCGAGGCCGGGCTCAGCAGTTGGGAGGCCGCCTCCGGCTGGTTGCGCGAAGCGCAGGATGGCGCCAGTCGAGCCCGCCACCAGGTGGAGTTGGCCGAGCGCCAGATGGCCGAAGTCGCCGAGCTGGACCGGCTGTTGGGCCCGGCTCGCACGCAACTGGAGAAGATCACGCTGTTGTCGCGGCTGCTAGGACACCAGCGCGCCAAGGGCAGCAAAATGACCTTTCCTCAATGGTATCTACAGCAACGCCAGGGCGAGCTGCTGGCGCTGGCTTCACACCACCTGGAGGCCCTGAGTGCCGGGCAGTTCCGATTTGAAGAAGACATGGACGACGCCCAGTCGTTCCGCGTGCTGGATATGTTCTCGGGAGTGCCGCGAGCCGTCACCACCCTGTCGGGCGGCGAAACCTTCCTGGCCTCGCTGTCGCTGGCGGTGGCCCTGGCTGAACTGGTGGGACGACGAGGTGGCCAATTGCAGGCGCTCTTTCTGGACGAGGGTTTTGGCACGCTGAGCGCCGAGTGCCTGGACCGGGCCCTCTCGGCGCTGGAACAATTGGCCGCTCAAGGTCGCTTGATAGGCATCATCAGCCACGTGCCGCTGGTGGCCGAGCGGGTAGAGCATGTCTGGTGGGTGCGCAAGACGCCCCAGGGCAGCGAAATCATCAAGGCCGATGAGGTATTGCGCAAGGAACTGGTGGCCCAGGAACTGGCCAGTTTTGACCCGAGGTTGCACCCGCTCTTTGGATGAACTGTTTCGCCAGCGGGTGATCGCGCAATTCCGGCTGGGC
>JALHOV010000084.1 GCA_022842865.1 Vulcanimicrobiota bacterium | reverse complement strand
CGCTCTTCCGATCTCTTTTACCAGGAAGCCGGCGGCTTTCCCATCAACTATTCCTCGCGATTGCCCGATCTGCGCGAAGCATACCTCAAGCTCTATACCGCCGGTGAGCATCTGCATATTGACTGTCGCGACAAGAAGTTCCCCGACTTGATGATCCTGACCACCGAGGAGCGTCAGGCCTTGGAAGAGGCCTATCAATGCTTCGTGTTAGGCAGTCTCTACAACTTGCTTGAGTATAAGGGCGAGGACTACGTCTGGATGGAGCGGGACGGATTTCAGATGCGTCCTCACCCCTTGGGCGATCAGTTTATGACTTTGCTGCGCCTGAGCACCCACGCCCCCACCCGTGAAAAGCTCTTCTCGAAGGTGCGCGAGCAGCGCCAGCAGTTGCTTTCCGGCGGTGATGAAGAGTTGTTGTCTCGTTATGCGGCCATTCTGGAGCTGACCAAGCGCCAGGCCTGGGGCGAGGATTGGGGTCGCAAAACGGACGAAACCGAGCTGCCCTTTGAGCAAATGATGAGCATTCGTGTGCTCAACGCCGAGGTGGAATCGGTGCTGGAGTGTCCGCTGGTGCGACGCATCGGTCAAGACCTGTTTGCAGCCAAAGTCAACGTTCAGGTCGACGGACCGCGCGAGGAGCTGGGCAGCTTGCGCCAGGACGGTCGCCTGGCCCTCAAAATGTAGTAACAACGCAGCCATGGAACGGACATAGTTGCCCGTTTTGGTAGAGATTTCGTAGAAACCGCCTGCCTATCCTGACGAGACCAATCGTCAGGAGGAAACCATGAAAGTCAAAGTTGTCAAGAAGCCCAAGCCCAAGCCCAAGCCCGACAAGCCCAAGCCGGTCGGCGACAAACCCACCGATCCGTTGGACCAGATCATCCTGAGTCGCAAAAACGACCAGACAGAGATGCTGAAGCTGCGCCTCCAGCTCGACAAGCTACGGCTGGAGACATTGCGAAGTGTTCAGGTCAGCCGGGCCAAGTTCCATGCCGCGCGTTGGAAGATGATCCATAAGTCCATGGACGACTAGCTATTCGTCGTCTTCGCCTGGTAGCGGCAGCTCTAACGAGCCCTCGTTGAGACGGCGGCGCAGGGTCGGAGGTTGATGAACCGGCGGCGGGGGGGCGGAGGCCCCCAGCTCCAAATCCAGGTCCAGGCGCTTTGGCCCGGCCGGTCCGGCCTGGTGGCTGGTCGAGCCGGTCAGGCCGCGGCGCAGCCCCTCCAGTTCAGCCCGCCGGCTGTAGTAGATTTCACGAGAGATTTCGCCGGCGATGTAGGTCATGCGCAGACGCTCGAGTTCCGCGTCGACCTCTGCGGAGTTTGCCAGGTTGGGCAGGGCCGAACTGGGGGGAGCCGGCAGGGGCGCTGAGTCGGGCGCCGGTAGAGGCGGCAACTTGGCCGAGGCCACGCGCTCGCTGGTCTCCGTGTCGGGAGGTGGTAAAGGCGAGCCGCCTCGCAAAAAGGGTAGCTGCGGTGGCTGCTGTCCCGAGGTGGGTCGGGAGGGCAGGGGTGGGGGCGTATTCCGATCCAAAGGCGGAGGTGGCGGCGGCACGGGGACGCGTCCGGAGCTGGTCTCTGGCGGCGGCAGGGGAGCCGGCGGCGGCGGTATGGGCGGCGGTGCTGATTGTCCGGTAAGCCCTGCCATCCAGGGGGGGACTTCCCGGACCTGGGCGGCGTCGGGAATGGTCGGCACGCTGGGAATGGAACTCAGGGGCGCAGGCAAGGGAGTCGGGGGGGGAGTGGCGGCACCGCGTTCCCCGCCAAGCCGAGGCAGATGAGTCTGGCTACCCGCCCCCGGCATGTCTGACTGAACAGCATCCAGCAACTGGCGGCTGAGCTGAAAGTCCTCCAAGCGCTTGCGCTCTTCCTTGTGTTGCTGGGTCACTTCGTGCACCATTTGCTGTTCCACATCGGCTTGAGCCTGACGGGCCGTCAAGTCCCAGCGCTTGGCGTCGACCAGGATGGACTTGATGTCGGAGTGCTGCAGATTCAGCGTGTTGCCGTGCCAGCCCAGAATGTCGATCTGGCCGCGATCATTGAAGTTGAAATGGAACTGGATGCCCATCTGGCGCAAAGGCTGAAAATCGACGTCCGAGACGAGACTGCCGGTGTAGTCGTAGATTTGCAGTCGGCGCTGGGATTCCAAAATCATGGCCACATGCAGCGGGCCCAGGTGCACCAGACGGTAGCTGGGAGGGGGGCTGAAGGGGTGGCGAGTCACGCCGTCGGGCAGGGCGATGATGACCTTTTCTTCGCCCACCTGGCGCACATCCACCATCATGACCCCGGCGTCGTTGACCCAGAGATCGTGAATGTTGGCCAGGGCCATCTGGAAGTCGGCGATGATGCTCTCATCGGAGATGTCGATGACATCAATGTGATAGTATTTTTTCTCCGGCCGGGCCTGCACCAGAAAACGACCCGACGGAGAGATATTCCAGCGAAAGGCGTATTCGCGGCGTGTATCGATGAGAGTCGGGGGAAATTGATCCTTGCGCTGAGTGCCCACATTGTAGTTGATGACTTGATGAGCCAGCGTTGATTCTCCGCCCCCCTTGCCGCCCCACAGCTTCCGGAAGCGGTCTTTGATGCCGGCTTCGGGGGTGATGGCTTCATAAAAGATTTCGCGGCCATCCGCGTCGATCCTCACCTGGCCGAGCTTGCCGATGTCTTCGCCGCGGGCCAGTGCGCACAGGGCCTCGTTGACCACCTCTAGCTTGGCGGTTCGGTCGTTGCGCAGGCGGAAGAGGCCTTTCTTGCCCAGGAAATACAAATCCCCTTGATTGCCTACCCGGATCAAGTCAAGGCCCAGGCTCTCGTCCATCGCTCGGGCAAACACCAACTGGGCTTCGTTACTGGCGACCCCATAGTCGCCTCCAGCTGCAATACCACGGTAAAGCCTGACTTCGGTAGGAGTCAGAACCGCGAAGAAACGCGAGTTGAAGCTGCCGTAGAGTTTTACCAACATTTGATTTCTTTCAAGGTTCGTTCCTTTTTCGCCCGGTTCAAGCAGGATCCGGAGGACGCCCTCAAAAACGAGGGATGCATCTTTGCCTTACAAAGGCGCCTTCCTTCCGGAGGACCCTCATGTCTCTTGTTTCTTGGGCCGCACCCCTGGCTCTCAGTTACCTCGGTTTAAATATCTGGAAAAAGAAAGTCGGCGACGCCCGCGTGGTGGTTCGCCCTGAGCTAGTTCATCAGCTGCAGATTTATTATGACCCCGATGGGCGACACGCTTTGCTGACCTGTCGTCTGCCCATGAAAAACGTTGGCAAGCAGCAGGCGCTGGTCATCGACGCCCGGGCTCACCTGCAGCCGGTTGGCGATCGCTACAACGACCTGGCGCCGGTTTGTCGCTTGGTCAATCACCAGTGCCCGCGCGCTGACGGCTACTGGGAAGGCTACATCGTGGCGGTGGGCCAGGAGACGATGCTGGAAGTGCGTCTGCAAGTCTCCAGCGACGGTATCGCGCAAAAGGTTGCCGAAATGGGAGCCGTGCGCATCGACCTCCATTATAGTTATTATTGCCGGACCCCGATGCACTATCACAAGGTTGAGCTGATTCTGCCGGTCGATTCTTTCGAGGTGGTCGGCCAGAGGCAACCCCAGCCCGAGAATCCTCCTTCCAAGGCCAAGCCTCCCATCGATCCCGAGGCGACGGTCGTTCCTTTGCGCACCCATTTGATACGACCCGGCGAGAGCGTGCTGGAAACTGTGCAACGTTACGCGGGTCCAGTAGGCAAGCCGGGAGACATCGTGATCCTGGCCGAGACGGTGGTGGCCATCATGCAAAATCGCATGACCTACTGCGAAGAGATCAAGCCGCGCTGGCTGGCTTGCCAGCTGTGCGTGCTCTTTGGTATGCACTCCAGTTTGAGCTCGCCTTATTCACTCGAGATGGCCATTCGCGAGGTGGGCGTAGCGCGCATCCTTTTGGCTACTGCCGCCGGCGTATTGGGTAAAATCACCCGGCGCGACGGGGACTTTTATCGACTGGCTGGACGGGGGGTTGCAGCCATCGACGATTGCACCGGCACCCTTCCGCCCTTTGACAAATATGTGGTTATGGGTCCTGCCAACGGCGACCGCCTGGTGGCCGAGGTCAAGGAGAAAACTGGCTTCGAATGTGCCATTGTGGACGCCAATGATCTTGGCAAGGTGGACATCTTTCACATCAGCGATGTCTCCCGTAGCGCTGAGGTGGTCGAGGCGCTCAAGCCGAACCCGCAGGGAAACGCGGCCGAAATGACTCCGCTGGTGCTTATCCGAAAGCGGTGAAGCCGCCTGACGCGCTGCTAGCGGACCTCCAGGAGGCTTGCCAGGGCAAGCCCTTCCCCTGGTGTTGGCTGGCGACCAGCGACCCTCAGCGTGGCGCTCAGGTGCGCACAGTGCGCTTGCTCGCCTACAACTGGATCCAGGCCACGGTGACTTTCGCCAGTCACGCGCAGCATTCCAAGCATCGGCAACTGGCCGCAGACCCCCGCGGCCAGTTGTGTTTGCTTCGAGAGAGCCCGTTGCTTCAAATTCGTCTGGAGGCAACCTGGCGTTCCTCTCCCGGGTCGGAGCACGCCCAGGGGGCGCGGCTTTGGCAGAAACTATCTCCCCTGGACAAGATTCGACTCTATCAGGGACATCCTCAGCATCCGAAGGTTCCCGATGCTTTTTGGCTGGTGGAGGGTCAGTTCCGTGCGGCCGAGGTGCTGCGGTTGGGTGACGAGGGCAGTCGACTGCGCTACACTCGGGGTCAGGCTGGCTGGGACTGCCAGTCACTGACCCTCTGATTCAAAAACAAAAACCCCCGGCGTGCCGAGGGTTTTGCTGGATTATCCGATTTGGAAAACCCGTTTCGACCGCAAAGGGTCACCTACATCTCGCGAACAGGTGCGCCCTTTTTGCGAACTTCAGCGGGCTTCTTTACCGCTTCGGCCTGAGTCGGCTGAGCGGCGGCCTGCTTGGGCTTGCTGGCTGCTGGGGTCGCAACTTTGGCCGGCTTGGGGCTGGCTTTTTTCGGGGCGTTCCCCTTACCAGCAGCTGCCGGTTTTCCGTCGGCTTTCTTGGCTGCCATGACTACCTCCCTTGATCTCGCATCTTTTGCAGTGAGCCTTCCATCGGGAACGAAGGAGTGCTCTCAGAGACGCGGTGAAAAATCGTTGTCCAGCAATCTTAATTTAGAGAACGGACCCCGTCACCTCGGAGATATAACCCGGAAGCTTTCGTTCAAAACCTATCCGGTCGAAGGAGCCCAATTTATGCCCCCAAAATTTCTCGAAGTGCCTTCTCTCTCAGAAGCTCTACAGCGTCGACTCCAAGCTTTACCATCGCTTCCTCTCGTTGTTTTGGACCGGGATCCGGTTTGGCTGACATGTTTGAAGAACGGAGAAAGAAGTCTCAACTGGCCGTTGCTTCAGATCGATCCGGATACTCCGTGGATGGAACGCTTGCAGCAACATCCTCAGTTACGACCCGGCGGTTGGATCTGGTCGCCAGCAGAAGTCCGACTGTCCAATCTGCCTCACGGCTGGCGCCAAACTCAGCCGCCGTGGTCGATTTTGGGTCGCTGGCTGCTCAAGTCTCAGAATTTAAAGGCACGGCACGTAGGGCTGCTGGCGCCACCGGAGTGCGCTCTCGAGAGTTTGGCGGGTTGGCTTACTCGTCAGGGCGCCAGTTTGACCTGGTGTGACGATCATTCCCGTCACCTCGGGAGCCAACTGAGGTTGTGTGATATTCTGCTGTTGTTTCCCGGCTTCGAAAGCATCGTGGAAGCCCATCAGTTGAGCGCGGGGGGCGTGCTGATCGACCTGCGCCCTGGCGCGTCCGGGCTTAGCGGCTCGGCTCTGCAGACCACTTTGCAGGTCTACAGTGACGCCGGTCGGGGCGCTCTGCACATGCTCTTGCCCTGCCTGGCCCTGGCTCAACAGGAGACACTGATCGGACTGGCGTAAAGGCAGACACTTCTATGGAAAAGCGTAGCCGAGTTCCCGAGCCCACCATTGCCCGTTTGGCCACGTATTTTCGCTGTCTGGCCGAGCTCTCCGATCAGCAAGTGGGAGTGGTCTCGTCGGAGGAAATAGCCTTTCGTGCCGGAGTCAAAGCCTCTCAGGTGCGCAAAGATCTGTCTTACTTCGGGGAGTTCGGTGTACAGGGACTGGGCTATCCGGTCCCCGGTTTGCTCAACCGTGTGGCCTCCATTTTGCAGCTCGACCAGCAACATCGCGTGGCCCTGGTGGGAGCCGGCAACCTGGGCACCGCACTGGCCGGATTTCCCGGTTTCGCTCGCTGGAATTTCCACATCCTCTGGATCTTCGATTCCAACCCGTCCAAGATCGGCCAGGAAATCAACAAGGTGAAAGTCGAGCCCATGTCCACCTTGCCCCGGAAGCTTCCGGCGGATCTAGGCATCCTGGCGGTGCCAGGCTACGCCGCCGAGGATGTGGCTAAGCTGATGGTTTCGTCCGGTGTTAACGCCCTTTTGAACTTTACTGGAGCCCACCTCCACCTTGGCCCCGACGTCTCCGTGCGCAACGTCGACCTCACCCACGAACTGGCCATCCTCGCCTACCACGCCCAACGGGTGCCCTCTGGGGGAGAGGGGGAGTAGGTGGGGAGACCAGAAAAGAAGAGGGCCTTGATCCACTGATCAAAGCCCTCTTTTCTATCGGGGGAAACGGAAGACCTGGCCAGGTGCTCAGGCCTCTCCCTCTCCACCCTTTTTCTCCTTCTCACCCTCAGGGAGCTGGCCTTTGCTGGCGTCGCGGAAAGAACGGAGACCGTCACCCATGGCCCTGCCGAGTTCGGGTAGGCGCTTGGGGCCGAAGACGAAGATGGCCACGATTACGATCATGAGCAGTTCGCCTGGTCCCAGGGTCCAGAGTAGAGATACGTCTTGCATAGGTCCTCCTGCGGTCATTTCCCACACAGCCTGATTAAGAACAGACTGGCTTCGTAGTTGATAATAATTGGTAGGGCCACGATGGTGGCTGTAAAGGCGTCGGGAGTTGGGGTGGCCACCGCCGAGATGACGAAGGCCAGGAAGTAGGCCATGCGGCGATGGCGACGCAGAAATTTCGAGGTCACCAGGTTGACGCCGGCCAGGAACATCAGCACGATGGGCAACTCGAAGATGATGCCGCAAATCACCGTGATAGTGGTGATAAAGCCGACAAATTCACCAATTTTGATGGTCGCCTTCAGGTCGGCTGTGGCAAATCCCATAAAAAAGTCCATGGTGCCCGGCAGCACGATCTTCAGGGCGAAGGCGCAGCCCAGCACAAACTGGAAAATGCTCAGCGGCAAGAGCCGGTAGACCCAGCGGCGCTCCCCTTTCTCCAGGCCCGGCAAGACGAACATCAAGACGTGATAGAGAAAAACAGGCGAGGCCAGGCAGGCGCCGCCAACCATGGAGGCGTTCAGGTAAGCGAAGAAGGCTTCGGTGGGATTGGTGAAGATTAGATCGGCATTTTTCAGCAAGGGTCTGGTCCACTCGAGCACGCGGGGAACCAGTCCGTAGCAGATAAAACAGGCCACGATCCAGTAAAAAAGCGACCAGAGGATGCGCCAGCGCAGTTCCTCCAGGTGGCCGACCAGAGACATCGGCTGGTCGTCGATCTTAGGGACGAGCTTCTTCATTGTTGTCCTTGGTGGGCGGGATCACGCGGACCTTGGTGCCCGGCGGAAGCTTCTCTTCGCGGGCATCTTTGAAGGACTCATTAAAGCCGGAGAAGGCGCTGAAGAGCCGCTTAAAACCACTGACCAGGAAGCGCGGGCCGAAGACGAGCACGATGAGAATAAATATCAATGCACATTCGCCTAATCCCAGTCCAAACATCATCGCCTCCTAAAACTTAGAGAAACACTATCCCCGCAACTCGCCACCGTCAACCCATGGCCATACCCGTAGTCGGGCTACGGCACCCTTGGGCAAAGACTTGATTTCTTCGGGAAGTTCCAAAAGTCCGTCTGATTCCGCCACGCTGCGGAAAAGATGACTGGCCTGGGAGCCTGTCAAGCGCGCGCCATCCTCGTTCACGCGACAGCGCATAAAGAAACGTAGACCCTGCTTTTTACGGATCTCCTCGGCTAGCTTGACCTCGACAGAGCGCAGTCCCCGTCCCGGTCCCCCCTGCAGCTTGTCGAGCAAGGGACGCACGAAGAGCTCAAAGGTGACGTAGCAGGATACGGGGTTGCCGGGCAGAGCCACCACCGGCTTACCGCGTAGAATTCCGAAGCCAAGAGGCTTACCGGGGCGCATGGCTACCTTCCACAAGTGCAGATCGGCACCCATTTCTCGGAGCACGCTTTGCACATAATCGCGCTCCCCGACAGAGGCGCCTCCGCAGGTTATAATGGCGTCGGCCTCGCTCAGAGCTTGCTCCAGCACGGCGCGCAGAGCCTCGGGCCGGTCGGGGGCGATCGGCAGGCGCACGGCCTGAGCGCCGCAAGCAACCACCTGGGCCTGCATGGTGTAGATGTTCGAGTTGCGCACTTGGGCCGGCCCCAGTGGTTGGTCCAGTTCCACCAGTTCATCCCCGGTGGCCACCAGCGCCACCCGCGCCTGGGGCACGCACTTCAAGCTGGGGTAGCCGAGCAGGGCGGCCACGCCCACGTCGGCGGCTGTCAGTTGGCGAGGGGGTTTGAGCAGAGCGTCCCCGGCCGTGAAGTGTTCACCGGCCGGGCGCACGTGCTGGCCGGCCTCCAATTCGGCCGTACAGGTAAGTTGGCCGTCCTGGACTTCCGTTTCTTCTTGAGGCACGACCGCCACCGTGCCCTCCGGAACGGGCGCGCCGGTGAAGATACGGCAGCCCTCTCCTGGCTTCAGCACAAAGCCGGCTACCTCGCCAGCGGCCACTCCTCCCACCAGCCGGGCCACCCTCTCCAGGGAACCCAGCGCGTAGCCATCCATGGCCGAGGCCGCGAAATAGGGGTGGCTCTCGCGGGCCACCACCGGTTGCAAAAGCCAGCGGCCCGGCACTTCCTCAAGGGGAAGATCCCGGGCCGCCAGGGCCGCCGTGCCCTGCAAAATCGTCGCGAGAGCCTGGTCGACGCTGATCAGTTGATGCAACCTATTCGTTCCAGGCTTCCACGATCAGGGCAATGCCCTGGCCGCCTCCGATGCAGGCCGAGGCCAGCCCATAGCGGCCACCACGGCGCTTGAGTTCGTGCAGGATGGTCAGGGTCAGGCGGGCTCCGGAAGCCCCCAGAGGGTGGCCTAGAGCAACCGCGCCGCCGTTGACGTTGGTTTTGGCGCGCGACAGTCCCAGTTCTTTCTCGACCGCCACATACTGAGCCGCGAAGGCTTCGTTGACCTCGATCAGGTCCATGTCGTTCAGGGTCAGGCCGGCTTTTTGTAGCGCTTCCCGCGCGGCCGAAGCCGGTCCAATACCCATGATCTCTGGCTGAACTCCCTTGACCGCCCAGGCGATCAGTTTTCCCAGGGGCTTGATGCTGCGCTTGAGGGCCGATTCGCGGGTGGTCAGCACCAGAGCGGCAGCACCGTCGTTGATGCCTGAGGCGTTGCCAGCGGTCACGATACCCGTGGGCAGGAACGAGGGCTTGAGCCTGGCCAGCGCCTCGACGGTGCTGTCGGCACGAGTCTGCTCGTCCTTGTCGATGCGTTTCGGGCCCTTTTTGGTGGGGATTTCCACGGCCACGATCTCTTCTGAAAGTCGCTCGGCGGCTGCGGCGGCGCGCATGTGACTTTCCACCGCGAATGAGTCGGCCTCCTCGCGGGTCACCTGATATTTGGCAGCCAGGTTCTCGGCAGTAATGGCCATAGGGCAACCGCAATAAGTATCGGTCAGGGCCGCCCACAAAGTGTCCTCCAGGCGCGACTGACCCAGCGGCAGTCCCCAGCGGGCGCCGTAGATGGCGTGAGGCGCCTGGCTCATCGATTCGGTGCCTCCCACCAATACCTCGTCGGCCTGACCGAGCAAGATCTCCATGGCGCCGTTAATGACGGCCTGGAACCCGGAACCGCACAGGCGGTTCACCCCGTAAGCGGGCACCGGGATGGGCACGCCGCAACGCAGGCCCACATGGCGAGAAAGATAGGCGGCGTCGGGAGCTGATTGGAGAACGTTGCCGAAGATGACGTGGTCGATCTCCTCGGCTTTCACATCGGCTCGGCGCAGTGCCTCCGTTCCGGCTAGCACGGCCAGGTCGCTAGCCGTCAAATCTTTGAGGCCGCCGCCGTATTTGCCGAACGGAGTGCGAGCCCCGCCCATGATCACGATTTCTTGGTTGAGCACGGTTATTCTCCCTTAAATTCAGCTTTGCGTTTTTCCACGAAAGCGGCCATGCCCTCATGCATGTCTTTGCTCAGGCAGAGCTTTCCGAATTCCACCGATTCGGCCTGGAAGCCGGCGTCAGCGTCGCCCTCGATGCCGGCGTGCAGCGCCTTTTTGGCGGCGGCCACGGCCAGAGGGGCCTGATGCAGTATTTCCTGGGCCACCTGCCGGCACAGGTTGAGCAGGTCATGCTGCGGCACCACCCGATTGACCAGCCCGATGTGCAGGGCGTAGTGGGCGTCGAACTTGCGGCCGGTGACAATCAGTTCCATGGCCAGTCCCCGTCCGATGAGGCGGGGCAGGCGTTGCGTGCCGCCATAGCCGGGAATGATACCCAGGCCCACTTCGGGCAGGCCGAACATAGCGGTGCTGGCGGCGAAGCGGAAGTCGCAGGAGATGGCCAGTTCCATGCCGCCGCCGAGAGCGAACCCGTTCACGCCAGCGATGGTGATCAGGCGGGTCGTTTCCAGGCGACGGAATAACTTGCTGCCCTTTTCAGAGGCCTCCGCACCTTTGGCTTCGGTTTCACATTCTTTCAGTTCACGAATGTCGGCTCCGGCCACGAAAGCCTTATCGCCGGCTCCGGTGATCAAGAGCACGCGGTTCTTCGGGTCCGCCTCGACCTCATCGAGAGCTTTGGCGATCTCGTCAATGGTCTCGGCGTTGAGAGCGTTCAGGGCTTTGGGGCGGTTGAGCACCATCACGGCCAATCCGTCCTCGAAACAAAGAATCAGATTTTTATACTTTTGGTCGGCGCCTTGCATGCCTTTCATACGGTCCTCCTCTTATTACAGACGAAATGGGTCCATGGATACGGGTTGGGGCGGGTCTTGCGAGTAGTCGTAAAAGCCCTTACCGGTCTTTTTGCCCAAAAGGCCGGCCCGCACCATGGCCCGGTTGAGGGGACAGGGGCGGAATTTGGGGTCGCCAAATTGGTCGAGAAAAGCGGAGCAGGCATGCAGTTGCACGTCGATGCCGATCAGGTCCAGCAGGGAAAGAGGACCAATGGGCATGTTGCCGCCCAACTTCATGGCTGCGTCGATGTCGGCGACTTTGCCGGCGCCTTCATAGAGGGCCCACATGGCCTCGTTCAGGTAGGGAATGATCAGGCGATTGAAGATAAAGCCGGGCGTATCTCGCGTTTCCACCGGGCTCTTGCCCATTTTTAGGGCAACCTGCCAAACGGCTTCAAAGCTGGTCTGGCTGGTGAGCGGGGTGCGCACTACCTCCACCAGCTTCATGAGAGCAGGCGGATTAAAGAAGTGCATCCCCACGACTTGATCGGGGCGTTTGGTGGCCTGGCTCATTTCCGTCACCGACAGCGAGGAAGTGTTGGAAGCAAAGATCGCTTCTTTTTTGCACAGGTCTTCCAGTTGGCCGAAGAGCACGCGCTTGGCGTCGATTTGCTCGGTGATGGCTTCCACCACAAGGTCAGATTGACCCACGTCTTCTAGTTGGGTGCTGGTTTTCAAGCGTCCCAGAGCGGCCTGACGGTCGGCGTCGCTCATTTTATCCTTCTGCACGAATTTGGCGTAGCTGCCGCTGATGGCGCCGACGGCCTTCTCTAGGAACTCGTCCCTGACGTCGCACAAGACGACTTGGTAGCCGGAAGCGGCCGCGATCTGGGCGATGCCCGCTCCCATGGTGCCTGAGCCGATAACGGCCAGGCTCTGAATTTGACTCAAAGTAGTACCTCCTGGAATCGGTCAACGGGGAGACCTGCTAACCCTGAGGGGCCGTTTTGGGACATTGACTGAGATTTCCTTTGAGAGATATTTCAGGCCCCATGGGCATGCTTGCAGCAGATATAGATAAACCCGGGAGGACCCCATGATTTCCACTCTGCGCAACCAATCTCAAATCAAGCAGCCGACGCTCTCTTCCTCGGCTCCCAAGACCGAAGTGGTCGGGCCGCAGGATCAGTTCACCACCACCTCGGGTGAACAACTGCCGGGCAAGCCTCAGTTTGACGCCAAGAACGCGGAGAAGAAAGTCCAGATCGCTCCCATGTCGGTTTGGGCCAAAGGCACCCTGGCCGGACTGACCGGCTTGATCGGCCTCATGAGCCTGACCGGTTGCACCCCGCAACCCCCGGCGGGACCGGTCCAGGTGGAGACCCAGCAGCAAAAAGAAGCCCGTCAGGTTCTCTCCGGCACATTGTCCAATATTGAGAAGAACATGGCCGGCCTGCAAGGCTCCGGGCAAGCCCAGTCCGAGCAGGTTACGCGCCAGATCATGGACGCTGCCAAAAATTATGCAAAAGCCTCGGGCAAAGACGGCCCGGGCGTCACCCAAGCTCTCCGCGAAGCCATCCAGAAGCATCCTGCCCTGGTTTTTACCTCCGCCTTTGCGTTGGGCACGGCCGGCGGTATCGGACTGGAGAAGCTGGGCTTTACCGATGGCGTCAAAAACGGAGTCGGCAAAGTGGCCGAGTGGGCCAAGGAGAATCCTCTGCTGGCCACTGGCGTGGCCCTGGCCGCTGCTGGCGGCACCGCTTACCTGATTCACGAAATGGTCAGCACCGAGATCAGCATTCCCGCCAAGCCCGAGGGCGCCCAGGCTCAAAACCTGGGTAACACCTTCAAGTCGTTGGAAGAGCAGATCGCCGCCAACCCCAACATCGACGCCAAGGAAGTCAACAAGAGCGTCTTTGCCGCGATTTCCAGGTATCAGAAAGAAACGGGCAAGCCCTGGGAGCGCGTGGCCGATGACGTCAAGGCCTTCGCCTTCGAGCATCCCGTGCTGGCCACTACCCTGGTGGCCTCAGCCGGCGTAGCCACAGGTGTGGTGCTCGAGCACGCGGGCGTTCCTGGCAAGGTGGCCGACCTGGTGGGCGTGGCCTTTCAGGGCAGTAAATCTGCTGCATCCAACGTGGGGACCTTTGTCAAGGAGCACCCCGTGGTGAGCGGCACGGTTGCCGCTGCTGTAGCAGCCGGCGTCGGCTACCTGGCCTACCAACACTTCAATCCTGCCCCCTAGGGGTTTCTCTTCGCTTTAGCGGAAGGTTTCGTAGGCGTAGATTCCGGTGGCGTGGCCGTCGTTCCAGCGGAAGCTGAGGGCGTAGCGGCCAATGGGCACGACCTCCAAGATTTGTGCCTCCGATACCGCCGGAGTGCTGGTCTGAATTACGCGCAGACTTGCCAATCCTTTGGTCGGGGTTTCTAGCTTGTCCCGTTCTACCCGACAGGTGGCGCAGGGGCATTGACGGCGAAGTTCCGCCATGGAGTGCTGGGTGGTGCGTCCATCCGACCAGCGGATTTCCAATTGTCCCGGCTTCAGTTCCAGGCCGGTGGGTTGTAAAGTCTTCATGAATGTCTTCCGTTCCAGAAGTTGCTCTCAGGCAAACTCCATTTTAGCCGAACCAGGATAGGCCGTAGACCTGGTAGAGAATAATGGCCCAGGCCGTGACGGCAGCCAGAGCGGCCAGGGCTACGCGACCGAGTTCGTTCAGGAAGCGGTGGAAGAGGCCTTCCACGGAAAAGACTTCATAGAGGGTCGTGACGCCGTTGAGCAGTAAAAACATGGCGAAGTTCCGTCGATAGTCCAGTTGCGCCAGTTCCGGGTGCATGGTCATGGGGCTCAGGGTCAAGCTGGTGCTCCATAGCGAAAGATAGTAGAGCGCCGGGAAGCAACAGCCCAGGATAAACAGCAGCACCAGTGGACGCTGGTCGCGGCGCGGAAACTGCGAATAGAGCTTGGCTACGATCACCGGGACTAGCCACGCCGACATCAGGAAGATTAGCAGTGCCGACTCGATCTGCGGTTTCAGGTTGACGTCCAACTGTCCGATGCCCGCCCCTTTGAGCGAGAGCGGATTGGTGGCATTCACGAACTTGGTATAGTTTTCTTTTAAGGTTTCGCGCAATTCCAGGTCGACCTCGCGATTGGTGGTATACCAAATCCAGGTGCTGTAGACCGAGCCGAGCACGCCCGGGAGCAACAGCAGGCCTGCCATCTTGCGGCGGCTCATCGACTCGAAGCGGCTCGGAGGGGCCAGGCGCCAGAGAGGATAGAGGCGCTCCTCCAGGCCGACCTTGAGGCGCAAATGCTCTTTGCTGGAGACCACGTCGTCAGGATGCACCCAGTAGACAATGCGGTTGGTGGGGCCCTCAAAGAAGCTGGGCGTGACCTCTACATTTCCCCCGGTGGCCATAATCGTGCCCACGATAGGGTCCTCGTCAAGGGAGTTCACCCAAAGATGCCCGCCGTAGCCCATTTTCCCCGTGAGACTGCTGCGTAGAAACCCGAGCGGCTCCAGGTTGATTTCGAACCGCGTCTCGCTGATGACCTTACGCACTGGGGAAGTGGTTGGCTGCTGGTGCGACTGTTTGGCCTGCATCAGTTTGTGCAGCGCCTCCGCTTCGGGAGCGATGACCACAGGAGCGGCCAAGGCTATGATTTCTTCCGTGACTGGCGCCGCGGTCGGCTCGTTGGGCGTCTCGCTGGGCGGCGCCGACTCGGGAACCAGGGGACTCGGGGCGGGGGCGTCGGCCGCCAGTGCCAAGGGCTGCTGCACAATGGGGGCCAGGGCCGGGAGTGTGGCGTTTCCGCGGCTTTCGCTAACGCGCATGGTCAGGCCAGTGCGCAGGGTGAATTGTTCAAAGCGCACTACCTGCTCGAGTTGGCCAAAGTAGGCGCCGGTCTCCAGACGCTGTTCCGATTCCAGAAAGAAGGAAAAGGAAGCGGATATCCAGGCGTCGAGCAAGCGGGCGGCATTGCACAGAATCTCGCGGTCGACCTCGGCTACATCCTGTTTAGATGACATGCAGAACTTGGAGACCTCAAAGTCCTGACCCGGCTCGCCGGGCAGGACCTGATGGGCAAAAGCGCGGCGGTCTCCGTCCTGTTCAAAAAAAACCAGGCAAAGTTTTCGAGCGATTCGCTCGTCTCGTAACTTAAGTCTTTCCAGGCACTCTTTGAGGATGGGTAAAGCGGCCTCAACATTGGGCGTGCCGCTCCAATTCTGGGCTACCTCCCCAGGCAGGCAGTCCAGTTCGCGGCAAGCGGCTACGCACACCGCGGAGTAGTAGCGGGCGAAATAGCCCAGAGCGTCCTTGAGAAGCAGAGAGCAGGTGGCCAACTCCGCCAGTTTGGCGCGAGCATTGTACTCCTCAACCAGATTATGCAATAGCGACGGAGCCGAGATGGGCTCGGTCACGCGGGGCAACTCCGTGAGTTCGCTCTCCTTCATTCGGTCTGCCCTGGTTTGGCGAAACCACGTGGACTCCCCTGCACTACTCTCTCCACCTCTCCAACTTCTCTCCCTCTCACCGAAGGCATAAAAAAAGCCGGCCCCAGGGGGACCGGCTCCATAATGAGGATGACGTTCAGAAAACGCGTTTCGCGCCGAGGTAGCGACCTCTATAGTAAGAGTCGCCGAGATTGCTGACGGTAACTCCTCGGGAGGAGGAGGCATGGATGAAATTCCCGCCGCCCAGGTAGATGCCTACGTGGGATGGGCCGGGGCAATAGGTTTCAAAGAAAACCAGATCGCCGGCTTCTTCTTTGCCTTTGCCCACCGGGCTGCCAACGCTATATTGGACGTCGGCGGTGCGTGGCAAGCGAATGCCATTCATCATGAACACTCGCATCGTGAAGCCGGAGCAATCGATGCCGCCTTCACTGGTGCCCCCAAAAACGTAGGGCGTGCCCATAAATCGATGGGCGCTGCGGGTGACCCCATTTAACAACATACCGCGACGGGAGTTGAGGCTGGGGCGGCGGCGATAATCACCGCTGCGGTCGAGCACAAACTCATCATCTCCGGCTGCTGCCACCTGGGTGGCGCCTTCGATACGAATCGCTGTCGCTTTGGGGGCGGCAGCTTCTTCGCGAGCGGAGCGCTCTTCGCCATCGGGAATCACCAGAATTAAGCCTTCAGCCAGTTGGCTGACGGCGTTCTGGGCCGGATTGGCCTTAAGTAGGGTATCTACGGACAACTGGTGGCGTTTCGCCACATTGGTGAGGGTGTCGCCTTTGCGAGCCGAGTAAAGTGTCTCGGCGGACGCGGCCTGAAGTCCCAGCACGAGGGCGGAGACGGCGACAACGGAAGCAAAACGGAACTGCTTCAAATGCTCACCTACCTTTCTTCAAAGTGACGGTTCCTGGTGTCGGAACCGCCCTGGAAAGATTGAATGGTTTTCAATCTTTCTGCGCCTCGCCTAACTTTCGTCTGGGTCGGGCACCGCTTGAAGCCTTATAGAATCGGCCTTCTCTGTCTTGAGGGTGCCAAAAAACTTGAATTGTTTTTTGGCGTAAACGGCCGTTCGAGACAAAGTACAGCGATCCCTTCCCAGTTGCAGGGGTCGTATCCAAAGGAACTTCTCGAACGTGTGTTTTGTGAATGGCGCTGGTTCGCCGATTGGCGGGGGAAACAAGAGGGTGGCTTGCGAAAATAAAAGGATGATCTGTCACAAGTGCAAGACTCCCGTTTCCGCCGGAGACAAGTGCTCTGCATGCGGCACCATGCTGGCTCTGCTCGTTCCTCCCCCCGGCGATTTCAGTAAAAACGGCGAGCTTCACAAAAAAACTTTGGAGCTGCGGGCGGGACATCTTCAATCCAGTCAATTTGCCGATTTTTTGCGAGCGGAGTTGGCGAAAATTGAGACTGCTCGTGGCAAACTCCGGGAGGGCGACGCTCCGGTCTTGATGGAGGGGTTGGAATTGTGGCAGCAGGCTTTGGCTAAGGCGGAGAGCTGGCTCGCGTCGAGCAGTGATTTTGAGCTGCAAGCCGCTCTGAATCTGGCCACCCAGGCGGATGACTACATCAACCGGTCCATCTTCGAACAGTTTGAGACCAACAAAGAGCTGGTGCGGACGCTGCAAGCGGAGGCCCGGCTGCGTGACAACCCTCTACCTGAACTCCCTGAGGATGGCTTAATGGTTGGGTTCGAGCTCAGGAATAAGCCGAAATAGGCTATTGTCCAGTCCGACATTGATGCGTACGCCTTTGTAGACGCGCATTTCGCGCAGTTTTTCGTCGATAAAGATTTGTGCTTGATACGGGAAATACCGCCCGTCCGGCAGTTGGCGGACGTCGCTCCAGACCACACGTTTTTTACTCGGCTTGCCGCCCGGCTTCTCGGGGGCGGCCGTGTACTCGGCCTGCACCGGCACGCGCTTCTGATGGTCAATCCAGACGACGCAGGTCCAGTTGGGATCCGCCGGATTGAGGATTTGCACTCGGTGCACCGTGGTCTCTTTCCAGGCCTCGCTACCCAGGTAGTAAAACTCACGGCTGGCGTCTTTTTTGTAGCGAGTCAGCGAAAAAGGCAGCGAGTCTGGAGCAACTTGAGGGTCGATGCCCGACTTGGTCGGGTAATTGTGGGTTAAAAAGATGTGATAACTGTCACCGTCGCGGACGATGACTTTGAGAAGGCCCAGGAAAGGTTGCTTGGGATTTACGTTGACCCGGTCAAAGCGCAGATAGGCGGGCGCCTTGAAGTAGTACTTGGCCTTGGCGGCTGGGACCAGGTGCCCACCCGCGCCCTCCGCTTCCAGTTCTTCGCCTTCGGCGACCAGGTCTTGAACGGGTAGTTGGCCGGGTGGGGTAAACAGGCTCTCGAACATCTGGCGAGCCTGCTCGTTCTTGCCCGTATCGTCGCCGCTCACGGGCGTGAACGCACACAATAAAGCTAACGTGGCCAAGACGAACCTGTTGCGCATAGGTGTTAACTACAAACTTAGAACCTCAACCCCCTGCTTGGACCTCCTGCTCTGAGGATCAAGGGGGACTGCCGTCTCCCCTTGGACCCCCTGCTCTGTCAACTTGGGGTCGAGCGCGGGAGGACATGGCTGGACCCCAACGAAACGGTGCTTCGATTTCCCATGGAGCAGGGATGTGGAGCTGTAACCAGCTCCTAGGCTCCGCATAGAACCGAGGTGGAATAACTTGATTATTTGTGTTAAGTGCGCCCATCAGAATGGCGATGGTCTCTCCAACTGCGAACAGTGCGGCGCGCAATTGCCCCGCATGGTCCAGAATCAGCAAGAAGAAGCGGGCCCAAGCTATATCAGCGACCGCGTCAAAGAGTTGGAAGATGCTTCCAATAAGGTGCAGTCTGGCGAGTGGACGGTGGACAAGTTCGCCGACTACATCGACAGCATTCTGCAGGTGATGAACGAGCGTGAGCAGAGCATTCGCGCCATCGAAATTCCCCCTCAGACCATCGACCAGTTCCGGGCGGAATTGGAAGCGGGCTTTACTGGCATTACCCTTTACCACGATGGCCTCAGCAAAATGGCTGCTTTTGTTGAGACCCAGGACCCCGCCAACCTCACCGAAGGTTTGGACCTGGTCAAGCAGGGCAACGACTACCTGAACGAGGCTCTGCGTCTCAACTACAGCAGTCAGAAGAAATACGAAGAGATGTATCTCGACGCTTCAAGCATGATGTAACTCGAGAGAGCTTACTCCGGAAGTTGAGCCATTGCCAGCAGGTGATGGCTCATTTTCTGTACCAGCAACTCTCCGTTTTGGGAATGGGCCACCAGGCTCATTTCCACCGTGTCGAGGGCCTGGCTGAAGTCTTCGTGGCCAGGTTCGCGCTGGTGCTTCCAGGCTTCCAGGGCCGTCAGCAGTCTTAGGATGCCGGGCAGCGACCAAAGCAGCAGCAGCCCGGCTACCAAATTCCCGGCCAGCAAATGGCCTTTTCGGAACCAGATGGCTCTACGGAAATCGTCAATTTTCTCGTCAAATCGCTGACCCACGCCTTCTCGGATGAGCAAGTCCAGGTCGGCTACCGGGGCTTTCCAACCATATTCCGGAATTTCCAGCTCGCCTTCGCCCAGGAAAGCCTGGTCAATGCGCTGCCAGAGCTCTCGGCTGTGGTCGTTCAGGCAGGGTTTGATTAAAGACATGGACATGATTTGACTCAACAACGGGAGTTGATCTGAGAGGCTCGGGTAGGCTTTCCAGGGGCCTCCTAATGGGGTCGCCAAAGAGCTGAGGGCCAGTTCCAGGGCGCCACCCCAGCCAAGTTTCAGCCGTTGCTCCTCGAAGTGGTGCTCAAAGTTCAGCACTGCCTCATAGGGCTGCGTGTGACCGGGATAGATTTCGATCTCGGCTTCCACCTCGCGCATCTGAGCGCCCTGTTCCAATAACGCCTCGATGTCGGGTCGGCTCTGGCTCAGGGAGGGACCCAATTTGCCGCGCACGGCCGTACAGCAGTGGGAAGCTCCGGCCAGCACCTGTCCGTCCGGCAGGCGTGTCATAAAGAAAGGGAACTGGCGGCAAGTTTTCGGCTTCACCTCAAATCCGAGAGTGGCGTGGATGTTGCACAGTTTCTGCTGATTGAGGTAACCGCAGGCCGGATGGGTTTCGTCGCGGAACATCTTGAGAACCCCGTCCACTCGCTCAAAAGCCTGACCCCGCTCTTGAATCACGCGCAGGGTAATGGGTAGTTCTTTGAGTCGCTCGGCTAACTCGTCGCGCAGCCACACGTTCCATCCGGTGCATGAGCGACCGCACTGCACGCACTCGTAGTTCAGGTTTTCGTCGATGGTTAGCTTCACAGCTGGTAGCTTCTCGCAATGGATACGG
>JALHOV010000083.1 GCA_022842865.1 Vulcanimicrobiota bacterium | reverse complement strand
GACGATATGCCGCTATCTTTCTGCGTCAGCCAGACGATCGTGCTGGCTTTTCCCGCAGCCTTGGGAGCCTCGGCGGGGAGATTGATGGTGCAATGAAAAAGAACTGGTTGGAATGGTGCGTTTTCGCCGTGGGCTTGAGTCTGACTCTGTCCATTCTGGGCTACCTGATTTTTCTCGGACTGAACCGGGGGGAACAGCCACCCACTTTCAAAGTCACCGTGGGCGCGCCCCAAAAAGTATCCGAAGGCTACCAACTCCGGGTGGACGTCTACAACCTGGGAGACATCACCGCCCAGAGCGTCCAGGTCGAAGTAGAGAATCAGGCGGAAAAAGCCCAGTTCCAAATTGACTTTGTGCCCGAGCATTCGAGCGCCAAGGGCTGGGTCGTCTTTTCTAAAGAGCCCGAACGTCCAAAAGGACGGGTAGCCGGCTTTACGGCCCAATAAGCGCTATGCAAAGGGCCCACCTTCTCAAGAACTGGAACACTTCAGGCCCCGTGCGAACGAGGCTTTTCGCCTGCTCGGGCGGATTCAAAGTTGTCAAAGAAGGTCCACTGAACTCCTCGATTTTAGAACGGGAAGCTTGTGCTCTTAACGAGTTGAAACACGAGAGCGGCTTACCGCGACTTCTGAGCTACAAGGAGGGCAAGCTGGAGCGAAGCTACCTGCCAGGCATTACCCTGAAGAACCTGCGCAGGCACGGGTGGGTGGCGCCCGCCCAACGAGCAGCCTGGTTACAACGACTGGCCGATCTCTTGCGGCGCATCCACCGGACCGGATGGTGGCACGGAGACGTCAGTCCGAGCAATGTACTGATCGACTCGGAAAATCAAGTCTTCTTGCTGGACTGGGGTGGCCCGGATTGGGGAACACCGCCCTACCGTAAGCCGGGCCTGCAAGGCGAGGAAGCCGACTGGGCGGCCTGGAGCACCCTGCGCGAAGAGTTGCTGGCGGGAGCCGACCCGGAGCCCGCTGATCGTCCCCGACTGCGAGGACGCCAACAAGAGCGAAAGGCGCTGCAGGCAGCCTGGCAGGAGACGCCCTTTCGCGATGGGACCTGGATCGGCGTTTCCGCTCCTTCTGGCGGCGGCAAAACGGCGCTGCTGCAGGAGTTGCTCTGGACGACTCCAAACCGGGCCTGGGGCCGCGGCACCACGCTATCCACTCCCGTAAGCTACGTGCTCTTCCAATCGGTCGTTCGCGGTTGGGAGCTGACCCCCGAAGACCTGGGAGAAGCTCGCTGGCGCGCCTTTGCCCGCACCTTCCCAGGGGCCTTCCAAGTGCCGGAAACCGAAGGTGGCTTGCCACTGTCGCCTATGCTGATGGGCGAAATCTGGTTGGATCTGCTGCGCAAACGATGTGCCTGCAGTCCAATGCTGCTATTGCTGGACGATATCCAGTGGATGGACTCATCCAGTCAGGCCATCCTTGAGATACTCAGCCAGCGCCCCATTGCCGGTTTGATGGTGGTACTGGCCTGGCGCAGCGATCAATTTCAGCTGCCCAATTCCATCAGGCTCTCTCGGCAGCTTCCGCTCCAACCGCTGCAGCCGGAGGAAGTGCTCGATTGGGCTCAGGCCGAAAATGTCTCGTTGGCGGCCGGTCCAGCCCAGGAGTTGGTGCGCTGGACCCGTGGAAATCCGTTGCTCATCTCGGAATGGTTGCGCCGCCCCGACCGGCCAGATTTTTCGCCCAAGGTGGGCTTTCTACTGCGAGACCGACTGGAAAGAGTTCCGACGGAATATCTGCCGATTTTGCGTCGAGCCGCCCTGGTGGGTAGCGAATTTGACCAGACCGGGCTGGCGAATTCTCCGGCACTGGACTGGGCCGAACGAAATCAACTGATTCTGCCGGGGGGCCGCTTCGCTCACGACCAGATTCGGGAAACCCTGCTCGACGGGATGGACGAGTCCAGCAAGAGACAAATTCACGCGGAGCTGGCCGAGCACTACGCCCATGACTATCATCGAAGTGCCTTTCACTGGCTGCACTCCGGCCAGCCGTTGCGTGCCTCCGGGCCGGCTCTGCAGGCCGCCCGCTTCGACCGGGATCGCAGCCTCTGGTCTTCCGCGGCGGAGTATTACCGGACTTATTGCCGCGTAGAGCCGGTTCGCGCCGTTATTCTGGAACTTGCTCGCGTGCTGGAGATGCTGGGTCAATTCGACGAGGCGGTCGATTGGCTGCGAGCCTGTGCGCCCACGGCCGAAGCCAAAATCGTGGAAGGAGAACTGCATCGCTCGGCTGGCCGCTACCTGCTCGCCAATGCCTGTGGGGTGGAGGCCAGTCGACTGCTCGCCAGCGAGCCTTCCGAGCAGCGAGGTCCGCTGGTGGTTGCCTTATTGCAGCTGCATTTATCTGCCAGCTACAGCTATGGAAAACTGTGGCGAGCGCTGCTGCAATTCTTGGTCAATTTTCCAACCGTTCTCAATTATCTACGTTCGAATCCGGTGGCGGAGGCAAATCTAGTCATTTGCCTTGGCTACATCTTTCCGCGCCGGAAGCTGGCATTCCTGAGGCATCAGGCTCTCAAACGAGGAAGAAGCTGCGGCGACGAATTAATCCGAGGGCGAGTCTCTGCCCGCTTGTTCATGTATCATATCAAAAAGCCGAACGCGGGCAGTCTGGAACGCATGTACGAAGCCCTGGCCGATCTCTTTGAAGCTCAAGGCTCTCCCTGGGACCTGATGATTTGCCTGATGGTCTCGGGCTTCTGCGCCGCCGTGCGCGGACAATTCGAGCTGCTCGGCCGAATCGGCCAGCGTTTGCAGCTGGTGGCCCGCCAGACCAAGAATTTGGGGTTGCTCGATGTCGCCATCCATTTCCATTCGATTCGCAGTGGAGCGCAACTGTCGGCACGGCAACACGAACCCGCCGGGGTAGATCTGAGGGATGACCCGTTCAAGCTGCATCGACTGATCGCCCACTGCCAGTTCTTGATCCGGCAGGGCCGACCTGGCGACGCGCTCGGGTTGCTCGATTACCGAATCGGCACGGTTCCCTTTGAGAAGGCGTTAGTCGCGGCCTGGCAGGCCCAGGTGTGCCGGATGGCCGCCGAGCAGGTGCCGCGCCGTTGGAATGCGCGCCGTCAGAGCTTGTTTCAGGAAGCCGAGCGAGTTGCTCGGCAGGGACTGGCCCTGGGGGATTGGGGCAGGCTGTTCTTTTTTCAGCTCCGTCGTGAACTCTCGCTGGCATTGGCCGGTCAGGATCGGTTGCCGGAGGCGCAGCGCCACATGCGCTGGTCGATCGAGGAAGCGGCGAAATTCGGCGCCCACTATGAGAAAGCGCTTTCCCGCCGAGCCTGGGCCGAGCAAGATTGGCCTGGAGCCGAGGAGGAGGGTGCTCGGGCCCAGGGCATTCTCCGTGGTCTGGGAGCCTGGTGGGAATTGACTGCGCCCGCTTCCGGTCTCCCTCTGGAAGATTTAGGCGAGGCGGCCAGCCATTTTCTGGAGACCGGGCAAGCACCCGAAGTCGGGTCCGCCTGGGCGGATCCCGAATGGTGGGAACTTTTGCGAGACACTCGACGCCAGGCCGACGAAGCTCATCAGAAAGCGACTTGGGCAAGGCGACGGCGGGCAGAGCAGGCGGAGCGCTGGGGAAGTTTCTTGAGCCACGGACCGGTGGAGGTGGAGGTTCGCGAAGATGAAACCGTGCGGCTCAACCTCCCGCTGGCCCATCAAGAAATTCAGCTCTGCACAGAATTATTGGATGCTCACGAGGCTTATCTTCGAACACTGGGTCCCCCCGCGTTAAAAGAATGCTTGAGCACTTTGCCGGGGCTGAGTATGGACTGGCCTGAGCAGGTTGCGCGTCCCGCCGATATTCCCTGGCAGCGTCTGGGAGGCTGGGCCCGGGCGGCCCTGATTGGGGTGGTTCGTGAACTCCACTTCAACCAGCTCAAGCACGGAAAACGCCACCACCTGAGTCTAGAAATTCGCATCCTTCAGGATACCTTGGAGATGGAGACGACCACCTGCGAGGCTGCAGCCGTAGCGGCCTCACCCGCCGCGCGGCGTTCCTTCGGCCTGGAGTCGATGCGCTTTCGGGTAGCGCTGGCGGGCGGGCAGCTTCAACTTGGCTCCGACTTCAGCGCTCGATTGCATTTACCACTGGAGTCTAGCTGAAACTCGAGGGCCCCTGGTCGCCATTTCACCTCTCCCCCTAGAACCTTCGATTGGACCTGTACGAATCGTTGGAACTCTTGAGAAAAAGGGGGCTGTTGAGACGGCTCCCAGAGGTAGCGGGCCGCTCCAGGTTCCGCCTTAAGTTGGAGACTTTTGGTTTCGGGGGCCAATTCTTCCAGCAACGAGATCAGCGTGCGGTAGACAAACTGCTGGGCGCTGCCAGTCCAGAAGTCAGGAACTCGCGACGGAAGTTGCAAGCGACAACCAGGCAGGCGCCCGGCAGCCGCTTCCACGCACCATTCGGTGATGGACGAGCCATCGAGCCAGGGGGAACGCAGACTATCCAGCCGGTTGCGGATTGCCTGGAAGGCCTCGCTGGAGGTGGGTCCCGGATCCAGCAACTGTTCGGTGGCGGCCCGCTGCCCCGGCCCATCGTGCAAATCGGCCGCCAGACGGTGATTGACTTCTTCCAGATACTCAAACCAGCGGTCCACCTCGTGACTGCTGACATCGAGCAACGCCCGGAAACTTCCGCTTTGACCCGGCACCTTCCAATCCGTCACCTGGAACCACCGTGGGGAATCGTAGAATTCCAGCCGAACCAGGGCCGAACTGCAGTTTTCCAATGCCTGCAAACGAGCCCGATCCTGGCTGCGATCACACTCGGACAAAAGAGAACTGGCGGCCTGACCTCGTTCTGCCTGGGGAAAGATTCTCAAGAATTCTTCATTCCAAGTTTCCAACTGACCCTGATGATTCAATTCCGCCAAAGCCAGATCGCCGGCCTGGAAGATCTGTTCCCAGCGACGGTGCAATTTCCGCGACTCTTGCCAATCGGCTTCGGCTTTCTCTCGAAGGACCAGATTCTCGCCTAGAATTGCCCCCAGCCGTGCGAAGAAACGAAAAATCTCGGCGTGCTCCGCGGTCAGCCAGGACTGCCGCGCGGATTGCCAGGCGAACAATACCTCCCCGGGTCCTACCGGAACAGCTAGCACGCTCTGCACTTCGGAAAGGAGAATGCTCTTGCTGGCGGTCAATTGCTCCGGTTGGCCCCAGATGAGTTCCTGCTGTTCCAAACACTGCTCGACCAGCCTGTTGGAGTAACGAGGGTGAACGTCGCTGGGAAACCAGTCCAGCACCTGCCAGGTCTCTCCGCGCTGGAGCCAGAGCACCGCTTCCAAGGGCAGCAGTCGAAATAGAGTTTGTAAGAGGAGAGGTCGCAGCGAGGCCACTTGCGTGCAGGCCATCAAGTCGGGAACGGCTGCCAGCAAGAGTTGAAGTCTCTGGTCTGGCTGAGGCTCGAAACGGGGGATCTCGGTTTGTAGCAGCAGCTCGCGTGTCAAAGAAACCTGGTGTAACTGGTTCAGCCCGGCCGCCAGGCGCAAGCTGCGCTCGAATTTGGGGAGAGGATCGCCGCCTGCAAACCCCTGTAGACGTCCCGACTCCCGCCAGAACCACGGTTGCAGAATCGGGTAGGCGTGGATGGATTTTTTCAGCAGCGCTTCTTGTTGTTGAGCGGAGGGCAGCAGTTGGCGAAATCTCCTTTCGCAGCTGGCTGGCGCCCGATCCATTTCCTGCTGCAACTGAGTCCAGGCGATGAGACGGGCCAACACGGCGGCGAAATGCTGACCTCCCAATTCTTCATCCGGCCAATTCTTGAGGCTTGCAGGACGCATCAGAGCCAGCAAACACCGACCCATTCGAGTGTTTGCATCGAAAGATTCAACGTGGTGTTGGCCTTCAGCAATTTCTTGCCAGAGAGCACGCAACAACGGGTGGGTTCCAGGTCGTCTTCCCTGAAAGAATAACAGCATCTCGGAGGGCGACGGGGTCATGGCCGTTTGAGAATAGCATGCAGGTTTCTTCCGGTTCAAGTTTGTAAGGACCGGAAATGGCTGACCGAAAAGAATCTCGAATGGTATTATTGGTAGATGACCATCCCGGTTTTCGGGATGGGCTAAAGTCGGTCATTAACAGCCACGGGCAATTCCTCGTGGTGGCCGAGACGGCAACCGTCGAAGAGGCTTTGAGCCTGTTGGAACAGTGCACCCCTGACCTGTTGGTGACCGACCTGCGCCTGGCCGGAGGCTGCGGCCACGAACTGGTGGAAGAATGCCTGAAGAGGCGACCTGGACTCCAGGTGATGGTGATCTCCGTCAACAGCCACCCAGAAACCGTCGAGCGAGCGGTTCGCAATGGCGTTCACGCCTTTGTTCCCAAAGGTGTTTCAGGTTCCTGTATACTCCGCGCTCTGGATGAACTTTTGGAAGGTCGCTCCTTCCTCCCCGATCAATCCCAGGGTAATTGAAAGCGCACTTCCGTTCCCCCGTTTGCGGAAGCACGACAACGCAAGCGGCCACCTAGCAGGAAAGCTCTTTGCCTCATCGCCGTCAGCCCATAGCCACGATTCACACCGAATTTTTCCTCGATGCCTATGCCATCATCGCGGACACAACCGAGCAAAGCACCTCGTGCCACGGCGATGCGAATCCACACACTCCGGGCTTGTGAATGTCGTTGCACATTCACCAGGGCTTCCTGGACGATACGGTAGAGCCCGTGGGCCAAAGGCCCACGGCAGGATCGCAGGCGAGGACTCAGCTGCACCCTGCGGTCGAGGTCTGCGCAGCAGCCCTCGATGCAGGAGCGGAGGGCCTCCTCCAGGGACCGCCCCTCCAGGATCGGACTGCGGAAACGATGGATCAATTCGCGAGTCACGCTCAGGCAGTGATCGACCAGCTCCGCACCAGGGTGAGGCGTGACCAGCGCGAGTCTCAAGGTGGCCAGCACCTGTGCCAGGTCATCGTGCATTTCGGCCGCCAAACTCTGGCGTTCGGTCTCCTGGTAATCCAAGGTCGCCCTTTCGCGGCGGGCATTGACCGATGTCACGCTCAGCACACCCTCCTGGCCACCCGGAATGGGAGAGGCTTCCACTAAGACCTGTTCCCAACCCGCCGGCTGACGCCAGGCGACCTGGCGCTGATATCCGGGCTCCGAAAGCCCGGAACACCAAAGCCTGCGCAGGCGATGGCCCCAAGGCGGGCGGATCAGTGCCCACAGTTCCCTCCCTTGCAAACGTTGCTGCATTGCCTGGTTGCAATGCAGCAGTTCGCCCTGACCACTCAGCACTGCAAGGGCCACTCGGGCGTGAGAGAAGGCGACCCTGGTCCGGCAATTGGCCAGCTGATTCTCCAAGGTGGAGCCGGCTGTCATGCACAAGAATTCCAGCAGTCGCGTCTCTTGTTCGCCGGAGAGGTCGAGGGGCTTGGAGCGCAAGGCCACCAGTAGAGCCACGACCTGGCCGTCCTGCAAAACAGGCCCGCAGATCCAGCGGCTGTCCTCACCCAGCACCTGCACTTCACCGCTTTCCCAGCAGCGCCGCAGTCCTACTTCGCAGACTTCCATCGTTGCGCCGGCCAGCAGCCGACCCTCGGGACGCAAAACAGCCACCTCAGGGCTAGCCAGCAACTCGCCAGCCCAACGAGCCAGGTCGGGCCACAGGCACTCCGAATCGGGAACGCGGGCCAGTTGCTGACCCGCCTGCAAAAGCAGTGCAAAGCGAGCGGGAGACACCTAACGGTCCTGCAAAAAGCGCTGAGCCATCCCGCTGTTGTGCAGGGTAGCGAGGAGATCGGCTCGATTGGTGACCGAGAACTTGCGATAGAGATTTTGCAAATAGCTCTTGACCGTATTGACGGAAACGACCAGATGACAGGCGATCTCCTGGGGATTCATTCCTCGCGAAATCAGCCTGAGCACTTCTCGTTCACGATTGGTCAAATTCAACCCTTCTTCCGGCGGCCTGCTGGCACTCTGGCGCAGCCTGCCCAGAATGATGTGTTGAACCGAGGGGTGGACGTAGGGCTGTCCGGACAGCACCACTCTGAGCGCGGAATGCAATTCTTCCTGACCCACCGTCTTGGGCAAATAGCCGTCTGCACCGGCTCTCAGGAGCTCCAAAACCACGTCTTCATCCTGGTAGGTGCTTAAAGCAATGACCGGGTGGGACGGCTTGATACGCTTGATCTCGCTGATCAGCCAGGCGCCGGAGCGGGACTTCCCCAGGCGATAATCGGTCACGGTCAGGTCATAATGGCGCGCTTCAAAGCGCATTAAAGCTTCCTCAGAGGTGCCGACATCGTCGATAGCCAGTTCGGGAGCACATTCCAGCAAGGCGCCCTTGAGACCGGATCGATAAAGCGGATGGTCGTCCACCAGCAAAACATTTGTCGACGATTTACCCATAGTTGGTCCTCGTTCGGGCAACGGATTGAGAATCCGCTCCTCGTTTATGTCAAAATATTCTTCCTGAATCAAGTCCTCCACCATTGGGACTCCATTCCAACCGTTTAAGGAAGCCAGACCGAAATCGGTAGCCGGTTGCCGCGCTTCAAGCTCCATTCTGATCGATCCTTGACAACAAATCTCTGAGATGAGCCAAGTATGCACGAGAGCGTGGCTGGCAAGAACCTTCGTAAAACGACTTCACAAATACCCCGAGGATGATCGGACTCATCTTTCTGGATAAGTTCTTTTGAATGATATCGTCCTCTCCAGGAATGAGTTGGTTTTATCCGGCCGACGGTTCCATAGCCAAGCTTTTCCCGGCAAAATTCATGCCATCTCTATCATTTTATTTTTTGGGAGGTCGGGTTGAAGAACTGGAATTTCTGTGGATGGATGATCACGGCGTGCGCTCTCCTGGGACTGCTGCATACACATCAAGCGACCGCGCAGCCGTCGCTGAGGAGGCAGCCGTCGCTGAGCTCCGGACGAGGCAACCGCGTGGTGCTGCTGAACGAAGGCAACGGAACGCACATCGTGCGCTTGCATGACCACAACGATGCTCAGTGGCACGACTATTTTGTGGGGCCGCAAGATGAAGTGGTCACCAATCGACTCTGGGAGAGTGATACCGAGATCTACATCGACGGTCATCCGATGGGCAATATCCAGAACGGGGCGCAGAGAGACAGACTGGGAAATGAGAAGGTTTGGGCCGTCTATTTCGAGCACCACAACGGCTGGGATATAGAGCACCACGACGGCTGGATGCCAGCACACGTTTACTACCGTTAGCAGCGCGCGTTCCTCGCCTGAGCGCACAGGTATTTATGGAGGTAAAATGTTAAAAAATCGATTCGCTCTCAGCCTGCTGCTGATCAGCGCTGCCTGGGCCCAGCCTATGACCCAGGGGACGGTCCAGCCGTCCTCGGGGATGCGGGCCATGATGTATGCACCCGGGGCGGAAGTTTTCGAAATCAAGGTGATGGACGGAGCGGGCCAGCCCGTTAACGACTTGGTGTCGCGTGTCTTTCGAGCCGGAGAGAGAATTCGCTTTCAGGTCAATGCGTCGTTTCCCGGCTACTTTTATGCGGTCAACGTCTCTCCTCAGGGTCAGCGCACCCTGCTTTCTCCGGCCAATACGGAAAGCAACCAGGTGGGCCCAGGAGCTCCGCTGACCTACCCTCAGCAGGGCTACATCACGTTCGACTCGGTTCCCGGCGTCGAGGAGGTGCAGTTTTATGTCTCCAAGGTTCCTATCCAGAACTACGAGAGTCTGCGGAACGTGGAGCCGAGAATTCTAGCTCCACAGGCCGCAACTGCGACACCCACGGCTCTTCTTCCCTCAAATCAACCACCCGCGCAGATCGCCAACGCAGGTCAGCCTTCGGGTGGCGTGGGCACGGCGGGACAGATGCGCGGGGTGCAGGTGGCCGGAGCATCCGGTATGCGCGCCATGAAGTATGAAATGACCGGTGCCGGAATTGTCGGCGCATCCCAACAGCCCACCAACCAGCCCGACGGCGTCATCGGCATTTCCCTGCGCTTTAACCATCAATAACGGGGGGTAGAGTTCGTGCGCTCTGGCATTTGCCTGCTGGTCCTTCTGCTGACGGCACTGGCCCTTTCGGCTGAGTTTCCCGATCTCTCCACGGGGCGACGCATCGCCCTGGTGATCGGCAACAACAACTATCAGAAAGTGCCTGCACTCAAGAACTCAGTTCACGACGCCGACGACATGGCGGCCAACCTGACGGCGGCCGGATTTCAGGTCAGCGTCTGTCGGGATGTCAACGGGGTGGAGTTCGAAAGAGCCTTACAGAAGCTCAAAGAAGGCGGTGCCGGAGCGGACGTGGCTCTCTTCTACTTTTCGGGCCACGGTTTCCAGATCGCTGGGGAAAATTATCTGGCCCCGGTGGATGCCGGTAGTTCGGAAGAGAGCATCCTGCGACATCAGTGTATATCGTGTGAAATGATTCGCGAGGTGGTCGAATCGAGCGCGCGTTTTCGCATTCTGGTTTTCGATGCCTGCCGCAACAATCCGTTTGCCTCGACTCGAGGGGGGTCTCGGGGCTTATCCACCATGCAAGGCCAGGCTGGGACGATCATCTCGCTGGCCACCGGGCCCGGCTCCACCGCCAGCGACAATGAGGGGGGCAGAAACGGACTTTACACAAAAAATCTGCTGACCGCTTTGCAGGAGCCGGGCCTTGATTTTCAGGGCGTCTTCCGTCGGGCCGGAGAATTGACCTACGAGGATTCGTCGGGCAGTCAGCAGCCCTGGGTGTCGGCCAGCGTCATTCCCTTCCGTTTCCGCTTTCGCGGCGAGGCCAGGTCCGCGCCTGCGGTAGCGCCGGCTTCCGGACGCAATGACCAATTGGCCGGCGGCGCCAGCCTGGATACCTTTGCCAACCTCACCTCGGGCAATGGGCGCTATCGATTGTCCGTGCAGGGCGATGGAAATTTGGTGCTCTATCGCATTCAGGGCAGCGCTGCCGACCCAATCTGGAGCACCCAAACCCACGATCCGCAAGGGGCACAATTAACCATGAATAAGAACGGAATTTTGAGTCTGGTCAGCCGAGGCGGTTCAGTCCTTTGGAACAGCTCCAAAGCACCAGCGGTGGGCACTTTTCACCTGGAAGTTCAAAACGACGGAAATCTGGTCATCTATGGCGGGTCCACGCCCACATGGACCAGCCAAACGGCGGAGAGACAATGACGGTGAGGCGGTCGGTTCTTCTATTCCTTTTGCTCTGCTGCGGCCTCTTCAGCCGGGCCCAAGACCTCCCCGACTTGAGCCAGGGGCGCCGCGTGGCTTTGGTGATTGGCAACAACAAATACACTCAGATTAACGAACTGAAGAACGCGGTCCACGACGCGGAAGACATGGCCGCCACCCTACAGAGGTTGGGCTTCGAGGTGCAGCGACACCTGGACGTCAACGGCATTCAGTTCACCCAGGCGCTGGAGGACTTCAAGAGAAAATGCGCGGGGGCCGACGTCGCCATTTTCTTTTACGCCGGGCACGGATTTCAAATTCAGGGCGACAATTATCTGGTGCCGGTGGACGTGGCGCCGACGGACGAGATTTTGTTGCGCCGCAGCTGCAAATCTTGTGAGGAAGTGCGGGAACTTGTCGAATCCACGGCCCGACTCCGGGTGCTGGTTTTTGATGCTTGCCGTGACAATCCTTTCAAATCTGGCGCCCGTGCCATGAGGGGCGGAGGTGGCATGAGCGCCATGCAGGGGACGGCCGGGACGTTAATTTCTTTGTCCACCGGCCCAGGCACCCAGGCCAGCGACGACCCCAACGGGCGGAATGGTCTGTTTACCAAGAATTTGCTGACGGCTTTGCAGGGTCCGAGTCCTGAGCTCAACTCGGTCTTCAAGCGGGCTGGCGAGTTGACCTATGTTCAATCCAGCGGCAAGCAGCAGCCCTGGACCTCGGCCAGCGTAATTCCCTTCCGCTTTCGCTTTCAGTCAGCCGCTCAGGCTTCGCCTACCAAAGCGGCAGTGCGACGGCCACAAGTTACTAAAACAACGGTCCCTGCCGCCCGAGTCGCCAGCCCTGCAGCAGCGAAGCCGGCGCCATTAAATCCCGTCATGACCGCCGGAAAATCGGTCCTGGTTGGAGTGGCCGAGAGCTCCGCGGCGGTGGCCGGGCTCAAAGCCGCGCTGGTGAAGTGTCGTAACGCTTCCTTCGGTTCAGCTTCGGTTCCGGTCACGGCTCTAAGTCCTGCTCAACTCCAGTCAGAGGACTACGTGCGCCTGGGTTTCTCCAAGGACTCTTTGCCGGTAGTAGCTCTGCTCAAAGTGTCGCCGGAAGGTAATTGGGAGGGAGTCTGCGGTTCGCCCCCGGCCATTCTGCGCAAGGTCACCAACCCCGAACTGGCGGCCAAAATTGTCATCAGCCGTTGGGCGCAAATCCAAAATAGGGCGGTGCCCGTAAGTCTTTCGCGCACCTTCAAAGTGTTTCAGCCCGGAAAATTGGTGGTGCTGAACGTGGCCGAATCCGCCGAGCAACGGGACGCTTTCGAGAGAGAGCTTGGTTCCTTGACGGCTGCCGAGGGATTGTCCGCGGATTTGCTACCGGTCCTTTCCACCGACTTTCAGCAGGGAACGTTATCCAGCGCCGACTTCGAGCGCCTGGGGCTGGGCAAAGAGGCCCTTCCAGCCGTTTGTCTGATGCGCATGTCCGAATCGGGAAATCCCTCCAGTGTGGTCGGCGACGGGGTCATTCGCTACGCCTATTTCGCACCACGAGCGGCCCGCGAGTTGCTGCGTCAGTGGTCCCGGCTGGAACAAAAGCCACTGCGAAGCCTGAACGCTGAAGCCGAAATGCTCAAACTGGAAAGCTTCGCCTGGGCCGAGAAATCAGCGGGCACAAGCCGCTTCCGCTATACCGCCAAAAACTTCCGCTGCGGCGTAGCGGGGCGGGTCTGGTTACAAGAGGAAACCCGCATCCTCAAAGCCGACGGCCAACCCATTCCCCAACTCGGGGCAGTCGTCAACCATCAGCAAGCAAGTTTTTCCGGCGAACCGGTCCAAACCCTCCAATCAGGGGTGACCATGCCCGCCAGCCCTGGTCAATACACTCTGGAGCTGACCGTGCGGGATAAGCTCGCCAACCAACGCTTCAGCCTTAGCATTCCATTTCAGATTTAGGATGTGACCCATGAAAATCGCATTTCTTTGCACCTTTCTGAGTCTGGCCGGGCCAGGCTGGGCTCAACTGCGCTCAGGTGAGCAACCCCGGTTTGTGCTGCAGGTCCTCAGCGAGCTCTACGGTCCTGTGGCCGATCTGGGCAACCACGTCTTTCACAATGACGACCGAATTCGCTTCAACCTTTTGCCCGGCTTCGACGGCTATGTTTACGTGGTGACGGTCGACAGCAATGGAGGACGCACCTTGCTCTTTCCACGCGGCTCCACAGGAAATTTTGCGGCAGGCCACAGTTACAGCGCGATTCCGCAGGCGAGCTGGTTCGGCTTCACCTTTCATAACATGACCGAGCAGCTCGAAGTCTACCTGAGCCGCACACCGATTCCTACTTACGAGAGCGCCCGCGGGTCTGGCAATTTGGCTCCAGGACTCTTCGTGGCTCGAACCGAGAGTGGCATGCGTTCGCTCTACAATCCACAGACACCAGGCACGGCCGGCCAGGTGATGCCGGACTCGATCGTTGTCTCCGCCCAGGTCCCAGCCCAGTCCTTCCCACCGGACGGGGTCATCGGCACCACCCTGCTCGTTCCCCACGCTCAACCGCCCCGCTGAAATCCGTGCTTCGAATCGCTAGAACTGTGCCTGGTCCAAAGCCAGGCTCGCCAGCGACGAACCTCCCTGCGCCGCCAGCCCGAAAAAAACCAGTGAACCAACTCCTCGTCCTACAATTTCACTGAGACCCGCGAGGGCCGATCAGCGTTGTGTATTGGTTTCGCTGTGCCGCTCGCTAGAGGGGGCCTCGTCCGCCTGCCCGGGTTTGGCTTCCCAAGAGCTCCGAGAAAGCGAGACGCCGGTTGCTTGCCTGCGATGTTCCAAAAAGCCGGGCGCTCCTGCCCCCTGTCCAGGACCCCTCGGAACCAGCGGTGCTTCTCATCTGTGGCTCGAGTGTGCAAGGTTTGCCTGGAAGAGCAGCGCTCCAGAGGTGAGCAGGAGGTCGTCTACTGCTTACCCCGGTCCTCGTTGTGTCCCGCGCACATCTTGTCTGGGCTGGACAGTCAACTGCGGCTTTGGCGGGCTCGCCAGCCGCCTCAGCTTTTCTAATGAAGAGTGGACATCCAGAAAACCGCCCGATTTCATTCACGCGAATACATCATTTACCTCATTCCACGGGCAGCCAGTCGCCTGAAGCCCCGCTAGAATCAGTTCTTCGAAGACCTCTGGAATCGATTGGACGGGGGTGCATCACGCCGGCCAAGGATTATCAATATCGAGGAGAACAGAATGAAAACCAATCTTGGTAGGATAAAAGCAGGCCGGCGACTGGAAGTTTGGGTGCCGATCATCGCGCTAGCTCTGGGTTCGGGATGTGGTGCTGATTCCAACTCGAATTTCGCCGCGCCCAACCTATCCCAGACTGGACCCACCACCTCACCCAGCCCCGAGGTCGTGCCCCTTGTCGGCGACCCGACCGCCTATGTTGCCTATTTACAACGGTTGGCCCGCCAGCAAGGAGTGCCGTGGACGCCCGAGCTCAAGCCGCTTTTTGCGGACCCCACCTTCAACCCGGGCGCCTGGTTGGGGGCCGACGCGCCCACCGTTGCTGCCCGGCTCGAGGATGTTCGGACGCGCGACCTGGGCCTGGAGGCGACGATGCCAAGGGTCTTCCGTTGGGACAATCAGAACGGGGTTAACTTTATGACCCCTGTGAAAACGCAAACAGATCCTCGAAATCAAGCCGAGCCGCGCGATTTTGGCACCTGCATCGCCTTCGCCACCATTGGCTGTCTGGAGTCCAAAGTCAACATTCTGGCTGACAATCCGCTCGCCGCACCCGATCTTTCAGAATGGCACCTCTACAGTCGCTCAGGCCGCCCTGTTTCGAGCAAGCAAGGGGCAGGATGGCAGTACTTCTTCAATGGAACCGGCTCCTTGGAGGTTCTTCGCGATGAAGGCGCGGTGATCGAATCGGTATTCCCCTATAGCCTCATTCCCACTCGACCTGGACTGAGCAACGCGACCTTTCGCTGGCGTATCACCAACCCCAGACGGGTAGCACCCGACGTCACCGACATTAAGCAAGAGGTCTTAAAGGGTCCGGTGCTCGCCATCATGCAGGTCTACACAGACTTTTTCAGCTATAGCGGAAATAGCCCCTACCGACGCCTGGCCGGACCTGGTATCAAAGAAGAAGGTTATCACGCGGTTTGCATCATCGGCTGGGACGAGAATGACTCGTCCTGGATTTGCCGCAATTCGTGGGGTACCGGCTGGGGAAACCAGGGCAACTTCAAGATCGAGTATGGCCAGGTCGGCATCGAATCGTTGGGGGTGACCGCTTTTGACCTTAGCGCCAGCCAGACACCACCGTCCACTGTCGCTTACGTGGGACGCAACTCAGCCAATACGGCCGATGTCTATGCGAGCCGCAGGGCCAGCGGGCGAAGCGAGCAGCAAAGCAGCCCGGCGCTGGGAATCAACGCAGAACTTTCGACCAAGGTAGCTTTGACTCCCGACGCTTCCGCGATGACTCATATGTCGCTCACGGAGCAACTGGCCAACAGCGGCCTCCTCAGTCCGACCTGGAACTTCCTGAATAACTATCAGCTCCTGGTGCCGGACCTCTCCCCCAGCCTGGACAACTTTTGGTATCATCCCGCCTGGTCCAGAAACGGCGATCAACTGGCTTTTATCCGCGAGGGTTCTTCCACGCAGCTGGCGATTTACCAGATTTCACAAGGCGACAACAACCCCAGCTACGTTCGCAATACCCGAGTGCTAAAATCGGGGGGGCGGCTTCGGGGAGCTTCGTTCTCTCCGGACGGAACGCAGATTCTCACCAGCGATCGACTCTCCGGACCCGGAGGAGCGGTTGTGGTGGTGAACGTGACCGATGGCAGCAGTCGTACGATCAAACAGGGCACCGAGAGCGAATTGGTGCTGGCCGGCGATCGAAACGGCTGGTCGGGTCGATTGCCGGATGGCAGCAGCAAGATTCTCTACACACGAGTTCTGCCAGGTCCCATCTTTCGCACCTTAGCCTGCAACCCGGATGGAAGCGGCGAGCAGCTGGTGCGGGAGCAGAATTTTTACGGCGAGTTCTCCTGGATCGCGTCCCATTTGCCCAACCCGGCCTCGACCATCTTGGGCAAAATCGCTGGCCAAGGCTATAGCCTGGGCCGCCACGACCAGGGTCCCAATTCCAATTTCGCTCCCCTGAACGCCTTTCAGCTCCCCGGAGAACCCGCCGGTCAGTCCGGTGCCGAACTCTACCTGAATTCCAACGATACCAACTTGTAGGAGAAATCATGAAGAAATCCCTTGCTTTCCTGACCGCACTCATCGCCATCGGCTGCGGGTCGGACCCCGAAACCTTCTTAGTGGGTCAGAACAGCCCGCCGCCCCAGTCCAATCCCCCCACATTGCAGTCGCTCTCCCTGGGTCGGCAGGGTAGCATGCTACTACGACTCAGAGTGCAGCAGGTGCTCTTTCCCGAGCTGAATCTGACCACCAGCGCCCAACCGGAGAGCCTGACCGTAGTGGTCGAGATGACCGGTGCCGCAGGGGATGCAGAACTGGTCCGTCCGCCGGCCCAGCCAGGCGTCAGTTCTGACTTGAGTAGCGACGGCACACGACTATCCTTGACCTTCACCGGCCTGTCCGCCAGCCAGATTCAAAATTATCTTCGCTCCCAGCTCAAAGGGATCAATCCCATCCTGTCCTACTCACCCAGCGGGATCACCTTCCGGCTCACTGCACAGGTTGGAAGCGCCGGGCAGACGGTTGAGAGCCAGGAATTTTTCCTGGCGGGTCCGCAGGCCCTCTCCCTGGTCGTGTCCACCAACGGCCGCGTGGTCAATGCCGATACCCAGGCTGAAGTTCGCTCGACGGGCTCCCTGCAGGCGGCGGTGGACGCGGTAGCCGCGATCTCTACAGATTCTTTAGGAGGCGGGTCTCTGATTCGCCTGGAGCCGGGCACGCACAATGTAGGGAGCTCCGGAGTGTTGATTCCGCGGGACTTCCCAGGGGACACGGGCCACTTGAGGATCTGGGGCGCCAACTTTGACCGGGCCGGCGACCCGACGGTGGCTTCTCCGGAGCTTGCGGGTAGAGCCAGGCAACAGGAAACCATACTGCGGCGTAGCTGGCCTACGGATGGCTCGGCCGCCAGCCTGATCATCGACCAGGCCGATTCAGGCGGTGAACTGCGTGGGCTGACTCTAGAAATTCAAACGCCCGCCGCGGCCGAGGGTTCGCGCACCGGTTTTGCGGCTCTCTCATACGATTTGATTGCGGGAAACGTCTTTGTGAGCACCGGACCCAACCCCATCGATCGAGTGACGGCTGTGCAAACGACCACCGACACCAGTGTCCGGGACAATCGCTTCGACCGCGTTGGGGTGGGCGTGTTCCAGTTAACCGGAACCGTTCGTCACAACGCCTTTCGCCAGGTGAACGTGGCCATGCTCACGGGCGCCACACCAACAACCGAGGCCTTAACCTTTCGCAACAACGCAGTCGCTCTGAGCTCCTCGCCCCTGACCGCGGTGCTGGCCATCGTGGGAACCCAAGCCTCCGTGCCCGGTTCCATTGTGTTCGCCAACAATGACCTGGTTGGCTTCCTCTCACTGAGCAACTTGTTCGCCTACACCGGGGTAGCCCAGCCCTCTGGCTTGATCAACCAGGCGCAGAACTTTCTCAACAGCCCCACAGCCGGAGTGCCGGCTGGCTCGACTCAGACGATCACGGGGGGTGTGGACGCCTTTTTGCCGAGCTTTCTCAATTCGACGACGATGGGACGGGCCACGCCCAACTTCCCTGCCTTCGTGCCCTGATGCGCCGACAAAGTCGCGAAAGCCGAAGTTGATGAAGGAGTGGTCCAGAGAGGGGCGGAACGGATTAGCGTGCTGCACTTTGCCGCGGACGAGCCCGAAGAGCTTCCTCGAGGCGTGGACTTACCCGATACGGACGGTATCCCTATGGATTCGGAAATTCATCGAGAGACCGCCAGCAAGTATCTGATCGAACCTCTCAAGTTGTGGCTGCAAGACCAGGGCCTGGAAGCCTTCGTGGGCGGCAATTCCTTCGTCTACTATCCGACTCCTAAGAACTCCAAAGGCAAGAAAATCAAGCGGCTGGGTCCGGACTTTTACGTCGTCCTGGGCGGACAGGCCAGAGGTCAGAGCAAATGGGTGGTGTGGGAAGAGGGCAATCGCTATCCCACCCTGGCCATCGAGCTGACCTCTCCCTCGACGGTGGCTCGCGACCGCGGCCCGAAGTTTCAAATCTATCGGTCCCAATGGAAGATGCCGGACTATTTCCTGTTCGATTGTGAAGAACTCCAACTGGAGGGATTTCACCTCAAGCGGTCCGCCTATGTCGCCACCAAACCGGATGCCGAGGGCCGCCACGCCTGCCAGACTCTGCCGCTCAAGCTGGGCGTGCATCAGGGTTGGTTGCGCTTCTTTACGTTGGACGGCCAGCTCTTGCCCACGGGCGAAGAGCGCGGGGCGGCTCTGGCCGAGCAGGCCAGGTCGGAGGCGGCGCACGCCAGGTCCGAGGCCGAAGAAGCCCGGTCCGAAGCGGAGCAGGCCAAACAGAGGGCGGCCCGGCTGGAAGCGCAATTGAGGGCACTCGGGCTGGAGCCTGATACCCTGTAGCGAGGCCGAGTTCGTAGAGGTATTCTGGCCAGCGGGAAAAGCCGGCGTTCTCGGGGAATGGCCGATTGCCATGGAGATTCTTGAGGCCGTTCGCGCGGTTCTGGACTGGGCCGATGAAGCTCCTGCTCTGCTGGAAGGCCAGGTCCTGCGCCAATTGGACCGGGTCGAAGCGGGGCTTTCGCAGCTAGACCTGAGTGGACCGGTGTATTTGGAATGGGCCCGACTGTGGGCCTTCCGCGGCGACAACCAGCGAGCCCTGTCGCATTTGGAGAAACTGCTCAGCTACCCGGACCAACTGCAAAACGCCCTCGATCTTCTCCGATCCCTGGATGCACCACAGTATGAAAGAAACCGCCAGCCCCGTCCTTATCAGCCGGTCACGCTGGCCAACTGGAGCCGCCTGCACAAACTGCTGGCCGACCTTCCGGCCATCCTGGAGACGCGCTCGGTCGAGCTGGTCAAACAGCGTTGCGTCCAGTTTCTGGCCGAAACACTTCGACCTCATCAGGCTTTCTGGCTGGAGGAGGACGAGGTTGTGGCCTACCAGGGCCCTCCCGGTTTTGCCTTCTACAGCCGCACCCTCTTGGAAAGAGCCCGCCAGGACGGCGAACTGCTCTCCGAACCAGAGCAGGCCAGTGCCTACGAGAGCCTGATCTTGTCAGAAGCTCGCGGAGTCATGATCGTAATGCTGCCCGACCGCAAGGCGGCTCTCTATGTTTCCCACAAAGATTTCTCGGGGCGCTTTCAAGCCGAAGAACTGAGTATTCTGCGATTGCTGGCGCAAATTGCGCACAGCCACTTAGAAGCCCGGGAAATCCATCAACAACGGTTAGAGGCGGACCAGGTCTGGATGCAGCAGCGCCGGCAATTGAGCCAATCTTATCAGGATGCGGCGCTGGGCCTGGCCTGGTTGGACGAATCTGGCGTGGCGGTAGAGGCCAATACGGCCTTTTCCGAACGCCATGCGTCCGGTAAGCCGTTTTGGGAGAGCCTCTGGGGTCCGGACCGTCACGCCGGCCAGGTCTGGTTTTCTCAGCCGCTGGGGCGCCAAATCTTGCGCTGCAGGTATGAGGGTGTGGTCCGCTGGCAGGCCTACTACCTCGAGGGCATCCGGGGCCATCAATTGTGCGTGGTGCAGGATCTATCCGACCAGCACTGGCGCGAAAGCATCCTGGTGCTCGAGCGCGAGCGTCACTGGCTGGCCGCTGACCTGCACGACGGCCCGGCCCAGCAGGAGGCCGCTCGGGCCCTGTT
>JALHOV010000082.1:11331-20245 GCA_022842865.1 Vulcanimicrobiota bacterium | reverse complement strand
CCCGTTGCTCCCCAGCCTCAAATTCCCGAAGCGGTGGCCCAGACTAGAACTGCGGAGACGCCCTTCACGGTGGTCGAACCCGTTGCTCCCCAGCCCCTGACTGCCAAAATGCTCGCGCCGGCCGGAGCTGAGGAGACGCCCCTCACGGTGGTCGAACCACTTGCTCCCCAGCCGCAAATTGCCGAGGCGGTGGCACGCACCAGAACTGAGGAGACGCCCTTCACAGTGGTGAACGCAGATGCTCCTCAGCCGCGAATTGCTGAAGCGGTCGCTCAGGCCAGAACTGAGGAAACGCTCCCGGCGGTCGAACCAGTTGCTCCCCAGCCGCAAATTGCCGAAGCAGTCGCACCAACCAGAATGGCTCGGACGCCAACAGCACCCAGGCCGGAAGCCACGCGCCTCGATGAAATACCTGCACCGATTGCAGCAATAGAAGTAACCCCGGGAGAGACAACTCCGCCTCCTCCCGACCCGGAGGCCATACGCCCACGCCTTCGCTTTGAACCGCTGGGCGAAATCAACGCCGCCCCTCTACCTGATGATTGGACACCGGATTTGCTTTGGCATGCGGTGGCCGAAGAGATTCACGCTCCGCCACCGGTTGCAGGTCCCAAGCCCCCGATCCAACCTGTGCCAACCGATACGTCGAATCTTATCGAGGAATTGCAACTCCCCGACCTGGCTCTGCTCATAGACCCCCCGCTGGTCGCGGAGCTGAGATTACAGGACGAACCGTCGGTTTCTCGGGAACCGGAGCAACCCCGGGCACCGCTCTCTGAAGCGCGCCGGGCGCCCTCCAGACCCAGGCGGCCCGAAAGCCGCGTGCACCTTCACACGGAGCCAGCCACGGCCGGAGCCGCCGTGGCAAGTGGCAACTCGGAAGAGACCGCCGAGGGGCCCGCCCAGGGTGCAGGTCCTTCGGGCGGAGTCAAGAGCGCGGGCGCTCAAGCAGGCTCGGGAAGTCCGACCCAGGCGGCCGAGCAAGCCGCCGCTGCGGAGGAAGAAGCCGCCGCCCTACAGCGGGCAGCCAACACCAGCGCCACGCAAGGGACCGCCTCGCTGACTCTGAGTCAACAGACCGCTGCCACGAACCAGGCCAACCAAACGGCCCAGGCCACCGCTGCCCAACAACGCGAGCAAGAACAAGAAAAGGCGCAGGCCTCACGCAAGCTGGAAGAAAACAGGGAGTCAACCAAAAACTCCAATCAGAAGCAAGAGTTTGAGCAAGCCCGCAGATTCCACCAGCAGCAGCAACAGCGCCAGCGAGCCGGGTCGGCTCCCCAGGAACCCAAAGGGCAGCAGGCCCAGCGGTTTCGCCAAGTGCAGAAAAACGAGGAAATCCAGGAGCAACTCGAGAGCACTTCCGAGGACCACACGCATGTGGCCTGTGCCCGCTGCGGCTTTCTTTTGGGGGGCTCAGCTGACGTCAACTGCCCCATCTGCAGCAGCGATCACACCAACAAAATCCATCAGATGCTTACGCAGTATCGGCTTTCTAGCGACTCCTGGGTGAGCGCTGTGGACACGGTGGTAGCCAGTCCCCGCGCACAGAAGGTCTTACCGGAGGCCAGCCAGGCGGCGGTTGAATTACGCTACTTCCCAAAGATTCCGAAGTTCGCTCAGATCCTGCGCGTGGCCAATCCCGCCAAGGAAACCTCGGTATACCTGGACGACTGACGTCCGCGTTGCGGAGGCCAGTCGAAAGTTTAGTGCCCCCGCATACCCTTCAAATTCAAATTCCTCAAGGCGCGATCTGAATTATCGACGGTAATCTCCTCAAAAAAGTCGGGGGGATCGACCCATTGCGCCTTGGGGTCAAGCCAAAAGGCCAATTTAAGTGTGGCCGGCAACCGGTCCAAGACCACCACCTCGCTGTCGTAGAACAGGTTGGTGAGCCGGGCCTGCGAACCTGGCACAGCATCTGTGCCATACCTCTGGCCGAGGGGGTAAACCTGGTCAAAATGAAAGGTGTGCCCGGCCAAATTTTCGATCCCCGAAAAACCGGTAGTGTCTTTCTTAACCACGGCAAAAGCGGCAAAGCCCAGGTCGCGAGCGTTAATCAGGTTGAGATTGTAGACCGCCCCGTCCGTGTTGAGATAGTCAAGTTGGGGGCCCTGATGAACGTAACGGGCCTTGAGGCACCGGGCCGGACCGTCGAAGCTCAAGCTTTCCGGTATCTGGCTGTCCGTCCAGGCCTGTTGATAGGACTCTTTACCGCCCAGCACTCCGAAGTGTGGGCTCAAAGCGGCCAGCAAGAAGGGATTCAACAAAACCACGCTGTCTAGAGAAACCCCGTCGGCGAAAGTCTGGACCTGGTTAGCGGCCTTTCCCTGAAAATGCCCCTCGACTCCGTTCCAAGAAGCGCCGGCCTCGATACTGGCCCAGGGGCCTCTCTCCTCAAACTTATACGGCTTCGGCAAAAGCTTGTGGAGCCGACCCTCGCGACTTAAAGCCTGGCTCCGAAGCAAGGCCAGTTCAGCCAGAGTACTCCCATCCAACTCCGAGAGGGGCTCCACCTTCAGGTCCATTTTCTCCTCAGGAATCGTCTTGACCGTCCAGGGTTGGGCGGCGCAACCGCAGCATAGGAGACCAAGGCCCAAAAGCATAGTTTTCATTAAGTGACCTTAGGCTCGCAAGGTCCCGTTCCCTGGTAGAGAAACGGCATGCTTTTGCAGTCGCCCTAACCACGGCCCTTAATCATTTTCTCGAGAGCGTCCATGCCCCGTTCGAGACTGGCCATTTCCGGCCCAAAGCTGATGCGAGTGTAGTGCTGATAGCGCGCCTTGGGACGGCGACGGCCAGGGTTCACGTCGAAAAAGACGCCCGGAACGGTGATAACCTTGTGGTCCAGGCCGGCTCGGAAAAACTCCAGGCCATCATTGAGAGGTGCCGGCAACTTACTCAGATTAGCCCACACATAAAAGGCGCCTTCCGGGTCCGACTCGACTTCAATTCCCATATCGGTCACCCTTTCCAGCACGTAATCGCGCTTGGCCCGGAAGACTTCCTGAATGGCCCGCGTTTCGCGCAGAGTAAACTCGGGCTCCAACAGGGGAATGGCCTGGTGCTGAAAGGGATGATTAGCGCCTCCATCCAGAAAAGAACCCGCGCTGGCAATCGACTCGATCACGGACTTCGGTCCCAAAGTCCAGGACAAACGCCAGCCCGGATAGCGCCAATTCTTGGTGAGCCCGTCCACAATAATAATGGGATCTTTGTTGACGTCGTCCACGTAGGCCGCGGCCGAGACGATTTTGCAATCGTTCGGCGAGCCCGTGTAGATATAGTGCGAATAGAATTCATCGATGACCATGGCGCAGCGCAAATCTCGCGCGGTGCGCACCCAGGCCTTGAGTTCATTGCCTTCGGCCAACTGCCCGGTCGGATTGGCGGGATTACTCATCAGCACGGCATTGAACCCATGTCCCATGATTTCGTGTTTCAGAGTAGACTGGTTGATCTTATAACCAGCGCCGGCTTCCAATAGAATCGGAATGGGAATAAAGGTTTTAAATCCCGAGAGCAATTCTTCGTAGGCGGTGTAGTCAGGGATGAAGTGGCCCAGATTGATGTTGTCCAGGGCCGCCACCACACGCGTTAGAGCCAGGCGACCTCCGCCGGCGATGCTGACATTCTCCCAGGTATACTTCGACTCTTTCTCTTTGCGGAAAAGTTCGTTATACAGCTCGGCCACTTTTTGACGCAGAGCGCGGTCGCCTTCGACCGGACCGTAAGCGTGACTGCCGGTGGCGATTTCAAATCGCTCGATGCGGTCCGGTGCTCCGGCCAGTGGTCCACTCTCGGGACTGCCCTGGCCCAGGTTGGCCCAGTCGGGGTGCCCGTAGTGAAAGCCGTGCTGGGCGGATTCATGCATGACGTAAATAACGCCGGTGCGCGGCACCTGGCGAAAACCTGGGATTGTTTCGGTGGTCTCCATGGGGGCCGGTTCAGGCGCACCAGGAGGTTTACCTTCTCTGCATGGCCACCAGGTCGGATGTGGCTTTTTTCACGCCTTCCTCCATGGCATCCATGGGCAGATCATTAGGATCATCGCCAAACGGATCTTCGATCTCCACCCCGATTTCTTCAATGCCGAAGAGAGCGTAGGCGACCGCCGCCGAGGCCAGGGGGTTCCAGAAACCGGTGGGTTCCGCCAGCACAAACGGCAAGGTCACGCAAAAAATGAAGAGGAACCCTTTAATGTGCTGAGCGTAGGCAAAGGGCACGGGCGTTTTCATAATCCGTTCCGCTCCGCCCAGATTATCCAGCAGAGCGGTCAAGTTCTGATCCATGTTACGATAGATCTCGGCGTTGAAGAAGCCCTTAGCGTAGGCCTCAGCCAGCAATTGACTGGTGGCGGCGAGATAGGCGACCGGGCGAACGTTCAAGTGTTCCAACCGGGTGGATTCGGCAGCGGTCAGGATTTCGGAAAACTCGCTAAGGTCCCGTTCTTGACGTAGATACTGGCGCTGCAACCCGAAAAATACCACCAGTTGACGACGCAACTCCACGCATAACTGCTGACCCTCCTCGCCCTGGGCCGAGCCCGAAACCTGGCGCAGCAGGTCACGCACCCTGTTGATGCTGGCCCCCAGCAACTTTCGACCTTCCCAGTAACGGTCATAGCTGGTGTTGGTCCGAAAAACCAACAAAAGTCCTAATGCCGCCCCCACCATCGTGTGAGCCACCGGAGCCAACTTAAACTTGTGGATGTGATAGAGATAGGTGGCCATGGCGCCGAGCAGGCCGATGCAAAGCACCCGCAAAACCAGACGAGGCATCACCGAACCGTGAGTCTGGGTAAGCACGCCTAGCCAGTTGCGAGCATCGTAGTTCACCATGTCTTACTTCTCTACCACCTCCATAGCGATGTCCTCCGAGCCTCCCTCGTCGCAACCGAGCTTATCGCGCAATACCTGGTAAGTCTCTTCGGCGATCAAGCCTTTCATGAGGGCCTCGCGCAAACCCAGGCGCTGAGCGGCCGCCACCAGATGACCGGCGTCGATGCGCTGTTCGTCGAGCACCTCTTGGGTCTGATACTGAGTCATCTCCTTACGTAGCCGTTCGATGCTTTTCCGCAGAGGCTCGGCCTGCTCGTGAAAAACCTCGTCGCTGATATGGTAACGCGATTTGCTCTTCTCCAGCACGCTCAAAGCCCGCTCGTGAGCCATAAGCTCCCCCAGCCGAGCCTCATAGGCCAGGACCGGGGCGTTGCGCGAAACGATCTTTAGCATCCCCATCAAAGGCTTGACCGTCAGGCCCTGCAAAAAGACCGACAGCAGCACCACCCCAAAGGTCAGCAGCAGCAACTCCTCGCGCTCCGGCAGAGTCAAAGCCATGCCGAGCGCCATAGCAATCGATCCGCGCAAGCCGGCCCAGAAGATGACGGGCTGCCAACGCCAGGGAATGCGAGTGAAGGGCGCCAGGGCAAACAGTGCAACCGCCCGCGCACCGCAAACGATCATAAAAACGATCACAATCGGCACCGCGTGACCGCTTAACTTGCTCAGGTCGACCTGCGTTCCTATCAGCAAAAAGACCAGCGAATTGCACAGAAAGCCCAGGTATTCCCAAGTGTTGGCCAGGCTGAGGCGGGTATTGACCGACATGGAAGAGCGCTCCATGGCCAGGTTCCCATAGACCAGACCGGCCGCGATCACAGCCATCACGCCGGAGGTGTGACCGTGCTGTGCGATCAGGTAGCTGGAATAAGCCAGGATGGTGCTGAGTGTCACTTCGATCAGGTGGTCATCGATGCGTTCGGTGATACGGCTGACCAACCAGCCCAGCCCCGCTCCTACGGCCAGTCCCCCAATGGACTCGAAAAGAAAAAATCCGACCCCCTTGCTCCAACTGGTCTCACCTGCCAGCAGCAAGTTGAAAAGCACCACCGCCGCCCCGTCGTTCAGAAGGCTCTCTCCTTCCACGATCACGGAAAGCGACTGGGGCGCTCGTAGCTGCTTGAAAAGCGCCAGCACCGAGATGGGATCGGTAGCCGAAATCAGAGCTCCAAAGACGAAGCACGGAAGCCATGGCATGTCCAACACCCAGTGCAAGCCCCAGCCGGTCAGGAATGCCGAGATCAACATACCGGGAACGGCCAGGATCAGAATCGTGCGCAGATTCCGGCGGATGGCTGCGGCCGGAAGGTGAATAGCCGCTTCAAAGAGCAACGCCGGCAGCAAAATAGTGAAGAGCAGGTCGGGCGTAAGCTGCACCTGCAAGGAGAAATACGGACGCGCAAGTCCGACCGCCAGGCCCACCGCCACCAGGGCAATGGTGTAGGGAAGCCGGACATACTTGCAGCCAAGAGCGACCGCCGAGATGACCAATAGCTCGGCGATAAAACTACCGATCAGAATTTACGAGACCATTCCTTTGGCCAGCGCTCGACCACCACTTTGGTCTGGGTATAGAACTCGATGCCGTGGCGGCCCTGGGCGTGCAGGTCCCCAAAGAAGCTGTCTTTCCAACCGCTGAAAGGAAAGAATGCCATGGGAGCAGCGACTCCGATGTTGATCCCAAGATTGCCCACCTCCGCCTCGTGGCGGAACTTCCGTGCGGCCGCGCCGCTGCTGGTAAACAGACAGGCCTGGTTGCCGTATTTGCCGGCGTTGATCCATTCGATCACCTTGTCCATATCGTCGAAGTGAAGCACGCCCAGCACCGGTCCGAAGATTTCGGTGGTCAGCAATTCGCTCTCCATCGGCATGGTCATCACCGTCGGCTTGAGAAAGCTGCCTTTGGCGAAATCGGCTCGGCCGTCCAGAAGCACTTCCGCACCCTGCTGGACACCGATGTCGATCAGTCCTTTCACTCGGTCTCGGCTGGCTTTGTTGATGAGCGGCCCCATTTGCACGCCCTCATCCAGACCGTTGCCGACTTTGCGATTCTCGCCGGCGGCCCGCATGGAGTCGAGGAAGGCATCCTTCACGTCTCCCACCGTCACGGCCAGAGAGGAGGCCAGGCAACGCTGGCCGGCGCAGCCAAAAGCGCTGTCGGCCACAATTTTGGTGGTCATTTCCAAGTCGGCATCCGGCATGACGATGATCGGGTTCTTAGCCCCACCCTGGGCCTGCACCCGCTTACCGTATTGGCTAGCCTTGGAGTAGATGTAACGGGCCACCTGGGTGGACCCGACGAAACTCACGGCTTTCACCAGTGGATGTTCCAGGATGGCATCGACCACTTCTTTAGCGCCGTGCACCAGATTGGCCACACCCGGAGGCAGACCCGCCTCATTGAGCAGATTGAGCAGCGTCACCAGAGTTTGCGGCACGCGTTCGGAGGGTTTCAGGATGACCGTGTTGCCGCACACCAGCGCGTAGGGCAGGAACCAGAGTGGAATCATGGCCGGGAAATTAAAAGGGGTGATGATAGCGCACACGCCCACCGGCTGGCGGATCATTAGTTCGTCGATGCCGGGCGCGATGTCTTCATTGTGATAGCCCTGAATGAGGATGGGCGCGCCGCAAGCGACTTCCACGTTCTCGATGCCGCGGCGCAATTCGCCCCGAGACTCGTCGAGGGTTTTACCACACTCTTGGGTAATGCCGCGCGCAATCGATTCGAAGTTCTCTTCCAGCAGTTGCTTGTATTTGAACATGACCTGAATACGTTCGGTGACCGGCGTGTTGCGCCACCCCTTAAGGGCTCTCTGGGCACACTGCACGGCCCGATCGACGTCCTCGGCCTTCGAGAGTGGCACTTCGGCCAACACTTCCTCGGTGGCCGGGTTGATGACCTGTTGAGTGGCGGAACCGGATGCCGGCTCCCAGCGATGTTCAATCCAGTTAGCTAGTAAAGTCATGGTTGGGGGTTCGGGTATCGGGGTAGTGTGCCCTTCAAGTTGGCTGGACGGTCGCGGGGCGGTGTATCATCGCCTTGAGGAAAGTCCGGGCTCCCAAGGGCAGGACGCTGGATAACGTCCAGTGGCGGTGACGCCGAGGATAGTGCCACAGAAATGTTAACCGCCGTTCTTCGGAGCGGTAAGGGTGCAACGGTGGGGTAAGAGCCCACCAGCGGTGCGGTGACGCACCGGCTAGGTAAACCCCGTCCGGGAGCAAGACTCATTTGGAGACGGAAACTTGGGGGACTCGTTCCTCCGGTTTCCCCTGGCGGCTCGTCAGGCTGTCTTTGAGTACGTCGCATCAGGCGGGCGGTAACGTCCGTCGCAGAGAGATGGCCGTCAACCCCCTCGTGGGGTTACAGAACCCGGCTTACAGGTCGACTTACTAGAGGGACTTCGGTCCCTCTAGTTTTTTAAGCGCCGTAGAAGCGGCGCAGGCGCGAGGCCACCCAGACAGCGGCGGCGCTGTTGGAGGTGCGACCGCTGATGATACAGGCGTCCGAAATTAACTGCAGATGGGCTCCGCGAGCGGATTGGCGAACCCAGATCTCCTCCAACTGGTCGGCCGGAATGCTGGCCGTATAAACGGAAAACCCCCACAGCCGATCGCAAGCATCCAGGCTCTTGCGGCCGGCCCTCAGTTCTTTGCGGTAACCAAACAAGAAAAAGGCCGTTAGAGCAACGATCGTGCCGGTTACGTAAAAGTAGAGAAACTGATGCTGAGTGCGCGCGATGTCCAGGAACGAAAGCTGGAACCGCTCGACTGTTTCTTCGCCGGGAATGACTTTGGGAAAGATCGGCACGACCGCCAGTAGAACGACGAAGAGCACGAGCGTGAAAAACTCGTTCAGCATGGCCGGGCTGAGCAGACGCCAGGTGTATCGCTGGCTATTCTCGTCTTCGGCACACTCGATCGGACAAGGCTCCGGCTTGGTGGCCTCCCCGCCCAAAAGCTCGGGCTGCTTGCGAACGCGCTCGCGGAAGGGAAGGTCCAGTTCTTCGCGAGGAATCAAAAGCTCGCCGTTCTCGGCTTTTTCTAAAAGAGGACAGTTGATGCTTTTAGCC
>JALHOV010000082.1:0-11321 GCA_022842865.1 Vulcanimicrobiota bacterium | reverse complement strand
TCGGCCAGCGAACGGCTTTCGATGTGATGACCCAGGCGCCGATCCAACACATACTGGCGCTTCCCATCCACCAGGTTGACCAGCCAGAACTCCAGCATGTTCGGCCCCCGCTCCTCTTCTTGAGAACGCAGGCGAACCATGGGTGCATCTTCCCAATGGTAGCGCAGACTGCGCTTGAGCCAGCCATCCTTGACACGCACGCTTTTGCCGTCTAGCCAGAACCGTTTGCGCGTATAGCGAATCAAAATAAAACCAAAGACCACCAGCACCACTCCGGCCGGGGCACAGATCCCCACCCAGGCGTGATCGGGATAAACGCGATCGAGCAAGGCGCGCACAGGAAAGCTCAGGGCCAACCCCAGGAAAACCAGGAAAAGACCGAGGTCGTTATTGCTTTCCGAGGGAATGGAAATGATTCCCGAGGAGTTTCGGACGACGCTCATAGGCCTCCCAGACTGGTGAAGACGTGAACATCCGCATCGGGAGCCACTTCGGGATAAGATATAACGGGAATTTGCGGAAAACTGGGCTCGACCAGTCGCTTGATGAACCGTCGGGCCCGGGGGCCGCACAGCAGCACTGGCTTGAAGCCCTGGTCCTGCGCCTTCTCCCAGGCTCGAGCGACACCACTCAAGAGCCTGAGGCTGACGTCGACATCCAGGTCAAACCAGATAGCTGAAGAGGCCTGGTGCACATCCTTCAAGATGGCTTTCTCCAGGTCAGGAGCCAACAGCATGGCCTGCACAACTCCTTGAGCGTCCGCATATTCCCGGCACAGCTGAAAGTTGAGAGAGGCGCGAACGAACTCCGTTAACTGGTCCGGGTCGGCCGAGCGGGTTTTGTGCTCCTCGATCGCCTCCAGAACGGAGCTAATGTCCCGGATTCGAATGCCTTCGCGCAGAAGATTGCGCAGAATTTGGCGCAATCCCGAGACAGTCAGGAACTCGGGAAAGAGGGCCTGATACAGCTCTTTGTGGGATTTGCGCAAGCTCTCCACCAACGCTTCTGTTTCGCGAAAGCCGAGCAGACGATGGGCGTTGTTCCTCACCACCTGATGCAGACCGGCCATGAGGTCGCCAAAATTGGGGCCCGTCCACTGATAGAGGGTGGCACCCTGCATCAAGATCCGACCGTCGCAGTCCAGCTCGGGCTCGTGCAGGATGTCGAGTCGGAGCACCGGCAGTCCGATCTCTTTCTGAAATCGCTGGCGATGCAGAGTAGTGAGAGACTCCACCGGAGCGAGCCAGTCCTGCTGGCGCAGTTCGATGGACAGGCAGGAGTGGCTGGGGAGCTGGCTGGCCTTCGGTTTGGGCCTCTTTTGCAGGTCTTTCACCAGCAAGACCGGCATGGGTCCCGGACGGCTCCGCTGCACCATTGCGATGGCCTGAGCGGCCGGTCGGAAGAGAAAATCCGGGATCTCCTGGCCAATTTGCAAGTCTTGCATGTTCTCGCGGTTGAGTTCGACGCACTCCACCACCGGAACGCCCATTTCTTGAGCCGACCAGAGCAAGTCCATGGCCTTCTGGCCATCCAGACTGGCGACCACGGCCGGCGTTTCACCCGGCAAGTAAGATAGAGCCAGGGCCTGCCGGCCGGGGGCCAGCAGGACGACCTCGGTCTGGCTGAGTGTAGAGGGGTCCATTGCCTGAATTGTTGCCGATCGGCCCGCAAAGTCCTGGGGTGTTCGGGAACAAATTCCGAACTTATTGTAAACAACACACCAAGTGCTTGACAGCCCGCAAGATCCCGTCATAGGATGCAAACCTCAGCAGCGGAAACGCAGTTGAGGGCCCGAATACTCGGGGGGTGCTGCTTCATACCTTAAGAGGCAGAGGTAGCCTGCAAACTTCAGCAGGCCGTCTAGCGCGGAACGAAAATCGCGGTAAGGTCCAGCTCCACTCCGGAGCCGCAAGGAGAATCGAATCGCTGGGGACCCTTCGGGGAAAAGGTGAAGAGACCGGAGAAAAATCAAAGGGAGACTGGGAGCCTGGCGTGGCAACCAGGGGGCGCTGATTTCGCCTGAAGAAGTCAGGGGTAGCTTGCAAACCGCAGGAAGCAGTCGGACAACATCGACTCAAGCGCATCGGCGCAGTGTTGTGAGGTCTTCGTAATGGTTGCGGAGTCGCGAGACGAGATAACTCGAGCGGTAGCAAGTGAGAGTTCGACGCAATCAACCCAAAGAAACCTTCGGCGACGAAGGCGACGAGGAACGAAGATGCCTGGGGTGTCCAGGGGGTTCTGAGGCAACCCGAAAGTCTCAGAGGTAGCTTGCAAACTTGAGCAAGCCGTCCCATCCAGAGGGCGACGCGAATCGAAAGCGAGATGGATGAGGCTCACAGCAGAGTCGAGGACGCCGTGAGGCGGGCAACAAACAATCCTCAGCTCCGAAGTGGGAGCCTGGCGTAGGAGGTCGGCAGCCAGGGGGCCCTGATACAGCCCGAATGTTTCAGAGGTAGCTTGCAGACTAAAGCAAGCCGTTGCGCTCATTCAACGAGAGTCAAACCTTGGATAAGTGAGAGAGGCCTCAGGCCCGATTGGGAGCCGCAAGGCAGAATGTTTCACACGGGGAACTAGAACTAGTAGGGAAACGTGTGGACACCAAATCGTCGGTATCTTACTGGAGATAACGAAACAGCTTGAGGAGCCCGGCGCTGGAGGGTAAGGCGGCCGGGGGGCTACTGTCCCAGCCTGAAGGGGACCAGGGGTAGCGTGCAGACCACAGCATGACCGGTGTGTTGCAACCATCGTCAACAATTGCAAAGAGGCTGTTGAAGAGTCCGGAGACCGTGAGGTTCAAGCTCGCGACGCGGGGAAGCCGAAAGGCGGAAAGCGTAGCGACCTCTGGAAGAAACTCTTTCGACAGGGTCCGGTAAGGTGGGATGGCTTCCGGACAGAACAAAGCCGCTTGATTTTGGTCAGGCGGCTTTTGTTGTTTCATGGCTAACGCCACTTCACGATCAGGGCCAGGCCATCGTCTTCGCGCACCTGATAGCGCTCCCAGCGCGGCTTGAGCCTGGCGCATTCTTTCCAGAGATTCTCAACGGGTTCTGGAAGGGAGGGGCGGCCGCCGATCAGCCGGGCGAGAGCTCCCTTGTGGAGCCAACGGTCCAGCCGATTCATCCAGGGAAGCGGGCAGACGCGCTCGATGGGCTCGACCTGAAGTTCGTTTTTAAGCCAGTCTTCGATCAATCGGAAGGAAGGGGGACCTTGCTTCCGGAGGGTAGGGTAGCGATCGGGATGCGCGCTCAGTTCTTCCTGTAGAGCGTGGCGAAGGTCAATCCACTGGAAGCTCAGGCGCACGATAGCGGCCTCCTTCTTGCCCTGGTCGGCGGCCGCAGCCGTCTGGCTTGCCAGTTGCTCCCGAGCCAGGCTGACTCGCTGCATGGCCCGATCATCGGCCATTCCCTCCTGGCTTCTCCAGGCGTAGGCAAGCAGCAGATTCTTCTCGCGCGCGGCCGCATCGCGGGCCTTCTTCGCACGACTCTCGAGTTTAGAAACGTCCACTTCTCTTTGTTCTAGGGGTGGCTAACGCGCCCCCCCTAGGACCCCCCACTCCCGTTCTAGGGGTGGCTAACGCGCCCCCCCTGGGACCCGAGGTAGGCTGGCCCCCGCTGGGCGGAGAAGACCGTCAGGGTGATCTGGTCGCTGCCCCTCTTGCTATGCTTGCTGGCCCCCTTTTTGTCGGCTCAGGCCTCATGGCCGCTAGCCCTGTTGACGATTGGATTTCCCTGGTTCTATTTGCTGGCCCTGACCGGTCTGGCCCGGCGCCGTTTTTTTTCTCTGCTGGGACTGGGATTGGGCCTGATCCACATCGGCTCCTTTCTCAACTGGCATCCTCAGCGACCCGGAACCTTCCGAATCTTATCCATGAACTGCCGTTACTTCGAGGCCGCTTCGGTGGGTCGGGCAAAGGTGCGCCAAAACATCGAGTCCTGCAAGCCCTTGCTGGAATCGATGCATCCCGACGCCATCTGTAGTCAAGACTTCTCGACTTCGACCGGAGTAGAAAACACTCAGATCGAGGACTTTATTAAGGGACCACTGGGACTGTCACACGACCTTTATAAGGTGCCCAGTATGGCTACCTTTACCAAAACTCCGATCCAAAGACATCAGGGGACAATCTTCCCCTCGACCTATAACTGCTACTGCAGCGCCGATTGTGAACTGGGTGGTCGAGTGGTTCGAGTCTACAATCTGCATCTGGAGTCTTATGCCCTGGGGAGCCCACGAAATGCCTTGCGCAGGCTACCCGAGGGCATTCAAATGCGCTCCGAGCAGGCCGAAATCGTGGCCCGAGATGTGGCCACCTCCCCTTACCCGGTGATCCTGTGCGGCGACTTCAACGATGTGCCAACTTCCTACGTCTACCGCAGGGTGCTGGGCTCTCTGCAGGACGGTTTTCGCAAGGCCGGCCGGGGCCTTTCCTTCACCTATCAAGGTCCGCTTCCCGGGCTACGTATCGACTACATTTTCTGTTCATCCGAGTTAGAGTTCACGGGCTACCGCTCGGTCAATGCCGGGGACTTCTTCGACCATCGCTGGGTGTTGGCCGACTTGCGCTGGCGCAACCCATAAAAAAAAGAGCCCCCGAAGGAACTCTTCTTTTCTAGCTGCGACGCCGGCGAGCGGCCAGCATTTTCTTCTTGCGACGAACGCTCGGCTTCTCGTAGAACTCACGTTTCTTGATTTCGGCCAGGACGCCATCACGCTGGCACTGGCGACGGAAACGTTTGAGGGCAGATTCAATGGACTCGCCTTCTTCAACGCGGGTCTCCATTTAAACATCCCTCCTTCCCTGCGAGTGGCTCACGCAGATAGGCACCTTAGCACGTACCCACGATCTTTGACAAGGGCCTGATTCACATTAGAACCGTTTGCCCGCGCCAATGATTGGATATCCAGTCGAACGCGAGCGGTTCACTTCGCGGTAACCACCCAACAGGTAGAAGTCGCCCGGGAAGAGCACCTTGCCGTAGACGTCGACGCGGAACTTGTTGGTGTCATAGGCGTCGGTGCTCAGCTCGAAGCGCTTGTCGAAAAGGCGGGCGTCAAAGCCGCCTCCCAGTTGGCCACGCACCACGCCGGCGCGCAACCGGAACTGCTCCCAATTCTTGTAGGCCTGCAGGTTCAGAAGGTTGTCCTGACCGATGGAGTCAACACCGATTTTGGCGCCATAGGGACCATTGGGAAGCACGAAGACGTTGGCGTTGCCGGCCACACGACCGGTTCGTGTGTTGACCTCAGCATCCAGGTAAGCCTGAGCCAGCGGTCCGCTGGTGACTCCTTCGGTGATGCCGTCAACGGTGTTGATCACCCTCTTGGCGCCTTCCGTAGCTTCTCGGGTGTTCTGAATGGTGTCGCGGATGTCGCCCTGCAATTCCGGGTCGGAAGTGAGGCTACGGATGTCGGCGGTGATTCCGTTGACTTCCTCGGCCGCCTGTTTGAGGTTGCTGACCGTGGCCAGCACGTCGTCCTTAAGATCCTTATTGTTGGCCAGGGTTTCCAAGGACTTCATGGTGCGGTTCAGGCTCTGAGCCGTCTCCTTGAGGGTAACCACGATGGTGTTGATATTGCCCTGGTTCTTCACCACCACGCTCCTGAGCCCGCCGGAGAAGCCTTTGAGGTCAGCACCGACCGCCTGGGCATCACTCTGAAAGCCGGTCACGGTCTGGTCGACGTGAGCCACCACCAGTTCGATGGCGTTACCCAATCGTTCCACGCGTCCGTTCAGACTATGAACCAGGCCGCGAGCGTCCGTGCTGGCCCCTTTCAGGTTGCGCGAGATTTCCGTGAAGTTCCCCATGGTCTCGCGAATGTCGTTCTGAAACTTCTTGTCCGCCACCAGCTCGTTCAGGGCGGTGACCGATTGGCGAAATTCGCCCATCACGGCGTTGCCTTCACGAGCCAGGTCGTCCAGACTAACTGGCGGTTCTCCCACAATCGGCTCACCCTTGGGATCAAGCGGCTTGGTGTCAGCCGGAATGCGCCCTGTGCGAATGTCCACCCACTTGTCGCCCAGCAAGTTGCCGGCCACGGTGTAGATGTAAAAGCTGTCCTTGGGATCGTCAGGACGACGGCTGCGGTACAGGTTGACGCCGTCGCGCGTGATCAGCATGGTCACGCGCACGCGCGAATCCTCGCTGCTCAGTTCCATCTTCTTGACCAGGCCGACTTTGACGCCGGCCAGCAGCACGGGAGCCTTGGTTTGTAGGCCACCGACGTTCTGAAAAGAGATCTGGAATTCCTTACCCTTCTCTTCGCTGATGCCTCCCAACTGGGTTACCACCAGCCCAAAGAGGATGAGCGCGATGACCGCGACCATCCCCACTTTGGCGGCTGAACTCATTTCCATGGGGCTGTCCTCCTGCTAAACACGGATCGGCCCTTTCGAGCTTCCTTCGCGAAACTGTTTGATATAAGGGTTATCGGTGGTGGCGAATTCTTTGGGGGGGCCGCTGAAGACCACTTTGCCTTCATGAAGCATAATAATGTTGTGAGCGACCATCATGGCTCCGGCCAGATCGTGGGTCACCACCACCGAAGTGGCGCCCAGTCGGGACTGCAACTCCAAGATCAACTCGTTGATCACCGTAGAGATGATCGGATCGAGGCCAGAAGTGGGTTCATCGTAGAGCACAACATCCGGGTCGGTGGCCACCGTACGGGCAAAGCTGGCGCGCTTTTGCATACCACCCGAGATCTGGCTGGGATAAAGGTGGTCCATGCCTTCCAGGTCGACGATGGCCAACTTTTCGGCCACGATCCGCTGAATGTCTTCCTCCGGCAGCTTGGTGTGCTCCCGCAATCCGAAGGCCACGTTGTCCCCGACCGTCATCGAGTCGAACAGAGCCGCCTTCTGAAAGGCCATACCCACGCGCTTGCGCAACTGGTCGAGCTCTTTGGGCTTCATGGTGGCGATGTTCTTATTGTTGATCAAGATCTCGCCGCTGGTGGGCTTTTGCAGGCCGACCATACAGCGCAGAGTGGTGCTTTTGCCGACCCCCGAGAGCCCCAAGATGCACAACGTTGTTCCACGTGGAACTTCAAAAGAAACATTGTTGAGAACCGAGCGGCTCCCGAAGGTCACCGTCAAATTCTTGACCACGATGGCCGGATCGGACATCTGCTCGCGTGGGCCAGTTATCGCTTCTTGCTTGGCCATATCAGTTGATGGGGAACAGCCATGCTGAAAGGAAATAGTTCGTCATAAAGACGATAATCATGGAGATGACTACGCTGCCCGTAGTGGCCTGACCTACACCGGCGGCGCCTCGGCCCGATTGCAGGCCTTGTTGGCAAGAAACCAGAGCGATCTGAGTTCCGTAGATAACCGACTTGGCCAGACCGCGCGTGACGTCACTCATCACGGCCATTCGCTTGACGGAATCGAAGAAGACTTCCTGGGGGATGCCGGCGCTGGCTTCAGCCACAAACGAACCACCGACAAGGCCCGCCAGGTCGGAAAAAAGCGCCAGAATCGGCATCATGCAAACCAGCGCGATGACACGAGGAACCACCAGATAGCGAATCGGACTGACGGCCATACACTCGAGCGCATCGATCTGCTCGGTGACTTTCATCGAACCGATTTCGGCAGTGATGGCCGACCCGGCGCGGCCCGCCACCACCACGGCCGTCAACATGGGCCCCAGTTCGCGAGCCATGGCCAGGGCTACACCGCCACCCACAATGTTGGACACGCCGTATTGCACGGCCACGTGGGCCAACTGAAGACTGATAACCATCCCGGCGAACGTCGTGGTCAAGAGAACGATCATGATCGAGTTCACGCCAAGAAAAGCCATCTGATAAACGGCTAACGACCAGCGCACGCCGCCCGCCGCTAGAAATCCCAGGACTTCCCAAAGCAACAGAGCCAGCCCGCCGATGTAGTCGAGGATGGCAATCACCGATTGCCCGAGCGACTCAAAGAAGCGAATCATGGACGCTCTGGCTTCCGTGGTACAGGGGTGAGTCCTCTCACTTGAGCAGGTCCTGCGAGGTTTTTTCCCCACGCAGAACCGCTCCAAGGGATTTGCCGGCGCTATCATAACGCTCCGGCTGACTTCCGGAGGTATCGACGATGCGTGATTTCCCAATGGAATTGAGGAAGACCCGAAGATTGCTGTGATCGGCCAGACGCTCTCTGCGATAGAAAGGATTGTCGAATACCTTCAGGTGGGCGGCCAGATAGGGCGCCTGTTCGGCAAAACGCAACTGCTGCTGGAAATCGGTGATAAAAAAAGCCAGCTCCTGGACTTTGTAGAGCTCGCGCTCGGGCACATTCTTGAACAAGGCCAGCGCCCAGCCCTGGGTTTCGGTAATCCGGCTAAACTTGTCAAAGCCAGGGATCACGGCTGTTTTGACAGGCAGACCGGTGCTGCGCAGGTTAAGGTAGTCCTCCACATTGCCGATGTACATGCCTACCGGCAACATGGCCGGCTGGCCGTCCACCGGAGCCAGCCCTGGGGTCAGCTTCTTGAAGTAATCGATGGTGGTTTGCACGGCCACCGGGTTGCTGGCCGACATCGTACTGTTCAACCCATCGCCGCCGTTCTGCCAGACCAGCAACTGGAAATTGCGGGCGATGTTGGTCGGGGAATCGCCCAACGAGAGGGTGACCTGCTGCTGGCCGGCCTTGGGATCACTGATCTTTTTGGCCGCCTGCAAAACCTGATCCCAAGTGGTGGGGACTTGCTTGATACCGGACTTCAAAAGCACGTCGCTGTTGTAAATCAGCGCCTTGGTGGTGAAAAACATGGGCAGAGCGTAAAGATTGCCATTCACCTGAGAGGCTTCCCAGAGGGCATTTTGTGCGTTGTTTTTGATGGCCCAGCTCATGCCGAACTGCTCTTTCGGCATCCAGGTCTCGACCGGGTACAGGGCGGGCTGGGCGGCCACCAATCCGGGCAGCCAGCTATTCTCTACCAAAGCCATGGTAGGTGCCGGGCGATTGGGGTCGCTGAGGGACCGATAGAGCTCTTGAGGAGTTCCGAAATTCTTAACCTGGATGTCCAGATAGGTATGGGTTTGCTGGAACTCTTGAATGAGAGAGTCAAGCACCTGAGCCGACCGTTGCGGGAGGCTCAGGTAAATCTGGACCGGGAGCTTGGTGTTGAGGGCTTCCCTCGCTTTAGGCTGAGCTTGAACGCTCAGGGCGAGCAGAAAAAGGAAAAAGAGTGTCCGCAGCATGGGCTTGCTTTACCCCGGAGAGTTAGCGGGAAAACGAGAATTCTCCACGATCGCCGTAGACGTCCTCGAGAAAGACCTTCATGTTCTCTTGACTGGGAACCCGAGGGAAGGTGATGAAGCCGGTCACTTCCTGCTTAGGAGCCAGCTTACGGTCGAGCACCTGATCGTAGTGGGTGGCCACAACGCGCTTGTCGTCGGGCGCGCTCAAGAACATGTGCCAGTGAAAGGGTGACATCTCGACGTTGAGTTCCCCAACGTTCTGCATACGCACCTGGAAAACGTCATTCTGATCCAGTCGCTTCTCGCGCTGCATTTGCTGGCGCAGGGCGTTCAACTCTTCTACGCTGGTCATTCCTTGCTGCGCAGCCTGCATTTTGGCGTAGGACTCGAGCAACTCGTTGTCCCAATGAATCACTTCGATCTGGATGCGAGCAACGTAGTCGCGCATCATCCGCTCCCGCATGTTGTGACTCCAGTAGGCTTGACTGGCGGTTCTCGTCAGCGTGTCAGCGGTATTCCACCACCAACTGGAACCCCCGGCCCACAACGAGAAGGCCAGGGAATCGAGCATGTTCAGTCCGCTCTGAGTGTTGAAGGCCTCGGCATTCTGGTCGGTTTTTCCCGACCATTTCTGCTGAAACTCCTGGCTCTGGGTGCGGCTCTTGAGCATCTCCTGATATTCTTCTTGCGTCTGCTGCATGGTGAGTTGCAGAGGCGTGACGGCTTTGGGCGTGCTGGGCCTGGTGCCGTTGGCCTGAGGGGTGACCTCACCGCCCAGGGTCAGGGCATCGCCGGCCAGCACCGGCTCTTGCGAATAAAGCTGGGAAACGATGGCCTGGGATTCCTGTTGATTGACGTTCTGCACGACCAGTTCGGCAATGTTTCGCCCCATGCGCAGGACGACGAAGCGGTCTCCCACTTTGACGGAGTCCATCAATCCTCGGTTGATGACGATGCGAGTCCCTTCCACCCTGACAACAAAGCCGGCCGGGGCTGCCAGAACCGGGAGGGTAGCGAGCAAAAAGGCGATGAACAATCTACGCATAGCCAAATTATCCACTTCTGGGAGCAGGTTGACAAGCCCGACGTTAGGAACATTTGGAGTATGGACGCCCGCAATGTTCGATTGAAGCGCAAGGTGACGGCGGTAGAGCCACTTTCTCCCAAGCAGCAAATGGTACGCTTTGGACTGGCGCTGGTGGCCGTGCTGATCCTTTTCGTGCTGGGCGTCAAATGGTTTGCTGAGAATCGCTCGGGGAACCTGAATTCTACGGCCGCTCTGGAGTCGGGGGGTCTCTATCTCAAGCTCTCGATGGCTAAAGCTTCCTACGGAACCTCCGAGCCCGTCGATGTGGTGCTGCAAGTCAAAAACATCTCTGAAAAAGATGTGGTGCTCGACTTTAAGACCAACCTGGAATTCGATTTCACCGTCCAAAGCGAGATGGATTTGCTGTTCACGCAGATCCCGCAAGATATCTGGCAGTACAGCAGCGAGCCAGACCATATCCCACAGCCCAAACCCCATAGCATCCACATTGCGCCAGGTAAGGAGCAGGTTTTCAAGGCGCGCTGGAACCAGCAGATGTTCTCTGGCGCCAAGGTGAAGCCAGGCCGCTACATTATTACCGGTTACCTCAAGTCGTCCAATCACTCAGAAACGTTGCAGTTACGGGGCCAGACGCAGAAATAGGGTTCTGTTGACGAAACTTTCGCTCAGTTGTATACTGCGCCACGGGCTTCGGAGCGTAGCGCAGCCTGGTAGCGCACCTGCTTTGGGAGCAGGGGGCCGCCGGTTCGAATCCGGCCGCTCCGACCAGAGTGGGTGCCCATAGCTCAGCGGATAGAGCAACTGCCTTCTAAGCAGTGGGTCGGAGGTTCGAGTCCTCCTGGGCATGCAAAAAGTTGAAATAACGTGGTGAGTATAGCTCAGTTGGTTAGAGCGCTGGTCTGTGGAACCAGAGGTCGGGGGTTCGAGCCCCCTTACTCACCCTCTTTTCACGTCATATGATACGACTCGGGCCGCTAGCTCAGCGGTAGAGCAACCGGCTCTTAACCGGTTGGCCGTAGGTTCGAATCCTACGCGGCCCACCAAATCGGGTTCCAGGGGGATCGTCCCCCCTGGAACC
>JALHOV010000081.1 GCA_022842865.1 Vulcanimicrobiota bacterium | reverse complement strand
CTTGTCGATGACCAGCATCATCCCGTCTTTGTAGAGCACGGTGTCGGCGATGTTGCGCATATTTTCCTCTTCCGGCAGATGACCGTCCATCCCTCGCGAAGGGCTTTCCCATGGACCCCTCTCAGCTGGCGCTTGCGGCTACGGCCGGGCTGTTCTCCGGCTTCCTCAACGCGGTGGCCGGCGGCGGCTCGCTGGTGCTTTTCCCGGCTCTGCTGGCCTGCGGGCTGCAACCGCTGGAAGCCAATGTCACCAATTCGATGGCCAACTGGCCTGGTTATATCGGCGGAGTCCTGGGTTTTCGACACGAGCTTGCTGATCAAGGGATACGCTGGTTGCGACTTTCCTTGATTACTCTGGTCGGCTCTTCGCTCGGCTGCGCTTTGTTGCTACGGCTGCCTGCTTCGGCTTTCGACCTGATTGTGCCCGTGCTGGTGCTCTTTTCCAGCCTTATGCTGGCTTTTCAGCCTCGCTTAAAGAAATGGGCCGGAGGGGGTGGAGGAGAGCGCTGGGGTCTTTTGACGTTGGGAGTTTTGGGGGCGGCCGTCTACGGCGGTTATTTCGGAGGAGCTCTAGGAGTGATTCTTTTGGGCACACTGGCCCTGGGTCTTTCCGACAGCTTACGACGTTTGAATGCTTTGAAGGCGGCCCTGTCGCTGGTGAACGGCACCGTCAGTCTGATCGCTTTTGCCTTTTTTGGCCCGGTGTTCTGGCCGGCCGCGTTGGTGGCAGCCCCGGCCACCTTGCTGGGGGGCTACCTGGGCGCGCGTATGGCCAGTCGCATCAATGACAACGCCTTGCGTCGGGCCATCGTCATCTACGGTCTCATCGTATCTGCCTACCTGTATCTCGCCAAGTCCGCTTAACTTCCGCGCCAGACGGGTCGAGGCGCACTGCCCGCACAAATAGAAAAGGCCCCGCGCAGAGCGCAAGGCCCGGGTGACCATCAGCGGGACTATTTCTTGAGCTTGAGGGATTCGGCTACGCTTTTGGCGGTTTGAGCCGTGGCTGCATCGCCTTTGGGAGTGGCCCGCGCGATCAACACCAACCCTTTGCCGTCTTTGTTCTCTTCGCGGGCAAAGTCGACCACCAGATCGACGGTCTTGCCGCCCAGGTTGGCTGTATAGGTCACCACTCGCAGACCCACACCGTCTCGAAATACGTCATGCTCGGTGTTCACTTCCTTGAGGTCGGCAAGCCCGGGAAAGTGCGGAGCCAGGTGTTTGGCCATCTTGGCCTGCACGTCGTCCCAGGGGCCGTCCTGACCGATGCCCGTCACCTTGATGATGGCGATGCGCGAACTCTGGTCGGGGCTGGTGGAATACATGGTGCCATTTTTGGTCCAGTTGTTCCAGCCAGGGGCAAACTTCACTCCGATGCCACCCACCACGGGCGCGGCAGGTCCCGGCTTCGCGTTGGCCACCGGCGGAGGCCCGGCAGGAGCCGGATCCTTGGGCTGAGCTCCGTTGGGGTTGCCTCCCCCCAGATTAATGTTGATGTTGATATTGCCGCCCCCGTTATTACCGGTTGCTCCGCCACTCTCCTCATCCCCTGGCTCGTCAGCCAGAACGGGAGCCGTATCGGCCATGCCTTTGGGCAGCACCGGACGGATGTAGCGGGAATTGGCACGAACATATCCGCTCTTGCCTTCGCCAAATTTCTTGGGGTCGAGGTAGATTTTCAGCCAGGTGCGGCCCTGAGGATCTTTGAGGTTAGAACCGTCCCCTTCACTTCCACCGTAGCGGTTGTAGAACGCGGCGATTTGCTCGCCTTTCTTTACCACCGTGATCACCTTGCTTTTCAGGCTCGGCTGCTCGCGGACATTCAGCTTCTTGACGTGGATTCGCCAGAGCGCACCTCCAAAAGACAAACCCTGGGACTGGACCGGTCCCTCGGGCCGCAGGTAATTCCCCTTGGCGTCCGGCTTAGGCGCTTCTTGCGCGAACCCGATTCCCGCGAGGGCAAGCGATAGTAAAACATGCAGAATGCTCTTTTTCATCGGGGCCTGTTGGATAGATGTACCCGCCCTCCCTTGGTCTAAGTCTCCTATTTTTGGATGGCCAACATGAACTAGTCCTGCGGATGGACTGAGGGGGGCACGCTGTTGACGGTCTGGTCGGCGCGGCGGCGCCGCCAGCGCCGATATCCCAGAGCTCCGGCCAGCAAGAGCCCGACGGCTGCCCAGGGGTGCTCGACGGTGCCCACCACCACCGTCAGCAGGCCGCGGACCGGCAGTTTGGCCCAAGGATGCACCACCAGATAATTGGCCAGCCCCGGTGAAGCCTGATAGTAAGCCGATATCAATCGAGGGCCACCGGGCAGTGGACGCAGTTGCTCATCACGAAAACGTCGCAAACTGGCCACATGCGGGTCCAGATAGCTGCCGTAGGCGGCCGTGGCGATGAAGCAAAAGCCACCGCCCGAGTCGCCACCAGCGAACGAAAATCCCTGGCTCCCGCCGCCCCCATTGGCGACCTCCTGGAAAGCCCTGGCCACCACCGCCATATCCAGTTGTTGAAATTCGCTGGGCAGCGAACGACCGCCGTTCCCTTTGGCCAGAAGGCGATAAAACACGCTGCCGCCACCGGGTGAGGTGTCGGTGAATTCGCTGGCCCCGACCGGCAAGGTGATCAGGTCAGCCCACTGGCCGACCTTGGAAGCCCGCTGAATCAGCACTTCGCTGCCGCCCGCATTGGGATTCCGCCAGCGCAGGGTCACCGTGCCGTTGCCTCCCGAAAGCACCTCAAAGTCGTCCAACGGCAAAAGACCGTTTCCAGTGCCGGTGTTGCCCAGGCAGCTGATCAGCAGATTCAGTTCTCTCTGGAAAGGCGGGCACGGGCCGGTCGGTCCGGGCTCAAAACCACCGGCCGCATCCCCTCGGTAATTCAGGGTGGTAAACTGGGTATTGGCATTGCCCCTGGCTAGCAGCGAAATGAGATAGTCGCCCGCTCCCACGTAGTCGGCAAAGAGGGCGCTGTAAATGCCGTCCTGGGCCAGTTCGTCCCCGTGCGCCGCGTCGCCATCGTCAAACAAGGTGATGGCTACCTCGGAACCGTCGGGACGAAACACTTTGCCCGCCACTTCGGCCCCGATGATGTTCTGCGAGTTGCCCAGCTTGACGTGCACGGGAGTCGCGGCCGGGAACTGGCCCTTGCTGGAATCGGCTCCATTGCTGCTCAACAGCGGGTCGCCCTGGCCGAAAATATCCAGCGCGTAGCGAGTGGCTTCGCCCGGGGCCCTCACCTTGCAGGTCCAGTTCCCGACCGCCGGAGACTGCACCGTCACGGTTTTGGCATCGACTTCCGAAACGGTCACCTCCACATTGGCCGGAGGACTGGCCAGATCGATGAGATTGCCGGCCGGGTCACGCAGCTCCAGCTCTAAAGGATTGACCGAAGCTGCCTCTGGGTCGAAAACTGTGCTCAGCTCAAAGGTGACGCTGTTGACAAAGCTGTCGACCGCCACCTGGTGGGTCTGGGGAGTGGTCGAGTCGATATCTCCCTCAAAGCCATCCAGGCGAAACTGTCCGATCACTCCGGCGCCCACGTCGTTCTGGGCCTGCTCGGTTTCGGTGGCGTCGTCTTCGACCTTGCCCAGCACTTTCACGAGGGGCCGTTTGAACTTGGAGGGAGCATGACGTCCTAGCGTGCGGGCCGACAAATCTTTCAGCCGATCATTCTGAGACACGAAGAGCTCGACCACGTTCACGCCGATGTTGCTCTGCTTGAGTTCCTCGATCAGAGCGGCGTCTATGCCGTCGGTTCCCCGGTTGTCGGAAAAGAGCACGATGGTCTTGGCGGCAAAACCGGTGGCATATTTGGCCTCCTCGGTGTTCATCGCGTCGCGCGCGGCCCGCAAGGCGGCTGCCGCGTCGCAGTCGGGCACGGCACTGGGGGGGATGGCTTTGACCAGAGTATTGGCCGCCTGGCGTTGGGCGGGTGTGCGAAACTCGCGAATGGCCAGGTTGGTTTCGACTCCCTCGGAATTGTAGGTCATGACCCCGGCGAAATCACCGTTCAGACGCGTGCCCTTGGGACCGCGCAGTCGGTTGATGCCGTCGTTGATGGCCACCTTGGTGGTGCCCAGCGTCAGGCCGCTGGTGGTTTGCACCAGGTAGACCGTCAGAGCCTCTCCACCTAACTCCACAAACTGCGGCGGGGCCGGGGGTTTCTCATCGAAGGTGGGCGGCTCGGTAGGGGCTGTTAAGCCGGCATATTCGGCCACCGAAGACCAACAATCGCGGCCCTCCTTTTCCTGCTGCATGCTGCGCACCACCTGACCGTTGCCGATGCTGATCTCCTTGCGATGATTGGCGCCGGTGCAAAAATGCGCGATGTCGGGACTGTTGTTGTCCCACATGATGCTCGCCAGGGTGGGATTGTCTTGCCTGTTGAAGCAGAAAACCTGTTGGGACGCCTCGGTGGCCTCTCCAAGCAGTTGGTAGACGCCGTTTTGCACCCCGTAGCGCACGCCCTTGTATTCATCCCAGAGACCGAAAGCATAATGGCCGAACTCGTGCACCGTGGTCAGAGTGCCTTCGATATCCTCGGCGGTGTAGAGAAACAACTGTTCCCTGGTGCCCATCGAAGTTCCCACGATGTCACCGGTGACGTGGGCGTGACCGGTGGGTTCGATGACGATGTCGGCCCGACTCTGGGTAAAGGCATCGCGACCAAACCGGATGTCCCCAAACTGCAGTTGGCCGGCGGTGGCCCGGAAAAGCTTCTCGTTGGCCAGCTTGAAATGATTCTTCCAACGCGTCAGGTTGGCTTCGCTGATGGCCCCTTTAAAGCAGATGGTCAGGTTGACGAGGCGACGGCCTTCCTTGCTTACAAAAGTGCCGTTGCCGGCCAGACTCGGCCCGGCCAGCGCCGCACTCAGACCCAACATCATCAGAGAGGACTTCAAGTTCATGGACTATCAACCACCGTTTCTCAGGGTAGGATTTGGCAATTTCATCAGAACGGACAAGTTCCTGGGCCCCGGCCCAGAGATATTCCTACTGGTAAGTTTGACCCAGGCGGACTTGCCTGCACGCCGGGGGTCCGGCGGAGGCTAGTAGGTTTGTTTCAAGGACGTGGCTCCAGCTCGTCCGAATGCGAGGGATTTTCTGAAAATGGAGGGGGTAACGTGTTAGGATGGTCTCCTAGAACCTGGGTCTTGGGCGGGTTCGCTGTCTCCCTTAGCTCCGTTGTCATCAACACTTTTGTGTTGGCGAATTTGAACAGCCGAATCGCAGTGGTGAATTCGGAACAGTCCAGTCTCAAGGAATCCCTGAGCAGGATGGCCACTGAGGTTCAAAGAGCCGAGTCGAAGTACGAGCTGGTGCGAGTCTTCCACTGGGTCGCTCTCAACGCGCCCGAAGCCCAACGTCAGCAGGCGCGCAGCGAGGTGGCCTACCAGCTAGTGAATTACTTCACCCGTACCTACGCGGCGGTCAACGACATTCCACCCGTTGAAGTCGTCAAGACCGACATGATCGAGTTGGAAGACGACTATGAAGTCACCCAGCAATTGGCCGACTTATTGGAAAAGGTCACGGCAGCCAAAGACGACAAAGAGCGGGCCAGGTGGGCGGCCGAGATCGACAAGGTCGACACGGACGCGGTCGACGTTCCCAAAACTGAGCTGGGCAAGCACTTTGCCGAACTTAGCAAAGTCGCCTACAAAGAGGCTGAATGCGAAGATGAGGCGGACTTGCTGTTGGCGATCTCGCCCACGCTGCAAAAATTGCGCGGACAGTTTATTAAAATTCACGACGCCAAGACCAGACGGCTTGCCGAGCTTGGCCAGGAGAAGAGCCGTCTGCAGGGTTATCAACAACTTGCTACCTACCTGGCCATTGGCCTGCAGTTGTTGGGGCTGTCTTTCATCCTGTCGCGTGACGTGGTCAAAGATATCCATGATGTGCGCAAGAAGCAAAAGGAAGAAGAAGCCAAGAAAGAGGCTGGTTTGGGTTAGTGGCTGGTTCCGGGTCTTTCCGATAGTTTACGAAGTCTGAATGCTTTGAAGGCGGCTCTGTCGCTGGATCTTTGGCCCGGTCTTCTGGCCGGCCGCGCTTGTGGCAGCCCCGGCTACCTTGCTCGTCGCATCAACGACAACGCTTTGCGTCGGGCGATTGTCGTTTAAAAGGCTCCGCGCAAATTCAGCGTCGCAGGCAGAGGACGCTGCGCACCACTGGCTTCTCGTGGCTGACCTCTCCCATGGGCCGCACTGAAACATTGTCCATTACCACGCGCCACCCGTTTTTGCTCTTATCCAGATGCAAGCTGCGTTTCCCGTCCTTGCTGTTAGGATCTGCTTCCACGTGGAACTGGTAGCGGGACCAGCGGTATCCCTGAAGGCGCTCGCGAATGAAATCGACGTCCTGGGACCCTGGCAAACGCCACTCTTTCCCCAGCGCGGCGCAGGCGGTGCGGGCTTCGGCCAGGGTCATTTTCAGGGGGACTTGTTTACCATCTTGAAGCTGGCTGAGCACCTGCCAGTCGTCACCGCGCACAGGACCTTCGCTCAGGTCGGCCCTGACACCGCTGACGAGCTTGCTCATGGGAACACCGCTCTGTATGGCCTGGATGGTGCCGGCCACAAGGGACAAACCCAGCAGAGCAGCGACCAGGACCGGCCAGGCACCCAGGTAGCCTATGGGGCGCAGAATGCTTCGTCCGGTGGGTCCGATAGCCACCCACACCTTTGGGGGCAGGGTCAGGCCCAGCACCAGGGCCACCACCAGTCCTACCCCTGAGGCCATCAGCGCGGGAACGCCCTGGCCGCCCGTTCCGAATAGAACCGCTGTCATTCCCGCTCCAAGTACGAAGCCCCCCAGGGCAAACACCGCCCCCAGGCCGATTAGAAGGTTGTAACCAGGCGGGTTGGTCTTAAAGAAACGACGGTCGCGGACAGGCGCCCTGTAGTTTAACTCGCGTTGTAGCAGGTCGTCGTCACTGTCATCTATCACGAGCTTCATTATGCAGCTGGACGGGCCTCAGGGTCAACGTGTCGAGCAGGCTGACCGCATGGACTGGACTGGCCGGGTCTTGAACTCCATGTGGGCTCGTCCCAAGAAAAAAGCCCCCGACCTTGCCAGGTCGAGGGCCTTTTGGCTTGGACCGGTTGGCTTAACGCGCAACCATCTCGCGCAGGCTGCCCCAGTGGGCGCAAGGCAGGTTCTTGGCGCCTTTTTTGGCCAGTTCCATGCAGTGGTCGCCCATGTGTTCGACGGCCCAGCTGAAGTGGGAGTCGCGCAGGCTCTTGTAGTCCATGTCGCAGACGTAGTTGGTGATGTCGATGGCATACACCACGTCGTCCTTGACGGCGAACTCGAGGGCGTTCATGTCGTAGCCGATCACTTCGTTGAAGCGAATGCTGTACTCGGCGGCCTTGCGCGCGTGCTCGGGCTTGAGCACCGAAAGATCCTGGACGTATTCGCCCATGCCGTGGGGGCGCGGGATGTAACGGATGGGGCGGGTGTGCTTCCAGCCGATGGTCAGGCAGCGGATGTAGTCATCCCACTCGATGAATTCTTGCAGCATCATGGTGAGCTGACCGGATTCGTTCCACTTCTCGATGGCGTCCTCGATCGTCTCGATCTTGTGGACGCTCTTCCAGCCGCCGCCGAATGCCGGCTTCATGATGCAGGGCAGGCCTACTTCTTCGAGGCGAGACTTCCAGTCGATGGGCCACATGTTGCGCAGCGACTTCTCGTTGATGTCGTCGATGTATTCGCGGTTGGGAAGAACGACGGTCTTGGGAACCGGGATGCCCATGGACTGAGCCAGGCTGTAGCCGAAGAACTTGTCGTCGGCGTTCATCCAGAAAGGATTGTTGACGATGTAGGTGCCGAGCATGGAAGCCTGCTTCAGGTAGACCTGATAGTAGGGCACTTCGTGCGAAATGCGATCCATGATGACGTTAAAAGGGTTCTTTTCGCCCATGGTGGTTCCGCCCACCTGGACCCATTCGCATTTGAATCCCTTTTTCGTGTTGATGTAGGCCATCACCGCCTCGGGGAACGACTCTTCGCGACCCCGCATGATGCCGATACGATACATTTGACTGGTTCCTCCCACAAATTTACTACCCGCCGCTCTTTCCCCATGACTTCGAGACGCAAACGAGGTTTGAGCAACCTTTTCGCGCGAAAAATGGACCCCTATGGACCTGCGCACACAAAATGTCAGCAAATACTTCCGCCATAACGGCGAATTCGAGTGGAATCACATCACCCCGGCCGACTATAAGCCGACCGACGATACCTGGAAGGGCGTATCCCGCCGGGTGTTTGTCGGCGAGACCGGTGAATCGCCTAAATTTCATCTGCGCTATTTTGAGGTCGAGCCAGGCGGCTATACGACTTTGGAGCAGCATCTGCACGAGCACGTGGTTACGGTCATGCGCGGCACAGGCACGGCCGTGGTGGGCTGCAAGGAGTTCGAGATGGGCTTTGGCGACGTGCTCTACGTGAGTCCCGATGACCCTCACCAGTTCAAGAACGAGGGCAGCGAACCGTTCGGATTCATGTGTATCGTGAACGCCGAGCGCGACCGACCCCGATTGGCCAACATGGCCTTCTGCCCGATCTGCGAGTGATCGGAACACTGCACGAGAGCCCGCTGCACGCGGCTCTCAAGCTCTATTACGCTCGACCGGGAGCGCAGTTTGAAGTGCCCGTGGAAGGCTACATTATCGACCTGGTGCAGGCGGACGGCGAACTGGTGGAAGTGCAGACCGGCGGTTTTAAGCCGCTGCGCTCCAAGCTGGAGCGGTTGCTAGATTATCATCCGATGCGGATCGTGCATCCGGTGGCGATCAAAAAGCGACGGACGCCGCGCAAGTTGCTCAACATCTTTGAGAAGCTGGTCTCGTTCCCGACCCTGCTGACCCATCCCAATCTGACCCTGGACGTGGTCTTCGTGCGCGAGGAGAAGCGCGAGCAGCGGCGCCATCTTTTGGAGATCGTGGAAGTGCAGCGCTTCACATCCGCCGAGTGCGTGGCGCAGTTCTTGCCGTCAGCGCTGGAGAACTTCACCCTCAAGCAGTTGATCACCCATATGCGCGCTCAGAAATGGACGGTTGAGTGTTTTCTTTACTGTGCCAAGGCCTTGGAGATTGTCGAACTGGTGGGCAAGCAAGGCAACGCTCACATCTACGCCCGGCGGATCTCCGGCAGCACGGCCAGGCTGGCGCCGTAAAGCCCTTCGTCGCCCACAAACAGTGATTCATCTACGGTCGTGAATCCGGCGGCCCGGGCCAGAATGAGGGCATACTGTGCGGGGTTCAGGCTGGGGTTGAAGGCGGCGTTTTCCAAGTAGGCCCCGCCGAACCACTGGTCGCCGCAACGCACGGCCACACCGGCCCGCATCTTGCTGTAGGGTGACCAGCTTCGCGCGGCTGCGTTTCGGGCCAGTTGGGCGCCGCTCCCGGAGAGCACCTCGGAATGGGAGAGCATGCCCCCCTCTACGCCGAGGTCGTCAGGGCCAAAGCTATACGGCAAAAGGTCTTCTAGCGAGTAGCGCCCGTTGGGCAACACGACGGTCAGCGGTGCCGCCAGTTCGCGGAGGAACTGTCGGCAGTGTCCGCAGGGCGCGTGCGTGATTTCAAGTTCCAGCAAGGCCGTTTCCCCGGCCGCGTGGGCCAGGGCCACCACCGCCTGTTCGGCATGCACCGTATGCTGCAGTCCGAGGCCCTTCCATTCCATGTTAAAGCCTGGATACTGACGGCCCGAAGCTCCGCGTCCCACCGCACCCACCAGGAAATTTGAGATGGGGGCGACGGCCAGTTGCTGGGCTTTCTCGATCAACCCAATTTGCTCGGATCGATTTTCAGGGCAAGAATGTCCAGTTGCTCTTGCGTCGGATCGACTGGCGCGTTGGTCAGCAGACACTGAGCCTGCTGATTTTTGGGGAAGGCGATGACCTCACGGATGGACTCGACACCGGCGCAGATCGTCACCAGACGATCCAGGCCCAGGGCGATGCCGCCGTGAGGAGGAGCGCCATACTCAAAGGCATCCAGCAGGAAACCGAACTTGGCGTGGATCTCCTCGTAGGTCAGTCCGGTTTTGGACAGCACCTCGATCTGCATATCGCGGTTGTGAATACGAATCGATCCGGAGGCCAGCTCGTTGCCGTTGAGAACCAGGTCATAGGCAGCCGCTCGCGCCTCTACCGGGTTGTTCTTGAGTTTGTCAAAATCATCGGGATGACACGATGTAAAAGGATGGTGCTCCGGCTCTAGCTTGCCCGTTTCCTCGTTCAAGGCATAGAGGGGGAAGTCCACCACCCAGCTGAATTCGTAGCGATCCCTGGCCATCAGCTCGAACTTCTTGCCCATCTCCAGACGGATTTTGCCCAGGGCGGCGTTCAGTTTCTTGCGGTCGGCGTGGGCGCCAATGACGATCAGGTCGCCATTCTCGGCGCCGACTTTGGCGGCCACTGCCTTCAGGGCCTCTTCGCCCACGTGCTTGGAGATGGAGGATTTCACTTCGCCGTCTGCTACGGAGGCGAAAAACAGGCCCCCAAGTCCGGAGTTTTTGGCCATTTCTACCCAGGCATCGCCTTCCTTGCGCGACTGGGCGCCTTTACCGGCCACCCGGAAGCCCTTGACGATCCCGGAAACGGGACCGCCAGACAGCTCCAGTTCGTGAAAATCCAGATCAAAACGCAGGTCCGGCTTGTCGCTGCCATAACGTTCGGCCGCCTCACTATAGGGCATGCGACGGAACCTGGTCGGCAGTTCTACGTTCATAACGCTGCTCCACATATGGCGGACCAAACCCTCCACCATCGCAAAGACGTCTTCCTGACCCACAAAGGACATCTCGATGTCGATCTGGGTGAACTCGGGCTGGCGGTCGGCGCGCAGGTCTTCGTCGCGGAAGCAGCGAGCGATCTGAAAGTAGCGGTCCTGGCCGCTCACCATCAATAGTTGCTTAAAGATCTGCGGCGATTGGGGCAGAGCATAGAATTTGCCTTTGTTGACGCGCGAGGGCACCAGGTAATCGCGAGCGCCTTCCGGAGTCGAACTCATCAGCATGGGCGTTTCGATTTCCATAAAGGACTGGCCGTCCATGTAGTCACGCACGGCTTTAGCCAGTTTGTGGCGCATCAGGATGTGCTTGGACATGAGAGGGCGGCGCAGGTCCAGATAGCGATACTGCATGCGCAGCGACTCGTCTACCTGAGCGTCCTCGGCCACGGGAATGGGCAGCGGCTTGGAGGTGTTGAGAATCAGCAGCGACTCGACCACCAATTCCACTCCGCCCGTGTCTAGATTTTTGTTGATGGTCTTATCGGTGCGAGCGGCCACTTTGCCGGTCACGGCCAGCACGAATTCGCTGCGCACACGTTCGGCCTTGGAAAAGGCCTCCCCGGCGTCGGGGTCGATGACGCACTGGGTGATTCCGTAGCGGTCGCGCAAATCCAGGAAAATCAGTCCACCCAGGTCACGGCGGCGATGCACCCAACCCATCAGGGTCACGGGCTGACCGACGTTCTCGGGACGGATCTGGTTACATGTGTGAGTGCGGCGAAGGTTGCCGAGCGGCTCCACCTGAATTGACTGCTGCACCTGCATAGACGCTTGCTCCAATATAGACTTAGGTTCCAAAGGACCGGCCTTCTTCTCAGCCATAGAAACGCGTTCCTCCCGAGGAATCACGGGAGTTGTCAAGCGTGGAACGCTCCCATGAATTTTCACGTGAAACAAAGGAGCCTGAACCTCGTGCGAACCGGTGGTCGTGGGCAAGGAAGCCGACTCGGTCCTGCATCATCCGGAAGAAGTCCGTCAGGGGGCGTCTAGAGTCTGGCCAGGGCCGCCACAACTTCCACCGGCCAGCCGTTTTTGAATACCACGTGTTGGGCGGGCACACCCCAGGGATACCACTGTTTCAAACAGGCCGAGTAGTGGCGGGGTAGGTGGCAGACCACCACGGGCACCCCTCGAGCCGCCGCTACGTGAACGGCGCCGGTATCGGTCGACACGAGCGCCGACCCCCCTCCCAGCACCGCTCCCCACTGGGGCAGCGAAAGGCCACCCAGCCATTCTACTCCGTCGATATCGGGAAAGGACATCAAGCGAGCTTCGGCCTCGCCGTAGGTCACCACCACCGGCGCTAGCTGCCGGACCATTTGCAGGAACTGGTCCCGCCCCGCCTCCAGCCAGCGGGGCGCAAAATGCACTACGGTGCGGCTCTGAACCTTGTTCTTGCCCCACTGCTCCAGGGCAGGACTCAAGGGGAACTCCGGCTTGAGCTCCACCTGTCCCAGACCGGAGGCTTCCAGGAACTCAGCCACCACCTCGGCTTCGTGACGCGGCTTGCGGGCCAAAGAAGTGGCCCAGCTGTGGGTCAGCATCAGCAGGCAGTTCAAACGGGCCAGGGGTCTCTCGGAATAACTGTAGCCGATCCGATAGCGGGCCCGGCTGCGGCGCAGCACCTGATAGGTGGCCGAGCGTGGGCTGAGGCCCAGGGCGGCGTCCAGGCGGCTGGGGAGGGGGTCGGCGGGGGACAGCACGTGATCGGCCCAGTTCTGCACCAGCGATCGGAACGGGTCGGCCACCAGGCACCAGATTTCGGCCTGGGGCAGGAGGCGGCGCAACGCTTTCAGGCCCGGTGTCGAGACGACCAGATCGCCCAGGTGGTCGGTGCGTGTCACCAGCAGTCGGCGCACCTCGGACCAGGGCACTTTTTTCACGGTAGTGCGCTGCGGATGCCGCTAAGGTAGTGATGTTGCAGGATCAACTCGCGAGCAAAGTGGCTGTGTGCCAGTCGCCCCTCAAAATAGCGATACAGGAAACCGTCCTTGGGAATCAGCCGGTGCCAGAGCATGGCCAGAGGATTCCAACCCATCTGCAGGCGGATGCGCCAGTCCTGGTGTTTGCGATAGAAGGTCACGGTGGAGCGTCCGGCCAGATACATCTTGGAGCATTGCTCGGGAAAGGGCACGGGGTGCCAGTGGTAATTGATGGCCTCGGGCGCGTATTCGATCTTCAACTGCCTGGCCAGGCGGTAGCCCAGCTCTAGATCCTCGTGTCCATAGCCCTGGAAAGCCTGGTCAAAGCCTCCCACTTCGATCAAGAGTTGGCGAGGAGCCGAAGCGTTTCCGGTCAGAAAGTAGTGCCAGGGTAACTTTACGCGGGTGGCCTTGTGGCGCGCGTGAGCCTGCGGATTTTGACGGAAGCGTTCGTATTCGTCCAGACTTTTCACCTGGATCTCGCAGCCCACCACCGCCTTGCGCTCTCCGCGTTGGTGACGCATGGCGTGGCTTTCCAGTAGCCTGGGATCGGCGATAATGTCCGCATCGGTGAACAGGATCACCTCACCGACGGCGTTCTCCAGCCCGCGGTTGCGGGCCCCGGCCCGGCCGCTGTCGGTCCCGGGCAAAAAGCGCAGGTTGGATGCTCCCAAAGAGGCCACCCACTCGGCCGTGCCGTCGCTGCTGCCTGCGTCGCACAGTAAGATTTCGTAGTGTTCGGGAGCGTAGCTCTGCTCCAAAAGACTCGGCAGCACCACTTTGAGGCTGTCGAGCCGATTGAAGGTGGGGATGACGATGCTGATTTTCACCCGGCTGCGTTCCACAAGCGTCCCACCGCCTCCCCCAGAGCCACCCCGATGGAGTGGGCTGCGCCCGGTGGTTGCAGGACGATCTCGTGGGGACAGCGCCACGGGCGCCAGCGCGGCACGCAAAAATCGGAGTTCTCCTCCGGAAAGACGTCCACGGTGGGCACTCCCCGGGCCGCCGCCACGTGGGCTGCCCCGGTGTCGATGGTGACGAAGACCCTCAAGCCCTCGAGCACGGCCGCATATTCCAGCAGGTCCCGGCTGGAATACAGTCTGAGTTCCGGAAAATGCCGGCGCGCCCATTCTTCTTCACCGGGTCCGGCCAGGCCCAATGGCTTTTCGGGAAGGGCAGTCACCCACTGACGCAAATGTTGCACCGTATAGCCAAATCGGCACCATTTGGGCGTTAACTGGATGCCGATGGAGGCTTTCCAGCGAGCAGCCGCCTGGTAGTGTTCGGGAAGCGGCTCTAGCCGGATCGGGGGGACTTCCAAGTGGGTTCGGTCCAGAAGCTTCTCGACCAATTGCGCATAGCGCTCCGTTTCGTGCATCCCCCGGCCCGGCATCGAGGCAGTGAAAAAGAACTGGGATGCCAGCTTTTTGAGAGGTTGATTCCAGCTCGGCTCAAACCCGATGCGCAAGCGCGCGCCGGAAGCCCAGGTGGCCAGAGCAGCCCGGCGCTTTTCGCAACAACAAAGCACCGCTTCGGCGCCAAATTCTCGGAGTTTTTGGCCCAGCTCGCGCCAACTGTGTTCGGGGGTGACCTCCTCGACCTGGCACAGAGGGCGCATTACGGCCGAGCCGACCGGATGGGTGAGCACAAGCAACTCGGCTTCCGGCAAGTGCTGACACAACATGGCCACGGCCGGCGTGGTCAGCAGCGTGTCTCCCAGAGCATCGAGCCGAATCAATGCGAGACGCTTCAGGGCAGCCAGGGGTCCTTGGCCAGGCTCAGGCAGCCAGGGCGGTAGCGGTCCGCCTTTTCCATAACCCGCTCGGGCGGAAAGGAGTTGCGATTATAGGTGATCAGCAGCGGCCAGCCCAGTTCCGGGTGGGCTTTGGCGTTGTAGGTAGAAACCCCGTCTTCTTCTGGCAAGTGGGCGACCACCACAAATTCCTCGAAATGATCGGGCGTTTTGCCGCGGTAGAGGCGCACTTCCGAGCCGACCTGGGTGAGCATTCGCACTTCCGAGCCGTGGCGAAAGACCGTCAGTTCGTTGGAGGCTTCCGCCAGTAGGGGGCGCGCCGAGTTCAGGTCGTGATTCCAGTTCGGCCAGAATTCCCAGGCTGAAAAGTTGTCCAGTTCGCCACCGGGCACGCGGGCCAGCAAAACCTCTTTGTGGTCCCCGAAGTCGCGGGTAGCATAGACCCAAAAATAATCGGGATCGGCCAGCACGGCCGCGCCAAAATTGAGGGCGGGTTTGCTTTGAAAGTAAGGGACTCGCAGTTTTTTGCCCAATTTCGGGGCCTGGCCGCGCCAGTCCAGAGGGGCCAGCCAGGTGCCGACCTGCTGAAAGTTCAGACCTTCGGGGCCGTCGGGAGAGGTGGCGAATTCGCCCAGGAACAGCCAGCCCTGTTGACCCGAGTCGAGCAAGGGCTGATAGACCCAGAACCAGCTCCCTGCGTCTCCGGGAGCCACTTCTTGGGTTGCGAAGAAGTTGACGGTCGGGCGAGAGCCATGAATGCGCGCCCAGGAATTGTGGATGAACTGGCTGGTGTGACGGCTGCCGTCGGCGGCGACTTTGCCGACGAAGGTGTCGGAAAAAAGCCAGCCCGTCCAGCCTCCATTCAGCCCTACGCTGTAGGCCCCGTCCGCTCCATTCCAGCCCCGTGTCCGTTGAAACACCTTGTCCCAATAAGGCCAGGGTTGGGCCAGGGGTTCGGCCAGGGCCCACTGGCTGAGTAACAGGGCGACCAGCAAAAGGCGCTTCATGAGTTCACGGTCACGGCATTTTCGTCTTCAGCATTCTCGAGAGGAGTTTCTACCCTGGCGATATGCACTCGCTTGATGCGCTGCTTGTGGACCGAGTTGGCGGTGAACACAAGGTTTTGCACCTGAACTTTCTCGCCTTCTTGGGGCACCCGCCCAAACAGACCGTAGACGTAGCCACCCAGCGTTTCGTGTTCATCAAAGGGGAGTTCCAGGCGCAAAAATTCGTTGACGTCCTCAATTACGATCTTGGCATCCACCACCGAGGAGCCGTCTTTCAGCATCTGAATGCCCTCGTGAGCCTGGTCATATTCATCGGTGATTTCCCCCACGATTTCCTCGACGATGTCTTCCAAGGTCAACAGACCATCGGTGCCGCCATACTCGTCGACTACGATGGCCATGGTAATTTGCTTTTCCTGCAACTCGCGCAGGGTCTTGGCAATTTTCTTCGTGCCTGGAACCACCAGGATTTCCCGCAGATCTTCTTGGGAGATCGGTTGTTGGCGAACTTTGGTCGAGTCGGGCGCGCCCAGTTTGCGCAGCAAATCTTTGGCATGCACCAATCCCAGGATGTTGTCGACGCTTTCTTCGTAGACCGGTAAACGGGTGTAGCCGCATTGAATCATCAGGTCGAGCACCTGGTGAAGCGCGCTGCCCATCTCCACGCAGACCATGTCGACCCGCGGAATCATCACTTCTTTGGCGATGGTTTCGCCAAATTGGAAAACCGATTGCAGAATTTGACCCTGATCCTGCTCGAGCAAACCCTGTTGTTGCAACTGGCGGATGTCGTCGGAGAGTTCTTCCAGGTCGTCGGCCAGGGTGGCGCTGGTGGAGCCTTTCTTGGGTGTGAAAGGACGCAATAAACCCAGCAAAACCCAGAAAAACGGATGACTCAATCGTGTCAGCGCCATACCGGCCGGCAGTAGAATGCGGGCCATCCAGGCCGGGTAGGCGCGGGCGTAGCTGCGGGCGGCAATCTCGACCGCCAGCACCAAGACCACGGTGCCGCACAAACCGGCCAGTAGCTCCCAAAGCTTGCTGACGTATGGCATGATCAGGCCCAGCAGGAGTCCGCCTAGATTCAAAAGCATGATGATGTGGAGCGTTTGCACCGTAAGCAGCAGACGGGTGTGGTTCTGCTCGTCCCAGGGGTTATCTCCGTTGCCTTTGGTCTGGCCGGTGCTGACCAGTTTGCGCAGTCGGAATACGCCGGTTTGGTGCAGGGCCGTTTCGGAAGCGGCCGCAAAGGCGACCAGGCCCAGAGCCACCAGGCAGGCCAGGATGACCCAGTTGGAGCCGTCCTCGGCCCAGCTCAGATCAGCGAATACGCCCACTGGCCACACTCGAGTTCATGGGCCCACCGGCCAAAGTTCGGGCCAACTGCGTTCCATCCCCAGGGAGGCCAGGATGGTGCGCTCCCAGGCTCGCATTTCGGCCAGTTGCTCGTCGGTCTGATGGTCAAATCCCAACAGATGCAGGCTGCCGTGACAAATCACCCAGGCCAGTTCCGACTCCAGTGAATTGCCGTTTTCCTGAGCCTGCCGTTCCACCGTGTCGAGCGAAACGATCACGTCGCCCAGGGGACGGGAGACGCCCTCCGGCAACCAAAAACCGGATTCCTGGTCGTCGTCCAGGCGAAAGGCGAGCACGTCAGTGGGCCGATCCTGGCCCCGATAATGAGAGTTCAGGCTCTGAATTCCGGCGTCGTTGGTGAGGGTCAGACACACTTCGGTGTCTTCCTCGCAGGCAACGCTATGGAGAGTGGTCAGAACCACCTTGCGTAAAAAGGACAGGGGCCGGCGGCGTTCTTTGACAACATCGCCCTGGCGCACCGTCACCGAATGGGAAGGGTCCACCTCAGGCTTTTTTGCGAAGGTTGGTTACTTTCCTTCGACCGGCCAGCTGTGCAGGCTCGGGATATTCCAATCGGCTGTGATAAATGCCTTGTAAAGAACGGATCACCGATTCGCGGATCAGTTGTAGATCTTGCAGTGACAGGCCGCATTCGTCCAGTTGCCCGTCCTCCAAATGATGGCGAACCATTTTGTGGACCAGTTCGGTAATCTTCTCGGGGGTGGGGCTGCTCAACGTGCGGGCGGCCGCTTCAATGCCGTCGCATAGCAGCACGATGCCGGTCTCGCGGCTCTGCGGCTTGGGTCCGGGATAACGGAAATCCTCTTCGAAGACGGTGCCGCCCTCCGCACAGCGGGTACAGGCCTGATGGTAAAAGTAGGAAACCAGGCTGGTGCCGTGATGCTGGCCGATAAACTCTGTAATCATGTCGGGCAGGCGGTGCTGCTTGGCCATCTCCAGCCCGTCTTTGACATGCGAGTGAATGATCATGGTGGACAAGGTCGGCGTTAACTTCTCATGCGGGTTCTCCCCGCCCATCTGGTTTTCTACGAAGAAGCGCGGTCGCTTCATCTTGCCGATGTCGTGATAGTAGGCGCCGACCTTGCAGCGCAGCGCGTTGGCTCCCACCGCCTGGGCGGCCGCCTCGGCCAGGTTGGCTACCATAATCGAGTGCTGGTAGGTGCCGGGTGCCTCGCGCAGCAGTTTTTGCAACAGAGGTTCGCCCGGGTTGGAAATGTCTAACAGACGGAAATGGGTGGTGACGCCGAAAAGGTTCTCCAGCACGGGTAGCACGCCCACCGCCAGGGCCACCGCCAGCACGCCGTTGAGGCTGCCGAAGAGCACGTCCTGCACGGCATGCTGCCAATCTTTCATGTCCACCAGAGCGAAGGTCAGGGCGCCCAGGGCGTTGGTTAACGAGACCGCCAGCATGGCCGCGATCAGATCGGAACGACGGTCGGCCCGGCCCAACGCCAGGATTCCAACCACGCCTGAGAGCAGACCGACACAGGCGACGGAAAGATTTTGCGTCAAAGCCCCCACGTAGAGCGCACAGAACGAGGTAAGCAAGAAGGAAAGCCGGTTTTCCAGCAACACCGAAGAGAGGATGGAGGCCATGGCCACCGGAGCCAGGAAGGGCGACTGTCCGCTCAAACTGCGGCACACGAAGCCCGTCAGCATGGCAATCACGGCAATCAGGGCCAGGTTTTTGGTGCGGCGAAACAGATTGCGTCGCTCCTGGTTGAGGTAGCCGACGATGACCAGCATCATGAGGGCCACCATCATGGTGTGCCCCACCAGGCGCGGGTAGTTAAAATGAATCTGGTTGACCCCCAGGGCGTCCAACTGGCGCATGCGCTCTCCGTTGACCACCTCGCCCTCGCGCACCACCACCATGCCTTCGGGAACGACGGTGGTGACCGGCTTGACTTCGGCCATGGCGGCCTCGGCCGCTCCGGTGGTGGCGTCCGCGTCGAAATTGCGGTTGGGAACCACGCATTCACTGGCGACTTCGACGATCGCCTGGCGCGTATTGGGCGACATGGCCGAGAATTTGGACTCGGCTTCCTGCATAATGTCACGACGGGCGTCGTTGACCTGGTCCGTGCGCACACCGTTTTCCAGCACCTTCCAAAGCAGGTCGTGGGCGCGGCTTTCCAGGTCGCGCAATTTCTCGGGAGTGGAACGGGTGAGCGCTTCCAGGGCGGTCGGGGATAGGGAGATGGGCAGTTGATAGATCAGTTGGCGCGTGCTGTCCGCATTCGGGTTGGGCCCGCGGCGCTGGTTGGCCACTTCCTGAAGCAGACGGAAGGTGGACGAAAGTTTTTCTTCACTGACGCGGCTGGCCTCGGGATCGAAGACGAAGACTTTGGGGACCGCCTCGGCCGCTTTGCGGCGTTCTTCCTCGGTGGCCTGCTGGTTGACCACCTCGACGGTGCGATCGGCCTTGATGGTGCGCGGGCTGACTTGATTCAGCTTGAAGCTGACCGCACTCGGTAGTGTGCCGAAAGACAGCAAGCCGACCAGTACAGCCAGAGTCGACGCAAACAGCAGGCACAATCCGAGGAGTTTGCGCAACCGCTGGCGCGCGGGCGAGTAGATCTGAAATCGTTTTTTACGGTTCAAGGCGAGACTGCAATCCAGCCCTACCATAGCAACTTCCACGTACCATGGCAATGCACGAGCCGCGTCCGTTCCTGAGCGCCGCCGCCGTCGCGGCCCTACCTCGCAGGTGTTGCCAAAAAAGCGGCAGTCAAGGTCCGACCTCGCGGGTGTTGCCAGAAATTTGGCAGGCAAGGCCCTACCTCGCAGGTGTTGCCAGAAATTTGGCAAGAGCTGCCAAAAAAGCAGCAAGCAAGGCCCCACCTCGCAGGTGTTGCCAAAAATTTGGCAAGAGCTGCCAAGAAAGCGGCAAGCAAGGCCCGACCTCGCGGGTGTTGCCAGAAATTTGGCAAGAGCTGCCAAAAAAGCGGCCAGCAAGGCCCGACCTTGCGGGTGTTGCCAGAAATTTGGCAAGAGCTGCCAAAAAAGCGGCAAGCAAGGCCCGACCTTGCGGGTGTTGCCAGAAATTTGGCAAGAGCTGCCAGAAAAGCGGCCAGCAAGGTCCGACCTCGCGGGTGTTGCCAGAAATTTGGCAAGAGCTGCCAAGAAAGCGGCAAGCAAGGCCTCGCTCCCGACACTCCAAGAATGGACAAAGAAAGGCAATCTTGAACCGTCCCCCATGCGCAACTTACTCTGGCTCCTGGGCGTGCTGGGCTGCATCGCGGTGGCGGCCCGTTTTCATCCGAACCCCGGCCCGTCCGGGACAATGGCCATAGCTGAAAAAGTAAAGTTATCATGGAAGGAGTACCAGGGCGGCCGGGTCGTCTTTGTGTTTGAAGGGGACCAAGACGACAGTCGCGGGATCCGACCCGTCAGTGGCGATGCGTTCATAACAACCTCCCCGAGATTGGGACCGTTGCCCTTGGGGGACCTTCCCGAGCGATTGCGTCGGGAGGTGGAAGTTGCCATCGAGGAACCTTGTCGAGGGCAGAAGTCCAGCGAGCTCACCCTCACTCAGGGTACTCACAGTTGGACAGTAGAAATCGGCACTTACGCCGGACCCGCTCAGAGCCGCATCCTGGACCTGATGAATGCCAGCCAAATGCCCGAGTTACGCAATCGGGTACTTGAGGTTAAATCTTAGTAGGCTTGGCGT
>JALHOV010000080.1 GCA_022842865.1 Vulcanimicrobiota bacterium | reverse complement strand
CTTTCCACGGCGATTTCACCTCGAAACTGCGCTTTCTGCGCGAAATCGGTATCAATTCCGTGGAGCCGGTGGCCGTGCGCGGTCACACGGTGGTCCCCCAAGACGTGCTGCTGGCCGTGCTCAATCGCCAGCCCAAAGCCGCCCCCGATACCCGCCCGCCCAACCAGGTAGAGGTTGTGCGCTCGCTGGTGCGCGGAGTCAAAGCCGGCAAAAAGGTGGGGGTCCATATGGACCTCTACGTGACCGGCATCCCCGAATGGGGAATGGGCTCCGACGTGGACACCGGCTGCCCGCCCTCGGTGGGCATCCAGATGCTGGCTCGCGGAGAGATCACCGGCCGTGGCGTGTTGCCCCCCGAACTGTGCGTGCCGGTAGAACCGTATTTCCAGGAAATGGCCAAACGCAACATGGTGGTTCGCCGCATCGATGAGTGACGAGCTCTTCGAGCAGGCACTGCAAGTCGAGCTGGTCAAGCGAATTGACGCCGTTTCGTCCTACAAAGACGAAGACTTCGGAGTCATCTCACGAATGGAATGGGTGGTCTTTCTTATCTTAGGGGTGCTGATTCCCTCCGTCTGCGTGTGGTGGGCGGCGTGACCATCGAGGAACGCCTGCGCGAGGAGGCGCTCTTCGGACGCCTGCCCCTGCTCAAAGAAGAGCGCGAGTATTCTACGCGCGGCATTATTTCCACGGGATTCACCTACGCGGTGGCCGCCTGGTGCTTTCTGATCGGCGGCTACTCGGCCAACGTGGTGGGAGCGGTGCAGGGCATCGTTACGCTCGTGTGCGGCTGCACCATCGGCGTGATCATGTCGGCGGCCGCTTCGGCGCTGGCCTGCAACCGCTACGGTCTGGAGCAGATCGACTATACCAAGAGCTGCTACGGTCAGCGCGGCGCCCGCCTGATTTTGCTTTTCTACATCATCAACCAGATCGGCTGGACCGGGATGATCCTGGTGATGTTCGGCAAGGGGGTCACCAATGTGGCCGCCGGGCTGGGTTTTGACGGCGGGGAAAACCTGGTGCGCATTTGTGTCTTCGCGGGTCTGGTGGTGGGCTACTGGGTCATCAACAAGGGCGTCCACGTGCTCAATGTTTTCAACAGCATCGTGTTTCCCGGACTGCTGATCGTCACGGGATTTTTGTATTGGGCCATTTTCAAGAGCGCGGATTGGGCCACCATCTGCGCCCAACCGCCCATCGATCCCCAGGACCCCAGTCTGAACTATATTCTTTCTTTCGAATACGGCCTGGGTGCGGGGTTTTCGTGGTGGCCGGGCATTGGTTTTCTGACCAGAAACACCGATACTCAACGTAACAGTCTTTACCCTCAGGTGCTCACAATGGGCTTCGGAATGGGCGTAGTGTGCTGCACCGGTTTGCTGGCCGGGCTGGTTTTCCGCTCTTACGATCCGACGGTCTGGATGATCAGAGTAGGTGGTCCCCTGTTCGGAGTGCTCTCGCTACTGTTGGTGGCCATCGCGAACGTGTCCGCTTCGGCCATGATGATGTATACGGCCGCCCTGGCCCTACGCCACATTGGAGCCTTTCGCGCGCTGCCCTGGAGCAAACTGACCTTGTTGGGCTTTATCCCGGTAATGGCCTACGTGCTGGTGCCATCCAAGCTCTATGATGGAGGCAGCGCCTTCCTGGCTTACAATGCCACCATGTTCGCGCCCATCTCGGCGGTGCTGCTGGTCGACTACTTCCTGCTACGGCGCTGTCGCATCAACGTCTCCCAGGTCTTCGAAGACGACCCCTCTGGCCACTACTGGTTCTGGCACGGTTTCAACCTGCCCGCCTTGTTCTGCGCCTTTCTGGGAATGGGCCTCTACATCTGGCTGCTCAACCCCGTCACCTACGCCGCCCACGGACCGGTCCGCTACCTCACCGCCTCCGGCCCCTCCACCCTGCTGCCGATGTTGCTTTACGCTCTGCTCGCCTACCTGTTCCTGGTGGGCAAGAGCGGCGGCTATCGCGATACTCTGGAAGCCCTCCCGCTGCGCAAATCCAACCTCTAGGTAATTTTCCAAAAGTACTGTGCGCACGGCGCACAGGCCTGACGCGAAACAGGCATCTACAGGCCTCTCGAAAATTTAGCCTTTGCGCATCGCGCACAACCCTCTCCACAAACCTTGCCAGAACCGTATTGGTCCGCCAGGCGGGCTCACGTTGCCAACTCGCCCCCTTGCCTGACCACCCCAAAACGTCGCTTGCTCCAACCGCCTGTGCTCCTTGCGCAAAGGCTAATCGGCAGGACCACCAAAATACGGGATAAAATGGCGAGGGCTTTGCGCGTCGCGCAAAGCAGCTCATGGAAAAATACGCCCGGGGGGAAATCATGGAACTCAAGACCTTGGACATCTTCGTGGAAACAATGCAGTTGCGTAGTTTCAGCCGCGTGGCCCGAAAGCGGGGACTGGAGCCCTCGAGCGTGTCACGCGAAATGGCCAGACTCGAGAAGGCTCTGGGGACGCGCTTGTTTGAACGCGAGGCTCAGGAGCTGGTTCCCACCGAAGCTGCAGAGGGCTACCTCGAGCGGATCAAAATGCCCTTGCAGGAACTGGAGAATGCCCGCCAAGAGGCTCAAGGCCAGAGCGGAGAGCTTCAGGGAAGCCTCACTTTGGCAGCCTCCCAGGCGATCTGCATCGGATTCCTGATTCCGCATTTGCGCAGCTGGCGCCAAGAATACCCACTGGTCTCGGTGACGCTGCTGGTCCGCGAGGAAGTGCTGATCGATTTCTCGCGCGAAGCCATCGACCTGGGATTTCAATCGGGCAGCGGCGGGGGCCTGGGCAGCAAAGATCTGCTGGCGGTATCCTACAAGCTGTGCGCCAGTCCTCGATGGAAACCGCAACAGGCCCTGGGCGATCCTCGCCAGTTGCAAGAAATCGAATGCCTGGCCGCCCGCGACAAGTGGATCTTCACCAACCAGTATCGAGATAGCCACCGGGTCACGTTGCGCAGCAGCCTTGACTGCGATCAGGAACACGTATTGAAAGCCGCCGCGCTGCACGGACTGGGACCGGCCATCTTGCCGGAATGGATGGTCCAACAACACCTGCAACGCGGGGAGCTGGTTGAATTGCTACCCACCTGGCGAGCCGAACCAGTCGGTTATCAAATGGGGCTTTGCGCGGTGTGGCCGGGCCGAAACCTGTCCTTGAAGGGAAGGGCATTTTTGCAGCATCTGACGAAGAGTCGCGCATGCAAACGCAGCTAGCGCAAATGCTTTTCCGGCTGGCCTGGGCCGACGGCGTAGTCAAACCCAGCGAAGTAGACTTGATCTCGGATTTGCTGGAGCAAAAGGGCGTAGGATTGGCTCAACGGTTGGCCTGGATGGACCAGGGACTGAGTCAACCGCCGGCCAGCGTCTCCATGGAAGCAGCCATGAGCGAACACGAGCGCTTGCAGTGCATGGAAGCGCTCGTCAAAGTCTGCTTTGCGGACGGGCATCCGCAACCGGCCGAGCTGAGCTTACTGGGCGACCTGGCCGTGCGCTGGGGCATCTCGGCCAATCAACTGGAACTGTTGAGGCGGAAAAACTAAATGTTTTCTCGGGTCGGACTGGTAGAGGCGCTGGATCTGCGCAACGGCAACCTGACCTTGCGTTCGCGCAAACGCATGGCCCTCGGCACACGGACCCAGGTGCGGGTCCAACTTCCGCCGGGCACCGGCAAGGTGGTAACCATACCTATCGTTCTAGAATCTGAGCAAGAGCTGCAAGGCGGCTCGTTCCTCTACCGTGCCCTGGTCGACACCGAACTGCCCGATCAACTGGAGTTTCATGGCGACGATCCGGTCTTGCGCCAGGGACGTCGCGTGGACGTGAAAATTCGGGCGCGAGCCAAGGAGTTGCCCCAGTTTCAGGCCACCGTCACCGACTTCAGCCGGGGGGGCGCCCAGCTGCAGCTGAAAGGGCCCATTCAAGCCAGGCTCCGCTTCGTGCTCAATCTGGACCTGGAGGGATTCCGGCTGGACACGCTAGCCGTGCCCATCGAGGTGGCCCGAGTGACATCCAACGGCGAGGCGCACGAATGCGGGGTGCGCTTTCTACCCAAAGACACGCAGCAGCAAAAAGACTTGGACGACCTGGCTCGTTTTGTGGAAGAGCGCGCTTCCTCCGGTTTACAGAAACTGCTCAATCAGGCACGGCTGGCAGACCCGCAGCCGGGAGCGGCCCCAGCTGCGGCGCCACCTCCGTCTCCACCGCCTCCCAAAGCGAGACCTCAAGCCCTGAGCCTGCCGGTCCAAGCCCGTCTCGACGGGTATTCACGGAATCTCACCTCCGGTTCACTCTTCCTACGCTTCGTGACGTCAGATGAGACCATCCACACGCTCGAATTCCCTGGTTGCCGATGGCTGGAAGATAGGGAAACCGCGCGCTGCGCAGAGGTGGCCCGCCTGCAATCGGAGGCGGTCGCGGCCGAAGAAGAAGACCGCCTCGGCCCGGGCGTTTGGCGCCGCTACAGCCTGTTGGCCGAAGACGGTGAAGTCCTCTTAGAGCTCATATCGAGGCCTTGCAAAGCCTGATGTCGGAAGCCAACTACCACTTGGAACAACTGGCCATTGAGGCCGCTCGCGAACGCGGCTTCAATTTTGCTCGCCCCATTATGGGCCGCCAGCTTAGTTCACCGGTCATGCACTGGGAACTGATCGCCTCCCCCGAAAACGGCAAGGAAGTGGTCGTGCTGCTGGACACCCAGGGGGACGTGCTGAACGTGGAGTGGCGCGAGATACGGCCCGCGGTTCGGGTCGCCTGGTGGAAACGAGCCCTGGGGATCGAAGGCTAGTCGATCCAGACCAGTACGCCCTCGTTGTGGATGGCCGCCTGACGGTATAAGCCGGTAAAATCTCGCAGCAAACCATCCACCAGCGGCCAATAGCTCTCCGCCGTCCAATCCTCGCGGTTTTGATAGATGGTCGCCTGGCACATCCTGGGGAAGTCGAATTGGGCTCTGAAATCGGTCTGCATGAGGTAGGTCAGGATCTTCTTGACCGTCTCGGGCGGCGTGAAACGCAAGGCAACGCCTTCCGCTCCCACCAGATGGGGTGCAAGCTCCCGCTCTCCGTTGACGGCTTTGCGGCCCAGGTCGGGATTCTCATAATCCTCGGCGCGACGCGAGGGTGAAATGAAATACTCGAATACATCCCACAGATCTCCCGGCGTGTAATTGCGGGCGTGCAGGCCCGGATGAGCCTCCAACATGCGGTTCAAGTCCTGGCAAAAGGGCACATCCTCGCCCTCCCACATAGGATGCGGTTGCTCCGGTTTGAATCGATACTTCATGTTTAAAAACTGGCCATAGTTCTGATCAGCAATCGAACGCTTGAGAACTTCACAGTGGGCCGGCACCGATTGATAAAAGGCCTCCAAAGACACTAGACCACGTCCCTCTAAAAGCCCGAAACGGCCGTATCAGGGCGGTGCAAGATCTTATCGGGACCCTCCCAGACCTGACGGGTCTGGTCGATGCGCGGAAAATCCTTGGGACAACCCGCCTCGCGATGATGCTCCCCGGAGCAATGAATGGTGAAATGATCGGCCTGCAATTGCAAAACGTAGGGCGCCCCACTCTCACAGCTGGCGAAAACCGGATACTGAGCTTGAACCAGCTGCTGCAGCGAAGTGGGATAACTGCCGCCGTGATTCTCGGCGTAGGCCCGAAAAGAACGCACCAGACCATCGAGACGAATGCTGCAGTTGACCAGGCGAGAGCGGCCTCGATGAGCTGGATTGGTAGCTTCCGGGGCAAAGGCGATCGAGTTTAAGAAGGTGTCGACTTCGGCGGGTTGCTGCGAATCTCGATACATGGCCACGAAAGTATAGAGGTTACCGTTGGCCACATACTCGCGAGTCACGCGATGACGATTCTCGGAAACGGTATGGCGCTCCAGACCCGTGACCGGGCCGGCGTGCAGCTCACGAACCGTTCCTCCGGGTTGAGAAAGCGTGTGCCGTTTGCACAGTTCGAAGTATCCGGAAGTATCGCTCTCAGCCCAGGGGAAGAGCTTGAAAAAATAAGAATTGTCGCCGTGAGTTAGCATAAAACCCTCTGGATGATCGGGAACTGCCTCCGGAAACACGGCTTTGGCCATCCCGTCAGGGGTGATGAAGGTGTACGGCTCGGAGAACACCGGGCCGCTCAACAGCAGGGCCAGAGATAGGGCGCGCAGCGACATTTGTCTCGGTTCGACCGGATCGGGCCGGAGCCTCCCGAAGGAGCCGATTTTACTCTACCGAAGTGCCTGCGGTGCGAACCGAGGAACTACTGACGCGAGTGCGGGCGGCCGCGGGCGGGGCCGAGCCGATGCCGGACATGGCGCCCATAATCGAGACGGTGGAATTGACCACCCAACAGACCTTACGCCAGTTTCTGGCCGACGCCGAGTCTGACGTCGGAATGCCACCGCTCACGCGAGAAAAAATTGCCGGTGCCCTGCACGAGTATCTGGGCGGATTGGCGCGCATGCGTCAGGCTTCGCTTAGCGAAAATCCGCGCGCGCTCAGTCAGAGCGTCGACGAGGCGGAACGGAACGTCAACATGGTGCGCGCGGCCCAGACCGAGCACTACACCAGTCTGGCCCAGGGAGCAACCGTCTTCCCCTACCTCAATCGCCTGCTAACTCAATATACGATGGCTCGCGCGGGCGCAGACCGTCAGCCACTGCTGGCTTTGCTGAAAGATTCTCCTAACTTTGTGCAATGGCTGCGTTTCGAGCTAGCCGCACGCCAGCACTCACCGTTGGCCGCTCAACCGATAGACCACCTTCAAAAACTGCTGGAAACGGTCTTGGCCAGCCTGCCCTCCGGCGGGCAACTTCCCGACATTCAGCAAGAGCTGATGGAGCTGGCGCCGCGCCTGGCCGGGATGCTGGAAGAGCCGATTCGTCCTGGTGCCGAAAAGGGTCCAACCCCGATACCCGCAGTTAACCGTGTCTTCCAAGCCCTGGAAAGCTGCACCGGTGCTGACGAGGAGGTGGATTTCCTGCTAACGGTGATCAGCCAGTGCCGCACCAGCCTGCGTTCGGTGGTGCCTCCCGGCAGCATGCTCATGGTCATGCGGCGGCTCAACTTTGTGCTCAACAGTCTCGACAAGATGGAACATTGCCTGAGGGAACGCACCGGCTTTGACGATCTGGTGGCCGTCGCCGGGCAACTTGAGGCCAGCGCCAACACACTGGCTTCGACCTTAGCTGCCTCTGCTCCGCAACCGACCGCCCCCAGGCCCATACCCCCCAGTCCGAAAACCCAGGGCATGCCGGCTATTTTTCGCTCGGTGCTCGATCCTGGTTACGCCTTGATCGAAGGGGTGTGTGACGCGGAGACTGTGCGCGCGGCCGCACAGCACCTGGATGGGGCAGCCGGAAAAATGCAGGAGGAGACGGCTCAATTCCCGCAAGGCGGCGCACGTCTTGAAGCCATTCATGAGGGACTGCAATTGATGCGCCAGGCAGCCGAGGCCCTGCGAGGGCTGGCCGCTAGCAGCAACGCCAACCTTTTGGAAGTCGCTCGCGGACAGTGCCGCCAGGCGATTGAGCGGCTGGAAGTTGCGGGGGTCGTTAAGATATGAGGCAACTCATCAGCCAACTTATGCAAGTCATGCTGAGCCAGTTCCAGGCAGGTCGCGTGCAGCAACAACCCCACAACCCCTTCGGTAGCGTGGGCAGCTATGGCCCACACCAACCCAGTCCTTTCAACTTTTACGGAGCAGGGGCTGGAGGCGGAGGCTACCTTGTGTGAGCAGAGGAGAGCCCTTACAGAATATTCTCGAAGAGCCGCGCAAAGCGCGCAGCAAAGCGGAAAAGGATGCCGGTGGGACAATCCTCGGGCTTCATTCTTTGGCAACGTTGCAGGTCCAAATTGAACATCTTCTCGACCGTTTTGGCGAAGCGCTCTCCGAACACCACCAGGTTGCCCTCAAAATTCAGGTCCATGGAACGAGCGTCCATATTGGAGCTGCCCACCCAGCTCAACTGGTCGTCGACTAACATGACCTTTTGGTGGGTGTAGCCCGCCTTGAATCGATGAATCTCAATGCCGCAGCGCAAAGCATCCGGCAGATAGACGAAAGCCGCCAGATAAGCCAGCAGGATGTCGCGCTTGAGGGGAATGATGATCTTGACTTCCACCCCGCGCAAAACAGCCGTTTGCAGAGCTGAGAGCACGGGGGCGGTGGGCAGAAAATAGGGAGTGGCCATCCAGATACGTCGGCGAGCGGTATGAATCGAATTCAGAAAGATGCCGGTACCGGTGTCCGTCTGATCGGCCGGGCCCGCCGCTACGTAGACGGCTGCATCTGGGCCTTCGTGGTCGGGACCGGGCACCCAGTCGATTTCCGGGATCGATTTCCCTCCCGAGGCCCAGTAGTAGTCGCGGCAAAACACCGCCTGGATTCCCTGAACGGCCGGCCCGGTGATGCTAACATTGGTGTCACGCCAGGGACCGTAGAACTTGTTGAGTCCAAGGGCGTCGTCCCCGATGTTCATGCCGCCCACGTGGGCCAACTGTCCGTCGACCACCAGAATTTTGCGGTGGTTGCGAAAGTTAATTTGGAGGCGGCCCTTGGTCCAACCACCCGGTGCGAAGGCTACCACGTCCACGCCGGCTTCGCGCATCTCCTCGAAGAAGGCGCTGCCCACGCCCAGACATCCGAGCTCATCGTAAATCAAGTGGACCTTAACACCGGCTCGGGCGCGCTCCATCAGGGCCTCGCGAAACCGGTTCCCGACCCCATCATTTTGAATGATGAAATACTCGGTCAAGACATAGCTTTGAGCCTTGCCTATGGCCTCAAACATTTCGCGATAGGCGTCTTCGCCGTCGATCAAGAGGTCCACCTGATTGCCGTGGGTGAGGGGGAAGTCGGCCAGACGCTCAAAACCGACGCGGGCCAGGTCCAGATCAGGGCTCAGGGCACTGGCCTTGGCTCCGGCTTCGCGCACCTGCTCGAGCCATTCCTGACGATGATCTTGCTGGTGGCGCTTGAAGCGCTGGACATAACCGGTAAACCTGTCCTTGCCGAAGGCCCAGTATGCGGGGATGGCCAGGTAGGGGAAAAAGACCAGCGACAAACCCCAGGCAATCGCGCCCTCCGAAGTCCGGCATTTGAGCACGGCGTGCAGTGCCGAAAAGAAACCGACGGCGTGAAAAACTGTGGCCACGAAGGCCCACCAGATCAACCACTGGCCAGGCGAAATCAAGCTCGAGAGAAAAGGCCACCGAAGAACAACAGTCCCAGAACAGCCACAATTAAAAATACACCCAGCAAACTCTTACCGATACCAGCCGACAGAGCGGCTACACCGCCGAAGCCGAACATCCAGGCCAGCAGGGCCACGATAAAAAACATTACCGCCAAACGAAGCATAGTTTCAACCCATCCAATCTTTCTTTGAATCCTTGAACCTAGAATAAGCCAAAGGGAGTCCGGGCAGCAGTGAAGCGCATACTCGGCATCAAGGACCAAGATCCTGGGCCAGCTCAGCAAATAGAGCTGCAAGTGCGGTCGCACGTGACTGACCGCATACTCGCCGCGAATGAAGTTCCCAGGGAAAAATACCTGGCAGGAGGCGTCACGATAAGGGCTAGGCTTGGCCCAGGCGGCCAGCGGGAGGAGCAGGGCCCAGGCAATCGGTTTCAGCATGCCCGAAAATTCTGGACCTTCGGAAGCTTACCTGGCATGCAAAAAGCCGCCTGGTCAGGCGGCTTCTGGATTATTTGCTGTCCAGGTTATGCACCGGCAGGCCGGGCTCTTTGTCCCAACGCAGCAGGTAGGCCTCGGAAATGTCATTGCGGTCAGACCTGTAACCCTTGAGCTCGACCCCGTTCAGGGTCAATTCCCGTTCGCTGGCGCGCACCTCGTAGAGCTCGTCGCGGGCCCGGTCGAAGTCCTTGTCAGCAATTGCCTGCTTGTACTCGCGCTCATTCTCGGCCAACTCCTGGCGCAGCTCCTGGCGGCGGGCCAGCAGATCGTCCACCCGACTCGCATAAGCGGAGGTTACCAGCGGCAAGCTCATCAGCGCGGCCAGCATCAAAGGTTTCAAAGCGTTCTTCATGATCATCTTCCATCCAATCCGTTGTGTCGGTGTAGACATAGACTAACCTAGCCACGGCCAGGCAGAGTAGGACTTGAGTAACCTGCGGGAAGGTATGAGGGTGTGACCGAACGGGACTGGATGTCTGAACGTCCCAGCGGCATTTTTTCCGATGTGCATTGTGAAGAGGGCAAAGTCCGCGCCACTCTTTTGCACGACCCCAGTGTGGAAGGCCTGGATACCGCCATCTATATGGACGGCTCCGGCAGCATGCTGAATGAATACGGCGAGCCCAATCTGTTGAACAAGATGTGGTGCTGGCTCACGCGCCAGCAGGCCCAACGCGGCCTCAACCAGGTCGATCCTCAGATCAAACGCATGCTGCAATACCTGGCCAGCAAGGATCGCAATGGCAAACTCAAAGTGGCTTACTGGGCCTGTGCGAACGGGCGTCAGGTGGAGGCCATCGGCGAACTGACGGCGGCGGACGTGGAGACCCACCAATTCAACGGACCCAAAGAATTCGGCGCAGGCACCTACCTGCAACCGGCCCTGGCCGATTTTGTCGAGTATATGCGCGAACAGCGTGCGCAGGGCTCGCAACGCGGCTGCGCTATCATCGTCACCGACGGCCAGCTCAGCGACCTGGAAAAGGTGAAAGCCTACAATGAAGCCATCGCCGCGGAGATCAACAAGGGCACTTTGCCGCCCTTGAACTTCGTCTTCGTCGGCGTCGGCAAAGGCGTCAACGAAGAGGAAATGGAGGATATCGCTCACGAGGACTACGGCGGCATCGAGCATATGTGGTGTCACCGCATCGCTGAGGAAATGTCCGACCTGGCGCAGATGGTGGCGGTGCTGGTGGATGAAAGCATGAGCATCGCTTCCTCAGGCCGCTTGCTGGATGAGCAGGGCAACGTGCTGGCCGTCTACGAGGGCCGCATCCCGGCGGTATTGGAGTTTTCGGTGCCGGCAGGCCAGCGAAAATTCGCCTTAGAAATCAACGGAACCAAGTATGAGCAGATTATTCCTCAAGACGATCATCACTAGTATCTTATTGCTGGTTGGGATGGCCTCCGGCGACGTGCTGGCCGGTCGGAAAGGCTGCTATCTCCTCATCCGCCTGAAAGACAACCGGGTGGTCGAGCAGGCCGGCGCCAACCGACGCCTGCCCCCTTGCTCGACTTTCAAAGTGGCGGCGGCGTTGATGAGCTTCGACGCCAAAATCCTCACTATGGACCGAGTCTTTCGCTGGAACGGTGTCAAAGACTCGCGGCCCGAAGTGAATCAGGACCAAACGGCGGCCACCTGGATGGAACGCTCGGTGGTGTGGGTCACTCAGTTGCTCACCCAAGAACTCGGGATGAAGCGAGTCAAAGCTTACCTGGCCCAGTTTGCCTACGGCAATCAGGACTTTACCGGCGGGCTGACCCAGGCCTGGCTGACCAGCAGTCTGCTCATCGACAGCCGGGAGCAGGCACGCTTCCTGAGCGACCTGTGGCACGAGAAACTGCCGGTCTCGACACAGGCACAAAAACAGACCAAACAAATCCTGGTGGTGCAGACTTCAGGCAAGTCCAAACTGTCTGGCAAAACCGGTAGCGGGACCTGGGAAGGCACTGACCTGGGACGCTACGTGGGGGTTCTGCAGTGCCCGCAGGGCGAGTATGTGGTGGTTCTGGATTTTCAGGGTAAGTGCAAGGGACCGGGTGGGTTGACGGCCCGCCAGATGGTGATCGATCATTTACGCGAAAAAGGGATGTGGTAGGGGTCGCGGCACGTTGTCAGAAGATGTCATGCCGGGAAACACCCCATACGCTAGGCTATCCCAGGAGGCTTTGCTTTTAGATGAAATGGTATGTAAGAATTGGCTGGCTGGTGGCCCTCGCCGCCGCGGCCGGCGCGGACGAACAGACCGAGAAGATCTTCTCGCGGGCGCGCGCCCTCAATCCCGGTCTTCAAGATTTTAAGGCCCAGCTCGACATTCAGATGCAGGCCGACATGGGTCCCATCCACTACAAACCCAAGTTACAGGGGACCTATTACTTCAAGCAGGCCGACAAGCATAAAATCGAGCTCAGCGGCGGACCCAAAGAAATCCGCAAGTATCCAGCCATCTTCGGCTTCAACCTGCCTCAGATGGAGCGCTTCGACTCCACCATGGTGGCCGAGTCGGTCTACAAAAGCCGTCCAGTCTTTCATTGCCGGCTAGTGCCCAAGTGGACCGGCGACAACATCAAGCAGATCGACTATCTGGTGGATAAGAGCATTACACGGTGGCCCAGTCATCCACCAGCTTTCGCAACGAGGGCAATCTGACGCTGGACATCGAGTACACCAAGGTAGGCAACTTCACCGTCTTCGACAGCTTGAGAGTCACGGCTGACTTTCCCTCGATGTCCGCTTCGGCCAATGGGGAAGCAAAATACAGTCACTACTCTTTCAATCAGAATCTGCCCAATTCGCTGTTCAATAAAGGCAAGCGCGTCAGCTCCCGTTAATCAGCTCCAGAGCCGCCTGCAGTTTGCTTCGCACACGGGCCAATCCGGCGGCTTTAGACCGATGCGGAAGTGACGTCACGTCACCGCGCTGCAACCGCAAGTTGCTGAGTTCGTTGCTCAGATGAGCCTGCCGAGGCATCAGTTTGACCCCCATTTCCAGAATCTCTTGAGCATCCTGGATCTGGCCGGCGCGATGCAGGGTGCGGCTTAGAATCAAGTAACTGTCCACATGGTGGGGGTCTTCGGTGAGAGCGCGCGACAAGCTATCGACGGCTTCTTCGAGGCGCTGCAACTCCAGGTAGTTTCGACCCAGGTGGTAGTGGTAGCGAGCTTCTTCGGGCGCCAGCGCGGTTAGCTTTTCCAGCAAGGGTAGGGCTTGCGAATACTGGTCCTGGTAAGCCAAAGCCGAAGCTAATCCAAAGAGGGCGTCACATCGTTCCGGTTGTTCCGCCAGAATCTTGCGGAACCCCTCGACGGCTCGCGAGTGGTCCTGGCGAGCGGCGTCGAGGCAGGCCCGGGTCAGTCGGGTTTCGGCCGTATGGCCAGCCGCTTCGGCCCGTTGGAGTAGCTTGTCGGCCCCCTCCACGTCGGCATCCGCCGCTGCGATGCGAGCCAGGGCAAGCAGAGCCTCGGGGTCATTGGGTTGGATGAGCAATCGGGCCGAAGCTTGTTGGCGAGCTTCGTGCACCTTGCCCATTTGCAAGAGTTCCAGCAGTGGCGTCATACCAACCTCTTCTGGAGAATCGGCTCCGGATCCGCTTTTACTGCAAAGCCAGACTGCGCTCCAAGTAACCCGGTCCGAACCGCTCCTTCCACTGCAAAGCGGGGCGGTGAATGTAGCCGATATAGCAGCCACAAGTATCGTTGGGACAGAGCCGTGGCTGCAACTGACGCGCGAAATCCGCCTCATAGATATTGCCCAGAATCTCTCCCACGAAGTGGCAGCGGCGCATGAACCCATCGCCATCCACCGCGAAGCTATGCTGACCGGCTTCACAAGGGGTATTCAGGCTGGGATAACGGTGCAAATTGTAGGCAAAGTAAGCATCAATGGTTTTTAGAAAATCAATGTCGGCAGCTGAATAATAGTCAGACTGGCGCTTGTAGGCGTTGACCCACAGGTAACGATGTGCCGGCAGCCACTGGCGCAGGCGGACCAGAGCGTCGAAGTTCTCCTTCAAGCCCACCACCCCCACGCTGTAGCCGATCTTCAGCTGCTCGAGTTTTTCGCAGCGGGAGGTAAAACGCCGGAAACTGGTCTGCCCGGGATGGTAAGTGGCCCACAGCGCCAGGCTGGGCGAGGCCTCCGCCAGCTCGTCGAGGGGCGCGCTCAGATTGGTCTGGATGGCCACCCGCTCGATGTTCGGCTGATGTGAAAGCTCGACCAGGGCGCGCCGGTAGGCTCGCAGGCCCAGGGCCTCTCCCCATGGCGTGAAGAGAATTCCCAGGCGCGCCGTTTGCTGGCCGGTCCATTGCTGGAAACGCAGCAATTGGCGGCGGTCGCGCTCCAATTCAGACCTGGTGTTGCGCGTCTTGGCGAAGGGGCAGTAGCCGCAGCTGTAGTTGCAACTGGAAAGCGAGCCCCGGTAATAAAGGTCCCATCTCATCGCAACTCGTACTCCCGCATGCGCTCCTGGACCGGCCCGGAATAGAGCCAGGGGCCGATGGTGTCACTCCAGGCCAGGCCCTCCGCGGTCAGGCGCCAGGGGTCTTTGTGAGCCAGACCCAGTTGCTCCAGTTCCTCGAGCTGAGGCAGGCCGGGGTCAAAATCGAGCGGCTGATTGCGCAGCAGCGTTTTCAGCAATCGGCGCAAATTTTGCTCGGGCTCATCCAGCCGGAAGCCGTAGTCGGCCTGGGCATACTCCTCCGGGGTGCGCCGGCAGAAGTCTTCGATGATGGCCCGCACGCCGGGCTGCCCGACCGCATATTCGCTGCTGTAATGCAACTCGTGCGTATAGGAGCGGGCTCCCGGCCCCAGTCCCACCATCCCGTCCTGCTGGCAGCAGTAGTCGGTTTCCAGCTGAACGCCAGGCAAACGAAACAAGCGCATGGATACCTGTTGATAGCCATGGCTGAGGAGCAATTGGCGAGCCAAACGATAAAGAGCGCGCCGCCGCTCCCCGGGGCGCCGGCCCAGGCGGTCCAGGTTGGTCAGTTTGCCCACATAAAGCGGATACAGGTAAAGCTCCTCGGGTTGCCACTGCAACGCCTGTCTGAGGGATTGCTCCCAGCCCTTCTCGTCTTGCAGGCGGTTGCCGTAGATAAGGTCGATGTTGAAAACCGGGAACCCGGCCTCGCGAATCCATTGACAGGCTCGCTCAATTTCCCCGGGAGGTTGGGGGCGTTTCAAATCGGCCAGATCCTCGGGGCGAAAGCTCTGCACACCCAGGCTGAGGCGGTCCACCCCGAGTTGTCGGAGGAGCGCAAGCTTGGGCGGCGTCAGCGTGCCCGGCGAGGTTTCGAAAGAAACCGGAATGCTGGCGAAATCCACCGGCCAATGCTGCTGCAGACCCTGGAAAAGACGGCTGAGTTGGTCCTCGTTCAGATAGCTGGGGGTGCCGCCCCCGAAAGCGGCCTGGGCCACCCTCTCCGGACGGATGGCTCGGGAGACCGACTCAGATTGTCGCAAAATAGCCTGCAGGGTCGCCTCGACCCGGTCCTGGCCGGGCCGAATGGTGGTGAAGAGGTTGCAAAAGCCGCAGCGCATCTCGCAAAAGGGCAGGTGCACGTACAGAAAAAGCCGGCTGGTATTTTCGGCACGCCAGGCATCCTGGAGGGGAACGGCCGGATCGAGCGGGCGGTAGGCCGTCTTGTGCGGATAAGCATAAGTGTAGCCGTCGTAGGTTTCCTGACGCATGCGTTCGGCCAGATTCATAAGCAAAAATGGGCGTAGGGCACGGTCCACACCACCGGATGACCCAGGCGGTGGCCGTGATAGCCGTCTTCTCCGTAAGCGGTGCCGTGATCGGAGCACAGGATGACAAAGGTGGGTTTCCGCACCTCAAAGAGTTCTTGAAAGGCCTGATCGACGGCCACCAGGGCGGCCGTATGGCTTTCCAGGTCATCTTGTTCGGCATTCGTATAAAAGCGATTGGGTTGATGGATGGCCGAGATATTGAGGAGTGTGAAATTAGGCCGCTCGTCCCGACAGGCCAGCGCCTGAGCCACCTGATGGCGGGGCGATTGCGGGTCGGTCACTCCCAGTTCCGGTCTCCAGTGACTCTCCGCGAAGAGCGAGGGGATCACCCTCGAAAGGGCGTTCTGCTGGTTAAAAAAGCCGGTGCCGCCGATACACACCGTATGGTAGCCGCGGGCGGCCAGGGCTTCCGGCAAAGTGGCTTGCTCAAAGGTAAAGGTCTCGGCGGTGGTGCTGCTACTGCCCGCGAATTCCGCCGCGAAGAGGCGTCCGTGAGGTCCGGGCCCCAGCGGGGTCGGTAGAAAGCCGGCCAGGAAAGCGTGATGGGCGGCATAAGTAAAGCTGGCCGGGGAATGCCGCTCTTCCCAACCCGCCGAGCCCAGGTGCGGGGCCAGCGTGGAAAGCCTTCCCTGCCGCCAGGCCGATTGGGCCGCGTCATAACGCAGCGTGTCCAGGGTGATCAGAAGAATGTCGGCCCGGCGCGCCACCAATTCCTTCATAAGGCTCGGTTTTGCGCCAGTTGGGCCAGCACCTTCCGCTGCTGGCCAATGATGGCCGCATAGGCGGTCTCTCCCTCGTGCTCCAAATGGGGCAGAAGATCTCCGAAGGCGTTGATCTCCCCAACCAGCGGTCGGCCTTTCAGATCCAGCAGAATGTCCACTCCAGCGTAAAGGCAGCCGGGAAAGCAGGCCGCCGCGCGCTCGGCCAGTTCCAGGGCGGCCGGCAAAAACTCGCTTATCTCGTCAGGATCGCCGCGCCGATTGCCCAGATGCAGGTTGGTCATAGGACTGCGGCTCTGGCGCACCACCCGGTGGCGGGCTCGCCCCGCGATGACCAGCACGCGCAGGTCGGTGAACCCTCCAGTCAGACTGAGCTTGGGAATCCACTGCTCGGCAATCATGCCCTGAGGCAGCAAACGCCCCAGAATGAAGTCGATTTCCTCGGTTTGCTGATAAGTGCGCACTTGCAGCGTGTTGTAGAGGCGACCGTTTTCGATCTCGATGGGCGCAATCAGTTGACGGCGCCGCCCGTTCCAACGTAAAGCGCACACGCCCGAGGCCGAGGAGCCGTGCAGTGGCTTGAGAAAATAGCGCCCCTGCGAAGCTTGCAGCAGCTCGGCGGTGGCCGGCTGGCTGCGGGGGCGGGGCAGACCGGCCTGGATGAAGCGTTGGTGGCAGGCCCACTTGTCGAACATAACCGCAATTTCGTCGGGAGCATTCAGGGCCGGCTCGCCCAAACCGAGCAAAAACTCCCGAAACCCCACGTAGTATTCCCGCTGATAAGCAATTTCTCCGTGACCGATTTCCGCCCTGGCGGGCCCTCCGCCCTTTTCGATGAGCAACTGGGCGACCCGCTCGTTCTCGCCGGGAGAATCGATGCGCAACAAATCCACCGGCAGAGGCCCAGGATTTCGCAACAGGTCCTCATAGGCAAAGCAAAGCGCCTCGGGCTGACCGAGGGCTTTTAAAGTTCGCTGGTAGTCGCGGACGCGCCGGTTTTCGGGGTTTCCCAGGATGCCGAGTCGCGCGGGGTTACTCCCCGACGGCGACATACCGACCTTCGGCGTCGGCATCCATATCGGAGGGATTGGTGGCGTCGAGACTGAGCGGCAGTTCCTTGAGCTGGCGGATCCAATCCGAGCTGATGTAGTTGTGATGAAGATTGAGCCGCTTCAGAGGCCCCTTGATCTGTAGCAAGGCACGAGCCCCCTCGTCGGAGAGCGTGCCCAAAGACAGATCCAGGGTTTCCAGCTGCTGCAGAACCGGGGCGGTGACGACCGCCTGCGCGATGGCGTCGGCCTGGTCGCTGTTGCGCAGACCCAGGTATTTGAGTTTGGGGAAAAGCGTTCCGGCAAAGATGGGCTGAAGATCCTCCGGGCTAACATTGCCGCCATAGTCCTCGGTACCCAGCCACAACTCCAAATATTCCAGGTTGGGAAACTGGGCGTTGGCCAGCGACTGGACCAGCGAGGAGTTCATCCCACCGGTTTCCATGGCCAGGGCGCGCAGATTGGCGTGCTGGGGACGGCTGATCTGCAGGCCCTCTCCCCCACGGGTGCGCAGCAACTGGAGCTGCGGGTAGGCCTCCAGCAGCGGCGACAGGTCGCTCTGCTGGATCCAGGACATCTCGTTCTCTTCGTAGGTGATATCCCCCAGATAAAGTGCGATCAGGCGTGGGAAGCGCGATTTGTGAGCCACCAGAGCGGCGATCACCTCGCTGGAGTCGGTGCCGCTGTCGTCTCCCTGCCAGGCGCCGATGACCAGCGCGCTGCACTGGGCGGCCGCCTCGCTTTGGGCAAAATGCGCGAGGTTATCCAGCAGCGCGTTGTCTTCGTAGTCGCTGCGAAAACGATAGGCCACGTCGCTGCGGGCGGGCTTCTCGGGATCGTAATCGACCACCCGTTGACCCACAAAGGTTCCCACGTTGCGCTGGATTTCGTCCTTGTGAATGACGCTGGGGAAAGCCACCGCCAGCAACTGACCGGCCTGGGGTGCCTCGGCGGCGGCCTCCACGTAGCCTTTGCCCAGCTTTTCCTTGACAAGCTTCTCGGCGTCTTTGCTAGCCAGCTCTTCGCTGGCGAAGTCCTTGGTCGAGCTCTGGCCGGCCGACCCGATGCGCCCGTAAGTGACGGTATGGGAACTGCCCTCGAGCTGGATGTTCCAGAATTTGCTGGACTTGGCGTCCATGTAGATCAGTTCGCGTCTCATGGGCGTTTCTTTGAGCCCGACAGGGAGTTCCCCTACCGGACTCGCGCCGCGCCTACGGCGGTGGAGACTGAAGCAGACTCGTGATCTGCTGGGCGTGCGGGCTGTTGGTGGCCTGCACCCGGGCCTTCAGCGTGGGATCCTTGAGCAATTCGGCCTGATGCAGTTCAAAAAACTGGACCACGCCAAAGGTGTTCCAGGCGTTGTGATCCCGTTTCAGCAGGTTGAGAATGGCCGCTACATCGTCAGGCTCGATTTTCGGGCTGATGGCCAGGGCCAGCACGGCCTGGCGACGAGCCACGTTATCTTCCGAAGGTTGCAGTCTTTTCCTGAGAAACTCGTGAGAGTGCGGTTCCTGAAGCACGCCGATCAAAGCCACCGCGGGCACACGCGACAGTTTCTCATACTTGAGGGTCAGCTGATAGGACAATTCGATGGGATCCTTGACCCCCAGAGCCCGCAGAATGGCCTCGCGCTCCTCCGGCTTCACCGGCGCCCATTCGCGCCCGTCGATGCCTCCCCCATTCCAGGTATCGGCGCCTTTCAGAAAGGCTACCGAGCGACCGTCCTTACCCAGAACCTTGAGAATGCCGGCCTGATTGCCAACCTTGATGCGCTCCAGATCGGCCCCGTTCAGACCCTGCCCCAGCGAAACGGCGCGCGCCTGCTGCAGCGATGGCTTGCGATACGGCGCCGCCAGCAACGGACAGCTAACCAACAGCAGCAAGATCAGACTTCTCTTCATAGGAAAGCTAACGGCCCTGCAAGGGATGCGGTTCCCGGGGTCGGGCACCGGGTTCGCTATGAGCCCAGCGATTTTCCGGGAGAAGAGGACCACGACCCGACCTGGTTGGAATAACCGGGGACCTTGATAGAGCAATGGCGGCGTCTGCGGAATGATGGGCTGGCTTTACATGCCGAGCGTGAGATCGGGCTCGCGCACTGGTCCACTTGGGGCGCAGATCTGAGCAGCAAGCCATGATTCAGGTCGGAGCTTCCGGCTGGGCCGGCGAAGGTCTCTTTGCGGCGCGGCCCATCGCCGCCGGCACGCGCATCGTGGCCTATCAAGGTGAGCGCATCAGCAAAGAAGAGAGCGCTCGCCGGCGGGCCGCTGGCAACAACTACATCTTTCATCTGGACTACGCCGCCGACATCGATGGCGCGAGTCTGGAGAATACGGCCCGCTACGTCAACCACAGCTGCAACCCCAACTGCCGCGTGGAGATTAGCGAAGGTCAGATCTGGATCGTGGCCGACCGTGACCTCGAGGCCGGCGAAGAACTGAGCTTTAACTACGGTTACGATCTCAGCGAATACGAGCGTTTCCCGTGTTCTTGCGGCGCTCGCAACTGCTGCGGCTACATGCTGGCCCGCGAGTATTGGGGAAACATCCCGGTGAGCCGGGAAGACTACTGCTGGCCCAGCCAGGACGCAACCCGGGAAACCGCTTCCTCCCAAGAGTAAGAGCCCGAATCCTGGATCTGCTCTGCTTCCACAAACTCCAGGCCGATCTCGCAATCAGCCCAGCTGACCAGACACTGTCGGTCCGCTCGCTCGAACCAGGGTGACCGGTCCAGCGGACACACGCCGCCAATTTCCGCATCAAGCCGGTCGCGCAACCAGGCATAAGCCTTATGATCCACGTTGCCAGAAAAAATGAGTTGGTGTTGATCCGCCAGGAGTTCCCCCAGGCGGGCAGCGGCCGGCACGGCACTGGCAAACCATTCCTCGTCCACACAAAATCCGCCGTCCTGACACACAACAGTGGGCATGCCTGCCCGAGAAAACGGATAAGCCGGACAGTGCGTAAAGCACAGCTCGTCGTGCGACAAATAGAATGGGAAGTCTCGAATCCAGCCCGGAAGCTCACGAATCAGCGGCACATAGCCGTGGTTGTCGGATTTCTCCAGTTCGCTCCACTCGGCTTGATAGGCCCGAAAGTCTGGTTCCAGCACGCCTCTTCTTTCGCCCACTCCCTGACCAGCCCCGCCTTGCGGGGAAAGGGACTTTTTGAGCTATGAGGGAAGCCCACACTGGATATGAGTGATGATTTAATTTCCCTGCTGCTCTCCACCCTCGAGGAGAAACCAGACAACGACCGCGTGCGCGTTCAAGTCGTGACCCAGCTTCTCAAAGCCCGCCGCTACGAAGAGGCCGTGGAGCACGCCACGCGGCGACTGGAAGGAACAGTCGTCCTTGCAGTGCCCGTCTCGCAGCGGCTGCTGATCGGTCTCCTGAGTGGCGTGATCCTGGCTGCAACCGTATTC
>JALHOV010000079.1 GCA_022842865.1 Vulcanimicrobiota bacterium | reverse complement strand
GGGCCTGGAGCTACTGCTCAGGCTGGATCCGCAGGCTCCGCACGAACTGGAGGTGGATGGTCAGCGGCTGGGGCAGGTTCTACTCAATTTGCTGGGCAACGCCATCAAGTTTACCCAGGCTGGCGAGGTGGAACTGGCCGTGCAAAGGCAGGGTGTCGACGGCTTGCGCTTCTCCGTCCGCGACACCGGCATCGGGATCGATCCGGACCGCCAGGGGAGCATCTTCGAGCCGTTCGTTCAGGTCAACGAGGCGCAAGGAGCCGGACTGGGTCTGGCCATTTCGCGCGGGCTGGTGGAACGGATGGGTGGCCACTTGGAGGTCGTCAGCGGCCCCGACCAGGGTTCCACCTTCCATTTCACCTTGCCTTGCCCGCCCCACCGTGGGGATGGGCCCGTCCGGGTCGATCAGCCAGCCTCCGTGTGGGTGGCCCTGGAGCGACCTCAGACGGTGGTGGAGCAGTTGAGGCAGTTGGGCTACTCCCTGGCCGCCGAAGCCGCCAGCGCCGAAGTGTTCGTGCTGGACGAAACGACGCTGGGGCATTGGGCCGGCCGTGGCACGCCCAGCATCGTACTGCTGCGCCTTTCGCAGCTCGGCAGCCTGTACGCCCGGTGTCATGATCTGGCGGCCATACCCTTGCTCAGGCCGGCCCTGCCCAGCGCGCTCGAGCAGGCCATGAAAGAAGCCTTGGGATGCGAACCGCTGAGGCCGGCGGCGCCGCAAGAGGAGTCTGCAACTCAGGACTATGTTGGTCTGCGGGCTCTGGTCGCCGATGACAACCACACCAATCGTCTCTTGGCCAGGCTCCTTCTCGAGCGTCTGGGTTTTGCTGTCGACAGCGTGAAAGACGGGTTGGAGGCCGTGGATGCCTGCCGTACGGGCCGTTATGACATCCTTTTGCTGGACATTCGCATGCCGCGCCTGGACGGCTACGGAGCAGCCGAGGCCCTGCGCGGGCTGGACGTGCCGATGGTGGCCTGCACGGCCCATTCTCAGCTGAGCGGCGGATTCGATGCGGTGTTGCATAAACCCATCACCGAAGAACGTTTGCGTCGAGCGGTCGCCGAAGTCTTGCCTGGTCAGGTGGAGAGGACGTGTCTGCGACAGGCCCTGCTGGATTCGGTAGGAGGGAACCTGGACTCCGCGCGGGCCGTGGCTCGGGCCTTCCTGGCGGAGTTGCCCGGCCTGATCGAGGGGCTGGGCGGGCAAGAGCCTGGGGAAGCCATTCATCGATTGCTCGGCTCGCTCGAGGTTTTTGGTGAGACTCCCTTACTTGAGCTTTGTCGCCAGGCCGGGCCATTCGGGCCGGAGTGGGAGCAGGCGGCCAGGCGGCTGCGCTTGGGGCTGCAGGCCTGGCTGGAGGGGGAGGAACGTGGAAACTGAATCTTTGTGGCGGGACAAACGGGTGCTGGTGGTGGACGACTCGGCGACGTCGCGAACCCTGATGGGGGAACTGCTGCGCGAGCTTCCCGTAGAAATTGACTTTGCCGCCAGTTCCGAAGATTTCCACCGACGGGTCGGGGAGTCCGATTACGATCTGGTTTTGTTGGACTTTCGCCTGCCCGGCACGAACGGACTGGAGTTGCTGCGTCAGTTGCGCTCAGGTGATCTGTCCGTTACCGTGGTGCTGATCACCGGCAAGGGAGAAGTGAGCACGGCCACTGAGGCTGTAGCCGAGGGGGCCGACGGTTATATCGAGAAAAGCCATCTCAGACAAGGCCCAGCCGCTTTCCGGTTGGCTTTGGAGAAAGCCATACTGCAGCGAGCCCGCCTGCTCGATCAGCAGGAGCTATCCAATCTGAAGGATGAATTCCACGCCGTCATTATGCACGACCTGCGCGCTCCGGCCGCGGCCACCAGCGTGGCTCTGCGAATGTATCAGGAGCAACCAAGGCCGGAGTTACTGGAGAGCGCGCAACGCTCCTTGGACCACCTGTTTGACCGATTGGACCGCTATCTCGACTTTACGCGCATGGAAGGTCTGGCCTGGCAAATGAAAACATCCGCCTGTCACGTGGGCGAATTGATGGAAGAAGTGGTCGCTCAGGTCCTCCCTCTGGCCCGGCAAAAGGACCAGAGCCTGGAGATGGATCCCGACCCCAACACTCCTTTGATGAACTGGGATGCGCATTGGATGATCAGGGCTTTAGAAAATCTTCTCATCAACGCCGTGAAATACACTCCTTTCGGGGGGGCCATTCAACTCGGCTGGCGGACGCTCGAAGGAGAACTACAACTTTGGGTTCGCGACAATGGGCCGGGAATTCCCCCGGCCCAGCAGAGCCGCCTCTTTCAACGTTACTTTCGAGTCCAATCGGGCGGTCGAGAAAAAGGGGCGGGGCTGGGTCTGCTGATCGCCAAAAATGTCGTGCAGGCCCACGGAGGTCAGATTTTTCTGGAGTCGCCGGGGCGGGCGGGGGAGGGGGCCACTTTTCGGCTGCATTTTTCCCGAACTTGACCAATCTTTGCACGGACTTTGGTCAAACTTTGCTTGGCCGGGTAGGTGTGCGGCAGCGGCTTCCGGAAGACCGCCAACATGAAAAAATCACTCATAATTGCGCTTGCATTGCTCGGTTGGGGCTGCGGTTCTGACCCCTCTCCTTCGCTGGGCGGGGCCTACGCCAACAATCCCGGGCAATCAGTTTCGACACTTTCTGGTCGTGTTTTCTTGGGAACCGGTGTGGCCGGGGCCCAGCTGCGCCTGCAAAACAGCCAGGGTCTCGGGGTTGCGGTTGGTGAAACGGGTCCCGACGGCAGCTTTTTGCTGCGCGGGAACTTTCCGTCGCAGTTTACGGTGGTGGCCCGTCCGGCTAACTCGTCGCTCGATTTTTATGCGGATATCCAACAGTTCAACACGGCGGGCCATTACGTAGTGGTCAACGTGCCCACCACGCTGGCTCACCTGGCTCGCGAATCGGGCCAGTCGGACCCGGAAGCAAAGGTGCACAGGCTGTTGTCTTTGCCCGCTTCGCTCAAGCTGGAGTTGCTGTCCGAAGAGTCGACGGTGACTCCGTTTTCGCACCTGGCCTTTTTTCGAGAGGCCGAGAAGCGAGGCGGTTTGATGGCCTTCTATCAGCAGCTTCTGGCCACTCCCAGCCCAAAACTGAACAGCACGCCGCCGTTCAGGCTGCATCGCTCCACCGTGAAGACGGCCTTTACCGGTCTGGAGGGCGGTTTGTTGGCCCTGGCCGAAAAGGCGCGCGGCGGAGTTCTGGTGCTCGACAGTGACAGCGAGCAAGAAACCCTGAATGAGTTCCAGAAGTTCTTACTGGAGTCGGTGGGCAGCTCCATTCTGGATCCTTTGATCGAGGACTGCTGGTCGTGGGTGGCTTCGCAACTGGGCTTTAACTACGGCACCACCGACCGGCTCAAGGACATTCTGAGTGATCTGAGCACCATCGAGACGGAATTGAGTGATATTGCGCAAGAGATTCAGTTTAATAATCTTGAGACTCAGATCCAGGACTTAAATAGCGCCAACGCAACTCCGCTGGCCAATCTGGATGCGACCTTGACGGCCTTTAACGGCTCCGCGGCCACAAACATTACCAATACTCCGCCTGCCGCCAGTACCGATGTAGCCAATCTTTTGAACTCGCTGCGGTCGACCGTTACGCTGGAAGACTATTACTCCAATATCAGTAACGCCATGTTGGGCAATAGCACGACGAACTTGTTCTTCCCCTACCAAACGAATACCATGACCAATGTGTTGGGCCTGGACACCCCGGACCGGTTCGGCAAGATGCCGTTGCGCAGTTATCCTGTAAATGGCTCCATTTTAGGCTACCTGGACTACTTCATCGGTTACGAAAATGTGGCCCTCAATCTACTGGCAGAATCTACCCATTCATCCATGGGTTCGGTTCCCCCCGTAACCCTGATGGCCAAATCCATCAATGAGTTTATTCCTTATGCGCGCAAGGCGGCGCGCCTGAGCAAGTTGCAAAAACAGCAGTTCGCACCGCAATGCGCTACTTCCGACGTGGTGATCGACCTGGAGCATGGACTCATGTGGTATGCCACCCTGCGCGGCGCGGTGACCTATGACGACGCGATCCAAAAGTGTGACGCTCTACTCGTGCAGGACCCGAACACGGGCGTCATCTACGACGACTGGCGTTTGCCGACCTACCAGGAGTGTAAGGCTCTGCAGACGCGTGGCCGCTATTGCTCCGTGCTCGATCCCGACGTGACCGTGAACAGCAATAATGCTTATGACGACTATGGTCACAGCGCAGCCGGTTTGACCGCTCTAGGTTTTATGAACGTGAGCCAACTCAATTTCACCGGCGACGAGAGGAGTGGTGATATCTGGTTTTTGGCGTTGGAGCCCAGCAGTGGAGGTGTCATAAACCAGTATCTTTACACCGAATTTAAGCTGAATTTCGAGAATAACAACAACGAAAACAAAACATCAACGGACAAACGCAACTTTTTCGCTGTGCGCAGCATTGGCAAGCCTTTGCTGGACTGGAAGTTGTCCAACTCGAAACTAAGGGCGCCTTTCTTTACCACCATAACTGGCAGTTACCCCAGTGACCTTCTTGCCTATAACGAAGTGCAAGACGCTGAATACCCGGTTCTGGGAGTTCCCACTTCGGTCAGTCTTCCTGCCACCGTCGTCAACGGCACCTTGCAGCCCGTCGTGGGCTACGACATCTACCTGGGCGGCGAGTTCAAGGTAGGGAACGCGGACACCAATCAAACGATGACCGTGGCCAGCGCGCATCTGACCACCCGGTCCTTGACACTCCCGGCTGTGCCGGCCTATCAGGTACCCAACGATTCCACGGTTAGCGACGTAGCTTTTGAAGTGCTGAATACGCCTGGCAGCGAGGGTTTGCTCAGGACTCACACCGACTCCACCACTCCTCCAGGCGGTACGCTCGCAGTGAACGCGACCGTGAAGATTTTCGATGGAACAACTTTCCCGGTGGATCGGACCGCCAGTCAGTCGGTTGCCATTCCCTACAATGGCAACCGCAAATTGCGCCTCATCCAGATTATGGAGCGGAACTTGAACAACGAGGACCGCATCGTGCCCAACCGGCAGTTCCAGGTCACCGGTTTTTACGATGATCACACCACAATCGACCTGACCCCCTTGGTGACCTGGTCGATCAGTTCCCCGAACTATGCCAGAAACGACGATATTCCCGGCAAACCCACCATCGGAAGCGGAACCACCGACCCGGGGTTGGTGGAATATCATAGTTTTGGCCCCAACCCGCCTGCCATTGTCAATATTACCGTCAATGCGACTTTGCCGGCCAATCTCCTGAATAACAACATCTTGCTACAGGACACGACCCTCTACCAGACCGTGACCAACTAGGCGGGGACGTCCGGGCGGAGGGCAAACTCCAGCGGCTACGAAATCCTGCCGGGTGTTGTGTGTGAAGTGCGGGTCGGTGCTCGAGGGTCAAAGGTGCCTGGCCTGCAAGCCCGGGTTGGCCAGGCGCCTGCGAAAGAAACTCGAGCAGGCGTTTCAGAAACCCGAGCACTTCCCGGCCGATCTGGAGCTGGAGGAAAAGCCGACCGAGTCGGTCGACCCGGATGAGCGCGCCCAGGCCATCGTCATCGGCTGCTCACGGGGGGCAGCGGTGGCCATGTTCGCCATTCCGGTGCCCGGTGCCGACGTCACCGCCACCCTGGCCGTTTGGGCCAAGATGATCGTCGACATCGCTCAGGCTTACGGCTATGAAGTCAGCCTGGCCGATGCCACCGCTCTGGCCTCTGACCTGCTGCGCGGAGTGGTCATGACCACCCTTTACTGGTTCGCCAGCGCCAAAGTGGCCTCGGGAGTGCTCAAATTCGTGCCCGGAGCCGGGACCCTGAGCGCCTACACTCTGGACGCCCTCGTCGCCGCTTTCGGCGCTAAACGAATTACCGCCGGCATCGGACTGGCCGCCGCCGGCTACTACAAGAGCGGCAAAAAACTGGCTCCCGCCGACCTCAAGGAACACGTGGCCAATTTTTTTCAGGGCACCGAAGAATTCCTCACCGTCCTCAGCGGTATTCCGGGAAGGAGGTGAGGCATGGATGAAATCGAAAAGCTTCGGTGCGAGGGCACCTATCTGGACACGGCCAGTTTCACACTGGACTCGCTCAAAGCCCGCCAGAAGTTGGCCGAGTTTCAGTTGCCCGGGTCGGGCTTGTGGCTGGTCAAGCTGGTCCAGGCGGCTGTCGTCTTGAAAGCCCCGTCCATTACCATCGCCTTTGCCCGCAGCACCGTAACCGTACGCTTTGAGGCACCGTTTCTGCTCGAGGCTACGGAGTTGCTCAACCTGGTCATGAGCGGACAAATCCCCCCTCAACGCGAGAGGCTTCATCTGGTCACCGCACTGCGCTCCTGCGCCAGCGCCACCACCGAGTCGGTCGAGTGGCACTGTGGGGGAGGGCGGGTCAAGATGGACAAACAGGTCACACTTACCAGCACCTCTTGGGAAACCGGCTTCCTGTTGGTGGCCAGCCGCCCTCCGCGGGCACGCACACTCTCAAAAACTCTGGCCACCTCCATTTCTCACCTGGTCCGCAACACTGCCGAAGAATATGAGGCCGTGGCTCAGCGCTGCTGGGTCTGTCCCATTCCCGTCGTTCTGGATGGCCGTCCGCTTCAGCGCGGCTACGACAGCCCGCTGCTGCGCGGGCTGCTGAACACGCCTGGCGAAGTCATTCTTCAATACGAGAAGTCGCGCGCCAATCTCCCGGTTTTCTGTGTGGGCGTGCGTCAAATCGCGCCTTTGCCGGACCGCCCCACATTGAATGCTTTGGACAGCCGGGCGGAGTTGTGCAAACCGGTGCTCAAACAGGGCACCTTTTTACGCTGGCGAAACGAGGGCGATCCCATCGGCGCCGCCCTGACCGTCCAGTGCTACCGTGGCTGTAAGCAGCGCATCGACTTCGTTTGGGATGGAGCGGTGGTGGCCAGTCACGACTTGGATTGGCAGCTGAGCAAGCCGAACACCTTCTTGGGTCGTGGCCAACACCACGTGGGCGTTCGTTTGATTTTTGCCGTCGACCAAAACGAACTCGACCTGACCCAGTTCGAAGTGCGCGACAAGGCCGCCCTGGCCCGGCAACTGCTCGATCAAACCCGATCTGCCCTGCTCGAGCTACTGGAGGAGTTGGTCAACAAGATGGAGGAACTTTACTACATTCCTTTTGGCTCCACTTCGGGGAAGGCATTCGGTCTCAGTGTGGGAACCTACGCGCTGGGAGGTTCCGCTATTTTAGGTCTCTGGTTCCTTGGCCCCATCGGCGTGATGGCAGGCGGGGTGGCTTATGCCAATCTGATGGGTTATCGTAATCGAGTGCAGACCGCCCTCAAAGCGATCCAGTCAGTGGTCGGGGAGGGGAATTCTTGATTGCGATGCGGAAATTGCTCGTGCTGCTCATTCTGCTCACCTGGGAGGTCGCCGCGACTCGTATCTTTCACCGCCCACTGGCCGAAGTGCTCACCCCCGAGATCGGCGTGGTGCACGCTCGCCTGGCTCACCTGCGCGTGGAACAACCCCCGGGATCTTACCAGGTCTTCTGCAGGCTGGAAGAAATCGACATTTTGCGCGGAAATCCACCTGCCCACGAGCTGCTGTTCAGCTTCTCCACCAACCTGGAGCGCGGCGGGATGCGCGTTTCGCCCATCCGCGACGGCTCGGGACTGGAGAACAGCCTGGTGGAAGGTCAGCGCTATTACTTTCTGCTCGACCCTTCGGGGCAGTTCGCCGTGCGCGTGGAAGCGGAGGCTGCGGGCGAGGAGATCCGGCGACTGCTACTCCGCTGAATGGGAGTTGCGCACATACTCCGCCAGTTGGGCGAGACGACGACTCTTGCGTGGTTTGCCAGCCTTGTCGTACAGAGCCGAGAGCCGGTCCGCCTGGTCGGCCAGCTGCAGAAGTTCGGCGTCGGTGCTGGCCTGACGCGCATCCATGACCGATTTGAGCACTCCGGCCGCGCTTGAAAAACGCTCGAGCCGCTCCAGGCAAATTGACAATTCGAGGAGGATGGCCAGAGTCAATTGATAGGCTGCGGCGTTTTCTTCCTCGCTCATGGCCAACCGGGGCACTAGATCGCTTTCCATCAAGGTCAAGGCATCAGACAACCGGCGGTAAGCCCGCTTGGGTCGGCCCAACCCATTCTGGACGGTCCCGAGCAGCTGCAGCGCTTCGGCTACCAGCACGATGGGAGGTCGCTTCATCCGCCGTCTGGCGCTGGCGGCCCGAGAGAACTGGCGGCCCGCATCCTCGGGTCGGTTGAGCTGCAAATAGACTTTCCCTAAGGCCAGACGGACCTCTGCCCGCATTCGAGGATCGCGCTCGACCTGGAGTAACGTCTCTTCGAAACGTTCCGCAGCTTTCTCCCAGCGCTCGGCCCGGACATTGACTTCGGCCATCATCTTGGTGAACTCGGCCTGGCCGCTGAAGGCAATCTCACGAGCCAGGAGCAGGCTGGCTTCTGCTTCGTCAGGTTCCCCCAGGCGGGACTGGCAGACAGCGCGGCGCCTTAACAGGGCTACATCTCTGGGTTCGACCTGCAAAGCCGTGCCTACGGTCTTCAGCGCCTCTTCCCAGAGGCCTTGCAGCAGCTGCATGTCGGCCAGCGCGGCGAGTGTCTCGTTCTGCTCCTGGCCGGGTTGCTGGTCGGCGGCAATGCGGGCAAAAAGATCTGCCGCCGCATCGTAGGCTCCCAGGGACACGACCAGGCTGGCGCCCAACTCCAGCAAACTGGCTCGCCACCGGTTGTCCGGCGCCATGAATTGAGCGGCCCGGGTGGCGTGCCGAAAGCTCTCTTCCACCAATCCGTTTTTCTTGAGGACCAGGCTGGCCGACATGGAAATGTCACCGGCCAGTTCATTCTCCAGCTCCAGTTTCTCAACAATTTCGGAGGCCACGACCAGAGCGTGCTGGGCCTCGGTGTAACGGTTTGCCTGCCGATACATTTCCCCCATCACATAAAGTGTGGCGGCTACCTGAGGATGACCCATGCCCAGGGCCTCCGTACGCAGCGTCAGAGCGCGAGTCAAAATTGGATCGGCTTCCTCTACGCGCTCGAGACGAGCCAGCGTGCTCCCCAGCACATAGAAGGTATCGGACTTGCGAGCATCCGTATCTTCGAATTCATCCGCGGCCCGTGCGGCCGTCCGCAGGTTTTCCACGGCCTCGTCAAAGCGGCCCTCAGCGGCCGCCCGAGTGCCGGCTTCCCAGGCGGTCTCCCAATCTGGAGCCAATGTCTCGGGCATCAGTAGGTGGCTCCCGCTTCGATATCTTTCAGGAGTTGCACAAGGTCCGAGACGATTTCTAAAATCACGTCCAGCACACCGGTGGCTTTGCGCGCATTCATGTGGAGACCGCGCATGGCTCGCTGGATCTCCTTGATTAGAGTAAAGATTGCCTCAATGTCGGCCGGAATCACACCCGCCAGACGGAGAAGCCGCGAATTCGATTCCGTGTGGATGCGTTGGGCCGAAGCCAGGGCCTCCCGCATCAGCGCTTCGGTCCTGGTTTCTACCTCGGTGGCTAACTGCTGCGCTTTGTTCTTGACCTGAGTTGCGCTTTCTTCTAAATGTCGGCCCAGCTCGTCGGTCTGCTTGAGTAGCGCGGGTACAACGGTAGTCTCGACGTGCCGGCTGAGCCCCGTGGTCTGGGTGGCCACCTCCTTACCCAAGGTTTGGGCCGCTGGCACGATCTTTTTGCCCAGCGTCTCATCCAGGGTTTCGAGCTTGGGTGCGATTTGCTGCATGCGGTCCTGGACCGCTACGCCGTGGTCGTAAACCGAGCGCTTGGTGGTCTCTTCCATTTCCTGGGCGGCGAGATGCAGAGTATCGTGTTCCGTTTGCAGGCGGCCGATGGCTTCAAAGAGTCGCTGAGCATCGGTCTCGCACTGCTGATACAGTTCGTTGATCCGGCCACGAAAATTGCGAACCTGGGTGCTGGTGTGGGCGAAGGAAGTTTGCACTGCCGCCTGTGTCTTGCCGAACTTGGCCAGCAGGGCCTGGCAGCGCGGCACCAGGTCGCGGCTGCTGGTCTGGAAGCCGGTGCGTTTTTCTTCGGTGCGAGTCTGTAGCTCTTTGACTTGCTCCTCTAACTGCGCGCCGCGGGCACCGAGCGCTTTGAGCGCCTGCAGCGCCGGTTCAAACTGGGTTAAAAGTTCCATCAGACACCCACCAGTTTGCCCATCGCCCGGGCCGCTCCGCGCGCGTCCGTGACCAGGTTTTCGATCTCTTTGGTCAGGTTGGCGGGATTGGTGATCAAAGTTTTGGCCAGGCGGATTTGCCCGGCCATCAGGTCGATGCCGGCCAGGGCCAACCCGCTGATGGCCTTGACCGAGTTCTTCACGAAATCCAGGTTGATCCCGGTCTTCTCGCTAAACCAGTCTAACCCCGCGTTGATGATCCCGGTCAGCCAGTTGACGGCTCGTTTCGCCAGAGCCTTGAGAATGGTGTCCAGGTTCATCAGAATGTTGCCTAAAGACCGCGCGCCTTGGGACAATTCTCCAGGCACCAGACGCTGCAGGTCTTTGATAATCGAGCCGTTGCGCTCCGAGATCTTGCCCAGGGCTCCCAGGGCCCGATTCAGGCCCTGCTGGGCCAGGAAGTTCAAGGACTTCTGCAACTCTTTTTCGGCGTAGGTGGTGAGATTTTTCATCCCCGCCTGCATCTGTTCGCCCGGCTTGTTCACATTGGTTTGCAGTGAAGTCTTCAGATTCGATTCAAAGTTGCTGACGATGCTCTGAGAATTGGCCACCAATTTCTGGGTGTTTTGGGAGCTACGCGTTTGCACTTGCTTGACCTGGGCCACCAATGCGCCCACCTGGGTCGCCATCAACTTCTGATTGCCGGCCACGTTGCGCTTCAAACCATCGTATTCGGCCATCGCTTTGGCTACAGTTTTGCCCAAAGTGTCGGTGGCCGAGTCGATGGCTCGCTGGGTTTTGCCAAAGGCGTCCTTCTGGTGGACCACCGCCTGCTGCAAGACCGGATTCAGGCCGTCCAACTGGTGGCTCAGCGCCTTTAGCTTGCCAGAAGCGATTTCCATCTGGTTGTGGAATTCGCCCTGGGTCAGTCCCAAGAACCGTTGCAGCGCCAGCACGGCGTTGTCGGTTTCGGTCATCTCTAAATCCAGTTCGCGTTGGCACTCACCCAGCAATTGTTCTAGCGATTGGGCCGCGCTGCCCAGCGCGGCTTCTTGCTCCGCCAGGCCGGCCTCAAGGGACTGAACTTCGCTTTCGTAGTCGCGCACCCGCTCCTGTAGCACCCGGGTGTTTTGGCTGAGTTGTTGGATCTGGGCGTTAACGGCCGGACCGTCGGCGAGCAAAGCCGCCACGGCCTCTTCCATTGTAAAGCTCATTTGTATTCAATCGGCTTTCTAGAGGTGCCCGTGCCCAGGAGATCGCTGGGGTTTTGGTCTTCCAACTGCTGAGCCTGGGCGGGATTGTAGGGCACTTCGTCGCGCGGATCATGGGGGTCGTGGAGAACGCGGTAACCCTCGTAGAGCACCTGGACTCCGGTTAACACCGCGCCGGCAGGGGTTCCCAGTTTGCCGCCCGCGAAAGCCAGGCGCGCGGCATAAGCCTCTAGCCCCGCCGCTTCGGCGGCTTTGACGGCTGCGGTCGTTCCAAGTAGCGGAATCTCCGGCTGGAGCCTCGCTGCTGCAGCACGGGCCAGAGCGGCCTCGCTTTCTCTTTCCGCTGCTTTGCCGACTTGACCCAGCAAACCGCTGGCGACCCCGCGAACGCGGGTGAGTCGCATGTCCTCTTCTTTTTGTGCTTTCATTGCACTCGCTTGCTCACCACTGACCCAGGTCAGTTTTCCGCTCACGACCATCAGCTTGGCGTCGGGTGAGGGCCTGGTCGCAAAGGGGCTGACGTTAGGTATTCCCAGGGTGTTGCTGCCACTCCCGCAAGTTGGGCACCTCTTCATGTAACCTCCTCCCGCGCCTTTACACGTCGGGCACCCCGTGGCCCGCTTGGCCCGCAGAGCCGCTGAGCCAGGCACTCCGGGGCTCGCCGGCACCGTGCCGTGGGTGGGACACTTTGCTTTCTGTGTTGACATCAGGCCGCTGCCTCACACTTCTTGCCGCACAGCGGACAAAATAGCTCGTGCACAAAATCTTGCACCTGATGCACCCCCTGGTTGACGGCTCCCTGGACGCCGGTCGCCACTTGATTGGCACCCTGCTGCACGGCAGCCAGTCCCAGATTCAAAGTTCCTACCGCCATGGCGGCAGCCCCGATGATTCCGCCCTCGCGAGAGCCGGCGCCAAAGCCCGGACCGCCCACGCCCCTCAAATCGGTTTCCTCGTAACGGCTCGGGTCGTCTGCGCGCAGCTTGCCGCTGGCGGCCACGCTGGAAATGGCCAGCAGCCCCTTCAGCGTAACGGAAACCACCTTGAGCGCCGGCATGGCACCCACACAGGCGCTGGAGATACCGGCGCCGATAACGATCACGCTGGTAGTCTCCACCAGTTGATTGATGACCAGGTCCTTGCCGTGATCGAGCACCGGATTCAGAGCGTGCTTTCGGAGATTCTCAGGCAGGTCGTGAGTGAGCTTCTGCACGGTGGCCACGACCGCATCTCCGAATACTTTGGCATCCTCTTGAAAAGTCTGCACCCGATTGCCGTAGTTCTTCAAGTGGCTGAGGGTGTTTTCCAGCCGGCCGGTTACCATTCCCGACACGGTCGTGTGCATGTCCTGACCGAGCCAATTGTTGGTGGCAACCGTAGCCACACTAATTGCACCTTTCAGGTGTTGATCCAGGTCGCTCGAAAGGGCGCCCAGCTGCGAGCCGCAAGTGTCGGCAGAACCTGCCACTTTTTCTTGCTCGGTCTTGAGGCGTGTCTGGTTGCCCTGCAAAAATTGCTGGGCAACCTGATGGTGTTGACCGGTATCCTGGCGATATTGGGTCCGCTGTTTGGCGATAGCGGCATAGGAACCACCTACCCCCTGATGGTCGGTCTGCAGTTTGGTGCCCGAAGCGGCATTGGAGGCTCGCACCGCTTCCGAGGCGGTGGTGACGGTCTGCCCGTGTTGATGGCAGCATTCGCCGGCCTGGGTCAGGCCCTTCTGCAGGGTCTGGGCGAGGCCGTCCAGACGTTCCGAAAACCCGCTGGCCGAGTGCTCGAAGCGTTGACCCTGATCGTGCAGCGAGCCGCTCTGCCGTTCCGCACTGGCCAGGGCTGTTTCCAGGTCGGCGCGCGCCACGTTGACCCCCTGGGTCTCCAGCTTCATCTGCTCGCTGGTCTGCTGTGAGGCTCGCAACCAGGTGCCCAAAAGGGTCGCTAAGTCCCCCAGTTCTGCATCAAAAGCCTCGATCTGCGACATTAGATCAATCCAATCGAGCGTAATGTGGTCAGCAAGTTCAAAACCGGCTGAACCGCGTCCAGACACTGGTTGATGGACTTCACGGGTGGCGTGAGCCGCTGCTCCAAAAGCACCTTAGCGTTTTCCAGAAAGCCCAGCACACCGTCCAAAAACTGTTCGACGCCGTCTCGATTGGTATCCAGGTTCCGGGAGGTTTCCTGGAGCAGCTTTTCGACCCGAGTGTTGGCGGTGTTCAGCTGCTTTTGTAGTTCCGCCTGGAAGTCTTCCAGTTGTTTGCGGCTTTTGACTTTGGCGCTGTCCAACTGGGTCCGCAGCGACTGGTGGTGCTTATCGACCCCGCCCTTGAACGTACCAAAATCCGTCTGCAATTTCTGAGCGGCCGAATTCACCTGCGCATGCTTGGTCTCCACCTGCTGATGAATCTGCAGGGCGTGCTTGATGGCTGCTTCGGTAGAGGCGTCCAGGGCGGTCATCAGGCTGTTCAACTGCCCTTGCAGCCCTTCGGTTTCGGTGGTTTGGAAGCGGTGATGCGACCAGTTGTCGGTCACGTGTTGAAGGGCTTGCTGTTCCAGTTTTGTGATTCCGCTTGAGAGTGTACCGATGCTCTCGGAGCTACCCGTTTGTGCGGCCTGAACCTGAGTTTCGGTAGCCGTCATGGTATGCTGCAACTGACTGAGCATCTGGTCCAGCAGCTCGTCCACCCGCTCCAGTCTTTGCTGAACGATGGATAGGGTGGAGCTCTCTCGCTCTTCCACCCCCTGGAGTCGAGCGGCAACCTGGTCTGCGACTCCAGCCAGGCCGTCCAGTGCCCGGGCGCCGTCCCGTGTGCATTCTTCCAACTCGCTACAGCGAGTCCGGCTCTGCTCGATAAGGATCGGAACGTCGGTTTCCAAAGCACTTAGGAATTAGCGTGATGCTGGGGTTTTCCTGCTGGTCAGCGGATCACCCGGGCCTTTTTGAGTACTTCTTCCAGGCGCTGGGGAATTTTGGCCAGTTTGTCCACCTGCGGGACCACCGTCTGCAGGGCTTGCAGCAAAGCCTGGTCAGCTTTCTGTTGTTCGCCCATGGCGGCACCCATCAAGCTGGTGACCTCGCCCAGTTTCTGGGTCGACTGGGCCGTCTGCTCGGTCAGCGTCTGGACCCTTTGGCGGGTTCCCGCTTCGCTGTCGGCCAGCGATTGTTCGGTTTGCGTCCGGACCTGCTCTCCCGCTTTCTGGCTCTGCTCGGCTAGCGCTTGAGCAATCGAGTCCATACGAACCTTCAGGGTCTTCAGCTGGGCTTCCAGGGCGGGCAAAACCAGTTGCTGTACCTTTTGCGCCAACTGCTCACGGGCCGTTTCGTTGGCTTGCTCGTGGGCGGCCAGGCGAGGAGTGAAATCTTCCTGGACAAAGCGGTCCAACGCTACCAGCGCCGCCTGACTCTGGGCAAACGCCTGACGGCTCCGCTCGGCGGCCTGCTGAAGAGCGCTCTCAGTGCTCTGCTGCTGATCCAGAAACTGCAGTTGCAATCGTTGCAAAACCTGGCTCAGCTGTTCTACGATCGGCTGCAGGCTCTCGAGCCGAGCCCGGGTGGCCTGCTCACGAATTCCCAGTTCGCTTTCCAGGCCTCCCAGTTTGCCTTGCAGCCGGTCCAGGCCCTCTTCGGCAGCCCGGCGGCGATTCTCTAGATGCGCCGTGAGCGCAGCGCTTAAAGGTACTAGTTTTTGAGATTCCAAATTCACTTGCTGATGTAGGGCCAACACGGTGGCGGAGGCGTCGCCGCTGCGTTTAGCCACTTCGCCCAGGCGAGCATCGGCCCGCTCCATCTCCAGGTTGAGAGCATCCAGACTATCTTCCAGTGTAGCCATCGGAACCTTCCTTTACAGCGACTGGGCCAGCGGCCCGAGCGAACTTAGTTTGCCCACTTTTTGCAGCACCGATTTGCTGGCCTTGACCAGGGGACGCAACTGGGGGCCCGACTGCATCTCCTTAAAAGTGCGGTCCAGGCTCTGGCGCGAAGGTGTATTTTCTTGCTCTTGTTGTTGCATCTGTTGGGCCAGTTCCTCGGCTTGCTGCGCTAATTGCTCCACCGAGGCGCGGGCGGGCCTGGCCACCTGTTCAGACAGGTCCGTGCGCACTTCCTCGGCTAGCCGCTGGGTGCGCGGTTGCACCATGCTTGCCTGAACTTCAGCCAGGGTGGCGGCGTAACTTTGGCCTGCGGCCCGGATCTGGCCGTCGACTTCCGCCCGGCTTTTGCTCAACTCGGGCACAATCGTTTCGGCGGCGCTGCAGGCCTGGCTAATCTGGCGGTCGGCTGCCTGGGTGCATTCGCCAGCCTGTTCGGTCAGGCGAGCCACCCGAGTTCCCAACTTGTCTAAGGTCGCTCGCAAGGTTTCGGCGGCAGCGGTCTGCGCGTTCTGATCAGTGCGCATCTGCGCCTTATAAGCTTCCAGGGCGGCGTGCAACTTCGATTGCGCCGCCGGGAAAACGGCCAACAGACTTTGGGCGTCCCTGGTTACCGAGGCGGTGGCCTGGGCCAGTTGAGACTGGGAATTTTGCATCAGGCCGCGCACGGATCGGAGGCGGTCTTCCGCGCCCTGGAGGCGCTGCAACACGGTCTGCTGCCCCTCCCGAAGAGCGGCCTGGCAGGCCGCCACGGCGGGGGCAATGGCGGCCAGTTCTGTTTCCACAAGGCCCAGGGCGCTAACGCCGGAAGCACCCAGTTGCTCAACCGATTGGACCAGTTCCCCCGAGGCTCCAGCGACACGGTTCAGAGCGGGCACAAAGGCGGCGTTCTTTTTGGCGGAGAGTTCTGCGCTTTCGCGGACGTTGATCATTTCAGCATTGCCTTCAAAGCCAGATGTAATTCGCGCACGGCGGGCAGGAACGGATCCTGTTCCTTGTTGAGGTAGGCCGACATATTGCCGGCCACCAGTCCCAGTTTGGCAGTTTCTTCGGCCATCTGGCGCAGTGCCTTTTCGGCCCGGTCCACGCTAGCTCGCCGTGCCGTTTCGGGCAGTTCCTCCGCCACCAGTCTGGTCAGGCTTTCCGTTTCGCTCCGCTCGCTCTGGCGCATATCGCTGGCGTTCTGCTGCACCGAGGCCAGGTGGCTCGCCTGTGCCTCTTGTGCGGAGGTGACAAAAAGTGTCACCGACTCGCGAACTTCGCCCAGTTGAGGACCTGTCAGCGCTTCTTTCAGGGTGCGGGCGGCACCCGGCCAGTTCTCCCCGGCGCCTGCCTCCAGATGGGTCTGCAGGTTGCGCAATCCGGCCGAAAGTTCGGCAAACAGGGCCGAATTGTAGGTTTTGGTGGCTACGCCCTGGCTCGTATCCAGGCTGGCGAGCGCCTGGGCGGCGGCCTGACCCAATTCCTGTCCCTCGGTTTGTAGTTGCTGTGCCCACTGGTCGCCCGCTTCCTCTAGCTCGCGCCGCCGCGTCTCGGCTTCCTGCCGAGCCGCGCCCACCGATTGAACCAGTTTGCGTATTTGCTCTCCGGTATCGCGACCCTGGCTTTCCAGGGTCTCCATCTGGCGCTGGCTGGTGTTGGCCAGGCTGACGGCCTCTTGCAGTAAATCTTGTTCCAATTGTTGCAACTGGCCTTGCAGTCGTACCGCCAGGTCGGTGAGCGAAGCAACGGCCGCCGCCGCTCCCGAAACCTTTTGAGCCAGGTTCTGTCGATCGCTGTCGACACGCCGGCGCCCCTCCTGGTGTTCTTCATAGGTTGTCAGGCAACTCGCGCGCACGGATTGAACGACCTCGATGAGTGCGTCGATGCGAGAGGAGAATTCTTCGATCAGGGGCATGGCTGCGTCACTCTTCCTTAAAAGTCTAACAATTCGAGACTTCTGGCTTTCTGGTGCATTCGTTCCATCGACCCCAGCGGCTCCTTGGTTTTGACCATCTTATTCTGCAGAGTGGTCAGGTCTTGCTCGCTGAGCTTGCGAGGGTGCTGGCCGAGCGCCTGCAAGTCGGTCAGGCATTGGCCCAGGGCCGTTGCCAATTTGCCCATCTCTTCGGCGGTGACCTCGACCAGCGTGGCGCGCACGCCGCTCTCGCACTGGCTGGCGGCCTGGCCAAAAGCCTCAAGGGCATTCTTGAGGGCGGTATCGGCGGCGGAGCCGGCCGCCTCGAAGTCGCTTACCAGGGTCTGTAGTTGTCCATCGATTTCGGCTCCCAGCTTTTGCCAGGAAGTTTCCAGTTGTTGAGAGTGGCGCTGAAGCTCGTCTTTTTCTCCCTGCAGCTGGCCCAACATTGCCTGTGCTTGCGTTTCCGCCAGGGCCGCCTGCTCCTCGGCCTGGCGCACCAGGCTCTCATTCTCAGACTGCAAGCTCTGCAGTTGCTCCTGGCTCTGGCGCACGGTGGTCTCCACTGCCTGCAGGGCGGCTTGGACCAGCGGAAGCAATTTTTCGACCGACTGGTCGGCCTGGTCTAATTCGGCCACCATACTGGCTTGCAGCGAACTGGTGCGGTTTTCCAGCTCCGTAGTCTGAGCCTCCCAGCGGCTGACCCCCTGGCTCAAGGCCCCATCCATGCGGGTGAGCAGGTTCTGCAGGTCGAGCAACGAGCGGGCGCCCAGCGAAACCAGTTCGGTCAATCGGGTGTTGCCGGCGGCAACCTGCTGGTCCAGGTCGTCAATCGCTGCGATTTGCTGGCGTGCGCCCATCGCCAATTCATCGGCCGCAACCATGGCGGCCTGGATATCGGACTGCAGTCCCAAGGAATTCCCCCTAACTTTCTTTCGGCTGACCCGGCGGTGGTATTTCTGCGGCCCGTCCAGCTGGCCCTGCCAGGAAAAGCGTTGGATCGAGGCGAATCTAAGCCCTCCTTATGACCGGACTCGAAGATCTCATAATGCAAAGCACCAATCGCGCTCAAGAGATGAGCGAACTGGCCCGCAAAACGATGGAGCGTTTGGCCCTGGTCGAGCAAAACAGCCAGGCGGCCTCCCGCCAGTTGACGACCGAAGTCTCCGAAACTCGAGCCTCGCTAGCCGCCGCCCTGACCTTGTTGGACTCGCTGCAGGCCGAGATCGACCAACGCGACAGTGAAGTTCATCAGACCCTGACCCAACTGGAAAGCGACGGCGCTCAGATTGAGCTTAGCGTGGCCGGCGCCGCCGAGGCGCTGCGCGCCAGCAACAAGGCCGCCGGCGAAGGCGCCGACAGCCAGGCCAGTCTGATGGCCGCCCAGTTGGCCACCTGTAGTACCCAGATGAAGGAATTGCGAACCGCCGCTGACGGCAACGTAGCTAAGCTTGGTGGCTACTATCAGGAGTTCAAGACTTACCTCGGCAACGTGGAGAAAGAGGCAGAGGAAGTCGTAACTGCCCTGGATAAGGCCCTGGCCGGCCTGCTGCAAGAGCACGCCCAGCTGGACAAGGAGCTGAAGGCTCAGATCGACCGGCTGGAAAGTTCTTACACTGAGGTTGCTGGGGCCATGGATCTGCGGCTCTCCGTTTTGGAGCAGCAGTTTGGCAGGCTCCAGACGGCCAGCGACACCTACCTCAACCAGGACATGGTGCGTACGTTCGCCGGTGACTTGCGCAAAGCGGCTGATTCTTTCTCACGCGAGCTGGGCCAGGTCGAGAAAGAAGTGCGCTCAATCGCCAGCACCGTATCCAGCGCCAACGCAACTTTCACCAGCTACCTTGCTCACAAGCTGCAGCCGAACGTTGTTTCTATCAACTATAGCCTTTACAGCGCCGCTCAGAATCTGGGCTGGTTCTAAAAAAGAGGGGGTCTCCAGTGGCAGATTTATTGGAAGTTGCCGGACAAACGTTGCGGGACATGACCGACCTGGCCAGTCGTGCCGGCGAAGTTCGTCAAGCGGTACATGCTTTGACTGAGGGAGCCAGGGCGGAGACCCGGGTTCTTTACGAAGACGAAGTCAAGTTCAGTTCTCGTTTCGACCAGTTCGGTCAGAGGTTGGTCGCGTTGGATACACGTCTCGGTGAGGCCGCGGAGCAGGCCGCCGCTCGAATCGACACCCAGAATGCCCAGGTAGCTGCTCAGCGTCAAGAGCTTCAAGCTAGCCAGGCCCAGTTACGGCAGCGCCTGACCGATTTGCGCGGGCAGGCCGCCCAATTGACTGGTCAGGCCGCAACCATCGAGGAAAAGACCGAGAAAGCGCTCCTTCGCTTCAAGGAAGAGACCGCCGAGTTGCTCAACAAGAGCGTGGCCCGACTGGATGCGGTCGAGGAGAAACTGCGCGCTGTCACCGACCAGCGGGTCAAGGCTGTGGAGCGCGCAATTCAGGACCGTCGCAAGGATTTCAAGTCCCTGGTGGATTCGGAATTGACGCCGCGCATCGAAAAGGACGTAAAGCAGTTCAGTGAGCGGATGGCTGCTCTCTCGGTCAAGCTGAATGCGATGGCCAGCGAGTTGAGCAAAAAATGTCGTCTATCGTCGGATCAGCGTCTTCGGGAAATGAAAGTAGCCAGTTCTACCGACTGGTATGGAGGCGGAAACGCCTCGGGCGAGTGCAACGCCGCTCTCCGCGTGAAGGAAATGCAGAGGCTGGGCGGTCAGAAGGGGGGCGAGGTCGAGCACTATGCCACTTCCTTATTGGGCGCGGCCAACGGGTTCCAAGCGACCGTGCGTGATTCCGTGGTTCCGCTCTACAAGAAGGTCTACGCGCTTCCGGACCGAGTCAAAGGCGTCTGCAATAAGGTGACTGGTTAGCATGAGCGTTATTCAAGAATTCGACCTGGATTTAGACGATCTTCAGGCTTGCCTCAGCCAGTGGATGGCAGCCAGCTCCGTGGCCAACGAAGACCTGGAGCAGAAGAACCAGCACCTGAGCACCCTGGAAGGGGGCATTCAGCGCGCTTCGGCTGGCCTGGCCGGGTTGCTGGCAGAGGTGGACCAGCATCGCGAAACTTTCCGTCAGACGGCCAGCCAGGGCGAGGCCGAGTACCTGGAACTGTCTAGCAAACTGCGCCAGGGAATGGAGGAGGCCGGGGCCGCCCGCGATCAGCAGAGCCGAGGCTCGGTCGAACAACTAGGGCAAACCTTGGAGACCTGCAAAGGGTTGATCCAATCAAACCTGCTGGCCCAGAGCCAGCTGACCGACCAGGTCGCCCAGGTCAGCAAGATCAGTGATCAGGGCCGGGACCAACTGGTCGAGTTAGACAAAAGCGCCGATCGCAACCTGGACGAAGTCAACAAGACAACCAGAGAGATGCAGGTCAGCCTGGAAAAGAACGGGGACAGTTCAGCGCGCAACGTAGGACAACTGACCAAGTTTCTAGACGAGTCCGGTCGGGTCAAAGTGCCTGACAGCAGTGGTAAAGTGTCGAGCTGGTTGGTGGACGTTTTAGTGAGCGACCAGTTGAAGATATTGGAAGGGGTCTTCCAGGGAGCGGACGCGGGCCTTAGCGGCTTCAAGCAGAAAGTAGGTGCGACTTTGCTGCTCGCCTCCCAGGGGGTCAGCGCCGCTTTGACGACGGCCAGCACCGACATTCATACCGCCCGTCAGGCAGCCAATCAGCAATACAACAACAAAAGCTTGCCTCGCTACCAGAGCCTGCTGGAAGACCAAAAGGAGGTCTTTGACCGCTTCAAGGCCGCCGGCCAAAAGACTGCCGAGGTCGGCCAGAAACTCGGC
>JALHOV010000078.1 GCA_022842865.1 Vulcanimicrobiota bacterium | reverse complement strand
TTCTTGCACCAGCACCAGCGCGAGCGCGGCATCACCGAGGACGGCACGACCTACGTGCTGGCGTCCGAAGACGACTACGCGCTGGCCTACACTTTAGCGAAGGAAGTGCTGGCCAGTTCTTTGCACGAGCTGAACTATGCGTCCCGCGAGCTCTGGCAACGGCTGCAGCAGTGGACGGCCGAGATGGCCAGCGACAACAGCGCAAAAGACTTCAGCTTTTCGCGCAGAGACCTACGTGACGCCCTGGGGGTTGAGGATCACAGATTGCGCGACAGTCTGGCCGACCTGGTGGAGATGGAGTATTTGGAGACGGTGTCCGGCGGCAACGGCAAGCAGTATCGCTACCGGCTGCTGGTCCACAATTCCCGCGGCGTGAGACTACCGCTGCTGACCCCGGCTGAACTGGCGCAAAAGCTGGCTTCCACGAGCTGATCCCCGACCCCAAAAGGAAGCTAGCGGACCTTGCGGGCGGGGGGTCGCAAGGTGCAAACCCTGATGGGCATTGGCGGAAACACGTCTTTCGGTCCGACCTTGCGAGCTTGCGGAAAAAAGCTCTAGCGTTTTGTCTTCGATCCCGAGTCTGGCCTGATGGCGTATGGCCTAACTGCCCAAAAAACAGCCAACTGCTACTCCCACCTCATTTTTCTTTCAACCGACTCTAAAAACACAACTGAAAAAGACCCACTAACCAAGGAGATCTCTCTTCTTGGGTGGCGGGCGTTGCAACGAAAGGGGAACGAGTATGAAACAGGACCTGGAATTGCGCTCCTGGCAGGCGCGCTTTCGTGACTACATCGAGCTGGTGAAAGGCTGGAGCCAGCGCACGCGCGAGGCTTATTGCCAGGAGCTGAAGCCATTCTTTGCCTACCTGGAGAGGCAGGGCGTGACCCAGTTGGGCCGGCTGACGCGCAGCCATTTGGAGGGCTACCGGCTGGAACTGTCCCAGCTGCAATTCCAGGGCAAGCCGATCACGGCCAAGACCCAGCAGGCCAAGCTGTGCGCCGTGAAAAGCTTCGTGAAGTTCCTGTACAGAGAAAACTTCCTGCTGCTGGATGTGGGCACCGACTTCGAAATACCGAGCGGTCCCAAAGGACTGCCGCGCGCCATCCTGAGCGAGACCGAAGTGCTGCGCCTGCTGGAAACGCCCGACACCAGCACGGTACGCGGACTGCGCGACCGGGCCATCGTGGAGCTGCTCTACGGGACTGGCCTGCGCAACACCGAGTTGCGAGAGCTGATGCTGCAGCAGCTGGATCTTTCGAACGGGGTGGTGCGCATCGAGCGCGGCAAGGGCAACAAGGCACGGGTGCTGCCGCTGGGCGAAGAAGCACAGGCCTGGCTGGAAGAATATTTGCAAAAGAGCCGGCCCGAACTGGCCCGCGACCCTGAAAAGACCTGGGTCTTTTTGACGAACTGGGGAGCGCAGCTGACCCGGAAATGGCTGTCGTTTCGGGTGAGCCAGCTGGCCAAGGCGGCGGGACTGCCGAAAACCTCGACTCCGCACGTGCTGAGGCATTCGTGTGCGACCCATATGCTGCGGCGCGGAGCCGGCGTGCGCCACCTGCAGACCCTGCTGGGCCATTCGTGCCTGAACACGACCCAGATTTACACGCGCGTGGAGGTCTCTGACCTGGCCAAAGTGGTGCGCAAATTCCACCCCCGGGAGGCCCCGTGACTTTCGAAGAGATGATGAATGCATTCCTGGACCATTTGCGCAGCCTGCGCCGCGTGAAGGCAACCCTGGCCAACTATTCGATTGTGTCCCGAGACTTTAGCCGCCATTGCCGTGAAGCCCACGGTTGCGCCGGTCCGCACGATGTCCGCGAGCTCTACCTGGGGGCTTACGTGCGGGAATTGGAGAAACGCAAATTCTCGCGTCTGACCATTTACTCCCGGCACCGCGCGGTGCGCACCTGGTTTGCCTGGGCGCACCTGCGCGGCCATTTGCTGACCGACCCGCTGAAGAACCTGCATTTTCCGCACCCGCCGCTGCTGCCTCGCGGAGCGCCAACGGAAGACCAGGTGGCGCTTTTCCTGGCGGCTCCCGGGCCCTATCTCTGGGGCCGCCGGGACCGGTGCTTGATGGAATTCCTCTACTGCACCGGGCTGCGCGTCGGCGAATGTGTTGCCCTGGACTTGGCCGACGTAGACCTGGAGCAATGCCTTCTGCGCGTCTACAACGGCAAGACCAAGAAAGAGCGAATGGTCCCGTTTGGCGAGCGTGTGCGGCAAGTCCTGACCGAATACATTCGAGACATTCGCCCCGACTTTATCATTAAAGCGGGCAACGAAGCGGCTTTATGGTTGGGGAAGCGGGGCCAGCGTTGCAATACCCTGGGCGTGCAATTCGCGATGCGCACCTACAGCAAAGAGCTGGGCTTTTCGATCACTCCGCACACCCTGAGGCATGCCTACGCCACCCACTTAATGTTACGCGGGGCTTCGGTGGTTGCAGTGCAGGCTCTGCTGGGGCACGAGCGACTTGGGACGACCCAGCGCTACACCCACCTGATCCCCACCGACCTGAAAAAGGAGCTGCTGGCCACCCACCCGCGGGGAATCCGGAAGCGGCCCCGAAAAAAGCCCTCATGAGCGCCCTACCGAGCATTCGCCCGTGCCCGCTTCCGAGCAAGGAAAAGCGCTGCTCCCCGGTTTCCGGAGATCTGACCCATGGCTCCTTGGGAGTCCGCTACGATTCGGCTACCGGGCTGCATTATATGAGAGCCCGGTGGTACGACAGCGGCCTGGGGCGGTTCATTTCGAGGGATCCGATTGGATTGCGGGGTGGGTCTAACCTCTACGCCTACGTGAGCGACAGTCCGGTGAATTATACCGATCCTAACGGTTTGGTGGCAGCAGCGGGCGCAATGGCGTTGGCAGGTTGCCTGTTTTGGGCATACTGGCGAGGAAAGCAGTACGAGGCCCACGAGATGGAGTTGAAGGTTCCAACTACCAACAAATGCGGTGTGTGGGTGTACGATAAGTACGTCCACTGCTGGACCGCTTGTGAGATGCAACGTTGCTTCCTTTTCGCTGGTGGAGTCGTCGGTGGAGCTGTAGGTGGCGGCGCATCCGGTGGAAATCCTATCGGGATTGGCGCCGGAACTGGAGCCGGGGTAATGACAGGTGGAACAATAGGAGGGGTAAGTATTGCTACTGCTGGCGCAGCTTTTGAACTGGCGCAGGCGCTGGCGAGTAAAGCTTGGGGCGGCAATCCTATGGGTCACGGTTCACTTCAGGATGCGGCTACGAACTTAACCGGAATTTCGGCAGCCTATTTGCCTGGCTCGTGTGAAAAAGTGTGTGGCGACGTGGAAATGGAAGGAGATTAGGGTATTGCGATTCAGAGTTCTGGGCATTGCATTCTCCCTTGTTCTTGTTTTCACTGCGGTGTTGATACAGCAGATCGTATCGAAACCAAAGGTGCAGCTGGGTATCTCCAGCAACGATCTTCAAAGGCAGCTGGGAAAACCTCGTAAGATTCTAACCTCTGATAGCCTCCCACGCTCGGCTGCCGGAGGTATGGCTTATCAGGACGGGGTTTCCGGGGCACCCTATCGCAGTCAGGAGCTTCCGAGGATTGTTGGTCAGGCTTGGTATTATCCCTATGGCTGCCTGGGGACCACTTGCGTCCTCGTGTATCTCGGCAAGGATGGTCGTGTAGAAAGGGTTTTTTATGGAGGAACCTAGCGAAGCGCCAGCCTCTCAGCAGTCGCCCACCGTCAAACCCTGGCCTCCGGAACGTCAGTTCCGGGGCCGGGTTGGCGCTCCACCCTCGGGGTAGCACTCAGCCAGGTTAAAAACTTGCAGCCGGCACCCAATGTTTGTTGGGTTGGGGCCACGCCACTGGTTTGGGCCTAAGGCGGCGCCCAAGCCATCTCTAAGCTTTCAGCCATGTTCTTTCGCCTGGGATCATTCTATTTTCGGGGCTAAGCCCGGCCTCCCAGCTTCCGCCATTCCAAGCGGTGCGCCAATCCTTTGGCGCACCGCTTGGGCACCGCCCTTTCAGCTGGCACCGCCACCAGAATCTCTTCCCTCGGGGTACGCTAATCTTTGTTCCTGGGGGCGCGCCCCTTGTGGCGGAGAAGCCGGGTTTTGGACAAAACCGCGCGCCCCCAGGCCTCTCTCTGTCGTGTACGCTCTTGCGCCTGAGCTTCTGTTGATTCCGGGCGAAGCCCGGCCACCCAACTTGCGCGTAGGAGTCTGCGGCCGCTATGAGGTCAGGTCTTTCTCGGCAAAGAGGCGCTTTACGTGACGAATGCGGGCGATTTCAAGCCGATCCTGCGCTCCCAGGCGATAGATGATGCGGAAGTTGCCCAGGTTCAACTCTCGGACGGCCGGGTTCTCCAGTTCGGGGACCATTCGTCCCAGGTTAGGAAAGTTGCTCAGGTTCTCGACCGTACTACGTAACTCGCGAAGAAAGTATTTGGCGTGCCGAGGTGAGTCTTGGGCGATGAACGGACGGGTTGGACCAGACTATTCGGCGAGCCACTGATCCATCTTGGCGCAAACTTCCTCGTGAGTGTGGAACTCCCCGCGATTCAAGGCGGCCAGCCCTTCTTCGATCTGGCGCCGAGTCTCGATGCGATACTGAATGTCTTCCAGGCTGCAGTCATCGGGGAGTTTGGAGAGTAACTCCTGAACCACTTGTTTTGCTGTCATTGTCTCTCCTAACCGGCCATGGCCTCTTGAATTTTGGTGCGGGTCAGCAGTGCTTCTAAGATTCGTCGCAGGGCTTCACGGTCCGCCATGGCCAGACGGTGGACTTGGCCCATCAGCTCCACCAGTTTGGGGTCCACGCTTCGCAGGTTGACGCTGACCTTCCCATACTCGCCGGCGAGAAGCTCTTCCGTCTCCACTTCCAGAACCAGGGCGAGGCGCAGGGTGGATGAACGCGGCTGCACTTTCCCGCTTTCCCACTTGGCCACCAGGGACTGATTGACGTCCAGACTGGCCGCCAGCTGACTTTGGGTGAGTCCGCGATCCTTTCGGATCCGCTCAGAGATTCTCCAGACGACATCGTGATAACGCCTCCGCATTCATTGTAGAGAGGGCGAGGGAGATTGTCATCACCCTTGATCGGTTGACAAGGGGTATGTATTGGAAAATCTGGTCAAGATCTGGACGCAGACCCGGTCTAAATGCGGACCACCCCAAAGCGGTATACGTCCCGGCGGCCGGGGTCCGCCGTTTGGGCTGGCGCCCAGAACGACGAACGCAAAAGGTTGGCCGGACGGGGCCCGGATGGTCTCTTGGAATAGGAGAATGCCGCCAAGGGCCTCTGGCTTTTCTAGGCGCTCTGCCCTAGAAACAAACCTCAAGGGCGGAGCGATGTTGGGACCGGAAGTTTTTTAGGAAGCGGCTTTGCGGCTGGTGAGCCGAGCGATCTGCTAGCAGGTGACCATGTCGCGCAGAACGTTCTTGAGCGTGTCCAGACGGCCGGGCTCCAGTTGCGGCACGTAGCCGAGCAGTTCTTCGTCCTCGAGCTTCAGAGCGCCGGCGGGAGCGCCCTCGGAAGTGAGGTCCTGGACGGACACTGCAAAAGTCGTTGCCAGGTCCTGAATGGCGCCCGGACGGGGCCGCACTTCGTCTTTCTCCCAGCGCAGCAGATGGCGCTGGGTGACGCCCAGCTTTTGAGCCAGCTCTCCCGGCCTGGAGCCCAAGAAGCGCGGAAAAAGCTGGCTATGCTGCTGCCCGTTCCCTGTTGGAGCCTCAAGAAGGGACCCTCTCCCGAGAAACCTCCGAGCACGGCTTTCGGTTGCAGCTCCCCCAGGATTCGGGGCAGCTCGGCCGGCCGGGTTCCACTGGCTGGAGGGACGCACACCGACCAGGCTGAGACCGCCAGCATATTCAGCAGGCTCATCGCACCGTGGGGTAGGAGAACGGCGACTCGGTTCTGGGGGCCCAGGCCATTGCTTCTCAGACGGATTCCTGTCTGGCGTATGGATTCGCGCAGCTCGCCGTAGGTCCAGCGCGGCCCCAGTGGGGAAAGCAGCCCGGCTTTGTCGTCCGAACCCTTGGGAAACAAATAGGCGGGCATCACTCTGAAGTTAGCGATTGGAATGATGGGCCAACTTTTCGGACCGCCTGCGACCTTGCCTTCACGTTTGTTATTCAGGTTGTCCGTCAGCCCGGCAGTCGGCTCAAAGCCTGGTCGACCTGGGCCGCGTAGCTACCGCCGAAGAGGTGGACGTGGACGAGCAGGGGATAGAGCTGGTAGAGGGGGATGCGCTCCGCGTAGCCGTCACTCAGGGGAAAAGCCTCGGCGTAGCTGGCCCAGACACGCGGGCTGAAGCCGCCGAAGAGGCGCATCATGGCCAGGTCGACTTCGCGGTGGCCGACGTAGACGGCCGGATCGATCAGGCAGGGCTCGCCGTTGGGTCCGACGATCGCGTTGCCGGCCCACAGGTCACCATGCAATCGGGAGAGCGGCTCCTCCGGCAACCAGCCCGGAAGCGCCGAAAAAAGCCGCTCGAAGCGGGTCTGCCAGTGGTTCAACAGCAGAGGGCGCAGACGCCTTTCCACGTAAAACTCGCACCAACCGGAGCAGCTGCGGTTGTCCTGGGGCAGCGTTCCCACAAAGTTGTTGCGTTCCAGCCCGGGAGGGCCACACACGCGGTGCATTTCGGCCAGGCCTCTGCCCAGGCGCTGGTCGTGGTCGGGGGCGGGTGGTGCCGGCTCCAGCCATTCCAAAAGCAAGAAATCGCGGCCTACTTCCAGCACCTCGGGGATGCGCAGCGAGCAAACCGGGCGTAACCACTCGAGGCCATGAGCTTCTGCGGCAAAAAACTCGGGAGGCATTCCGGCTCGCGTCTTGCGCACCGCCAGTCGGCCGTCGCTCAGACGAGTCGGAGTCAAAGAGCGTGCTGCTCGCTCAAGTGCTGCAACAGCCCCTCACAGGCCGCGAAGCATTGGTCGAGCACGATTTCGAAGCCGCGCTCCCCACCGTAGTAAGGATCGGGGACGCTGCTGCCTTTGGGCGATTGTGGGTCGAAGTCGCGCAGGAGATGCACTCTTTCGCCACCCAGTCGCTTGAGGGCCTCCAGGTTGGCGGTGTCCATGGCCAGCACGTAGTCAAAACGGGCGAAGTCGTCTTTCACGAACTGACGGGCTCGACTGGGTAGATCCACCCCTCGCCGGCGCGCGGCCTGGACGGAACGGTGATCGGCCGGCTCGCCGATGTGGTAGCCCCCGGTGCCGGCGCTGTCCACCTCAATCCGGCTGTGTAGCCCACGTTCCCGGATCAGGTGGATCATCACGCCCTCCGCCGTCGGCGACCGGCAGATGTTGCCCAGGCAGACGAAGCAGAGACGAATCAACTGGCCGGGCTCGTGCCTACCATCACCGGAGCGTTGGCGTAGAGTTGCACCTGGCCACATTGAGAACAGCGATGCGCTTCCAACGCCAGCGCTTCGTCCTTGTCTACCGACACGCCGCCGCCCTGTTTCATTCGTTCTAGAAAGGACTTGGCCAGACTCGGATGGCCGGGAACCCAGATGGTGGCCCATGCCGCCAGGCTGCCGAAATCGGGGATAAAGCCCTGAACCAGTTCTCCACCACAGCTACATTTCTTCATGAACCCCTCCATTCCGCTCGTCGTCTTCGCGCGACACTCCATCACTGCCTTTTCCCAGCCCGCCTGACAAAGGCCAGTTCGGCAAAAAGCAGCGTGGGCACCCAGCTCAGCCAGCTGATCCAGGGATAGACCAGCTCGAAGGAGAGGCCGGCGCGCATGGCCAGAGCCAGGTAGAGTCGCACCAGCACCGCCCCAAACGTGAGCGCATAATTGCGCACCATATGCCGCTCGTGATCGGCGAAGCGGCGTTGCAGGGCCGCTCGGTAAGCCTCCATGCCGCTGCCCAGCCAGAATACGGCCATGATCGAGAACCCGATCTGCGCCGGCGGCCCTCCGTAGGCCATAAAGCCCATGGCCAGACCGGTCGGAGCGGCCACCGCCACCCCACTAAGATAAGCAATTCCCGCGGCCCGGTGCAGGCGGCGTGCTCTACGGCGCAGCCAGTGCCAGAACTGGAAAGGCCCGATGGCCAGCGCTACCACGGCGCCGACCGCGTGGCAGCGCACCATGGTCAAATGGGCCACATACTTGTCGTAAAAATAAGGACCGAAGGCGGCCGGATCTCCGTAAACGTAGTTGTAGGAGCCAACGGCAGTGAGCAGGGCCAGATAGGTCATCAGGCCCCAGCCAATCCAGGCCAGGTTCTTCAAGGGGTGACGCGTTTTTGCACCACCAGCGGATTGCGGTGCGGCGAGGCGGGCGGGTAAATTCCGCGGCCGAACGAGGGGCGTCGCGGCAGCACCAGCTGAGGTCGGGACGAGATCGGCTGCTCCGTGACCGGGGTGGCTGAACTGCTCGGGCTGGCGGTCACCTCGGGAGTGGGGGAGGGAGTCGGGCTGGCCAGCACCACCGTGAACTGGGCCCCCAGAGCCACCGCTCCTAAAATAAGCAATAACGTAAGCAGGTTGGACCGGTTCGCGCGCATTTTGAAAGACCCCGATTCAAAGAATGGACCGTGGAGCCGTCGTCCTCGGAGCCGCCTTATTCCCGTCTTCCCGAAAAAGAAAAAGACCCCGCTGGGGAGCGGGGTCTTTCTGTTACAGTGCCTGGCTTGCGTAGAAGGCGCTCAGGCTGGCCACGGCGCCCATCGACAGGGGCTTGGCCGGCGGTTCTTTGGAGTCGTCTCCGTAGAGTTCCCACATGATCGGCAGCAGGCTCAAGCTCTCGGGCAGGCTGCCCTTGCACATCAAGTCGCCGTCTTTGCCGCGGCGGGTCATCTGCAGGCGAAAGCTGTCGCTACCGTTCTTGCCGCGGATTTCAATATCGCCGCCCGGCTTGCGGTCCACTGACATGCTGATACGCAGACCGTCGGAGGTGATGGCCACGTTCTCATCGCCCTCGTCGTTGGTCCGGGTGGCACTGCCTTTGATACGAGTGCCCTCGGTGTCGGTCACACCGGTGGCCGGATTCTGGTCCACGGTCATCTTCGCTTTGTTGAGAAATAAGGTGGCGTCGCCCTCAACCGGTTCCTGCTCCCAGTTGCCTTTCAGCTCGGAACCGACCAGACGGCCGAAGACCGCGTGCCCATTGTCGGAGAAAGCGCTGTTGATACGCAGGGTGGTGGGAAGGTCGTTTTGTTCGCCTTCCAGATAGGCATCACCGGGTTCGGGGCCCTTGCGGACGGTGACATCGTGATACTGATTGCCCATTTTCCCGTGAATGCGTGCGTTGCCGGATCCATGCCGGTCTATTTTCATGTTTACGCTGAGGTTGCTCATGGGCCCATCCTAATCGAGGCCGCTTGCAAGAGTGTTGCTAAAGTTCTACCAATTCGCCCAAGAATGGATTCCGGCGGGTGAGCAGAAATAAGCAATATGCAGCTCAAATCCGTTGGCCATTTGACTCCGGTCTACCAGGCGGGACCCGCCAAGTCACCGCCCAAACCGGCTGAGAACGCTCCCGCCGACGGCGTGCAACTGGGCTCGACTGCCGAGGTTCAGCCCAAACTGCACTGGAACAAGGCCGCTCTGGTGCAGCCCAAGGCCGCCGACCTGGCCTCGCAGGCCCAAGCCACTTTTGCCCAGACCCCCAGCAACAGCGTGGCCGAACTGGCCTCGCGCTACTTCTCCAGCGAGGAGTTTCAGGCTCTCAATAGCGGCACTTACCATAACTTTGAGCACCCTATCGTGGTCGCCGACGCAGCCGGCGGTTTCGCCCAAGGAATGGGCTGGTCGCCTGAGCGCAAGCAGTTCATCCAGCAAGTCGCTCTGCTTCATGACGCCGATGATCGCTCCCAGGTTGGCAGCGACCAGGTGAAGACGGGCACCCCGGCGCGCGCCCAAGTGACCTTGGAGTGGATGGATCAGCAAAAAGAGCAACTGTGCGAGCGCTTCGATTGGAAGCCGGAGCAATTCACCGAGGCCAAAGCCCTGATTGCGCGCACCGATTTCCCTTTTGACGATAAGCCGCGCAATCCCATGGGAACGAAGTATGACGGCCAGAGTCCCTTTCAGGTTTACAAAGAGCTACTGGCTGAGTTGCCCAAGGCCAAACAGGCCGAAGTCCTGCAGGACGGGCTGGCACTGCGCTTCGCCGATCAGGCCGGTTTCTACGCCGGTTCTTTCGACATGGCGGTGGAAGCCGTGCAGGGATTGGTCAAGGAGCTGCAGGGAGTGGGCGTGCCCGTTGAGCTGTCGGGCTCACTCAAGAGCACGCCCGGGTTCCTGGCCTCGACCGGCCAGGACACCGCTCTGGACAAGCAGCTCGCAAAGGAGCTGGGGCACGAGGGCTTGCGCCTGCCCGACCGGGACGACCTGCTGAATCGATGGGATCCGGGTATGGAAAAGCGCTTCAAGACCAACCTGGCGGAATTTAACCTGATGGCGCAAGCGATTGGCAATACCGGGTCAGAGGCGGTCCAAAGCCAGCTTGCCAGCCTGAAAGACTCGGCGCGAGCGGCCTATCGCATGACCACCGGAAATCAACCCACCTGAAGGCTGAGAAGGCCGAAGCATTCTAGCGCCGCGTGAAGCGGAGGAGCCCTGCCACTGTGCCCCCGGCCACGGTCAGGATCAGCAGGTTGAGCAGGAGGTTCTGCGTGCGGAATTCGTCCGCTTTCAGCAGCGCTGGCTCGGCCGAGGTCTCGCTCAGCAGCACCAGATGGTCGCCGACCTGGCGCCAAGCACCCATCCAGCGCCGGCCATCGCGCTCGTAATAGGCCAGTTGCGGGCGGGGACTGGAGCGTTGCAGTTTCCTCAGGTCGGGTGCAGGGGGTTGGCCGGGCAGGGGAGTGGCATTTTCATAAAGCCAGTAATGGTAATCGTGGGGCAGATGCGAGAGTCCAGCCACGTAGGGCGGTCCCAAATCGCGTAAATGGGCGGCGTGCGCCTCGTTGGCCTGACGCACTGGATGCAGGCCCAACTCTACCACCGTTTGATGAGCTTTGACGGTCAAGTAAGTGTTCACGAAGAGTGGCAGAGCCAACGTCACCGCCAGGGCCAGGGCGGCTACCGGCCGGGAGAGCAGCCGGTTGATCCGGTAGCGCGTGTTCCAAGGACGGCGGCACAGCAGCGGTTCGCGGTAGCGGCGACGTTCCAGGTCTTCCAACAGGACCGCCATCGAAGGCGTGCGCCGCTCGGGGTCGAGTTCCAGACAGGACTCCACGATGGCGGCGAGATCTTCGTCTATTTTGGGATTGAGAGTGCGCAGACCGGTCAACTCGCGACTTTGCAGCAGCTCTCGATAGTGGCGTAAGCGGGCCAGCGAATCCCGGGTTTCGCTCAGCGAACTGCGATCGGCCTTACTGAATCGGGGATACTGGCCGGTCAACAGGCGATAGGCGGTAGCTCCCAGGCCGTAGACGTCCCAGCGCACGTCTGGTTGGCCCTCTCCGGCCGCCTGCTCGGGAGCCATGTAGCCCAGGGTTCCAAAGGAATTGCCCTGGTCTCCCAAAGTGCGGGCCTGGCCGAAATCCACCAGGCGTACCAGCCCCAGATCGTCGAGCAATACGTTGGAGGGCTTGAGATCGCAGTGGATGACTCCTTTGCCATGCATGAAATGCAGCGCCCTGGCCATTTGGCCCAGCCATTCCAACACTTGTGACGGTTGCGGGGTTTTGTCCGCCAGCGAACCCGCTTTGAGCAAGGGCATGACGTAGTAGGGCGGGTCGTGGTCCAGATCTGCATCGAGCAGGCTTACCACTCCGGGGTGGTCGGCGATGCGGCTCAATTGGCGCAGTTCTTTTTCGAAGTAACCCCAATTGACCACTTCGCGGCGCAGGAATTTCACGGCCACGGCCAGCCCGGTACGTTCCTGAACGGCTGCGTAAACGCTGCCGAAACTGCCGCTGCCGATCAGGTGATCCATCTTGTAGCCGCTCAAGTGAAAGGGGATTTCCGACAGACTGAGGGCGCGCTGACGCTCTTCGCCCGACTGAAATTCCGTCTCCTCTGCCTGGTCCATGGCCGGCTCGATTTCTCCTGGGCGAGGAGAAAGGCCTTGTGGGGTCTAAATACTTAAGCGTGAACTTGGGTTCTGTGAATTTCAGCTCGGGAATGCCCATCGGAACGACGACGCCGCGTGCTCGGGTGCTTCCCCCGTTGGAGAAGACGCCGCCGGCCTTTGTGCCCGGCGACAGCGCCACCCTTTCCACGCCTCCGCCGCTGGTCGTTCCGCTGGAGGTCCCGGTCACGGAAGCGCTGCCCGCGGTCGTGGCCAAGGCGCCCGCCCCGGCGGTTCCGCAGATGCTTTCGATGGAGATGGGCGAAGTGGGAGCCGGGCTGCTCTCCTCCAACTCCCCGAAAGGCCAGATCTTTTCGAGCAGTGATGGGTCTCCCAGCAACACGCTTGGCTGGTCGGGCCAGGCTGGCCCCGAGGTCCGGCTCTACCAGACCCACCTTCCCCAGATACACGGAGGGCTAAAGTTTGCTGAGCAAATCATGCCCGGGTTCCAGGCCAGGATGGACCAGTTGCTGCACACCCCTGACCCTGGCCTGCAAGGCAAGCTGGACGCTATTACCAACGAGCAGAACGCTATGTTCACCTCGAATGGGAAATTGTTCTCCACTCCTGACCACCGACTGTCCCCCCACCAACTCAAGCAGAAAACGGAATTGACAGCGAGGATCGACGTCCTGGCCAAGGCCTACGTGACCACCGAAAAGGAACTGGAGGCCAGGACCGCCGCCAGCCGCAAGCAGGCCGAACAACTGGCGGGTGCATTCCTGGGTAGGCTGCGCAAGCACGGGCGCAGCGAGGACGTGCGGGAGCGGGTCAAAATCGACAGCGCCGCCTCGACCCAACTGCAAAAGGACGGAATACCCCAGGAGACCGTGAAGAACTGGGTCAACGAGTTTCACCACCAGACCGGACTGCCTGCGCCGCGCCGGTTGAACTTCACCTTTACAGAAGACCGACCTTGCTACACGCGTAACAACGACACCGTCAACATTGGCGCCAAGTTCAGCAAGCGCCTGACCTTGCACGAAGTGGCCCATCGGGTCGAATACGAGTATCCCGAGATCAGTGTGGCCAACAAAGACTGGGTGCGAGCCCGCTGCAAAAGCGCCGGCTGCTCCGACGAAGCGGTCAAATTACAGAAGCTGGCTCCTAAGGGCGAGTACAAAGACACAGAAGTGGCTCTCGAAGATCACTTCGTCAATCCTTACGTCGGTAAGGTTTATCCCGACCTGGCCAGCGAAGTGCTATCGATGGGATTGGAGCATTTTGCCAGCCCGCAAGAGCTAACCAAGCTCTATACTCGTGACCCTGAACACGTTTTTGTGACCCTGGGCGCTCTCCAGATCATGCACTCGAAGGACAAGTGGTAGCCCAGAAATACCGTCTGACCCGACCGGCTCGGCCTATCGACTTGCCCTGGACGGAGCGTCCTACCGCCGTCGTTTGGGTCGAGGCATCAGACCACGATACCGATGGGAGTCTCTACATCGAAACCGAGGATGAGCATCTGGCCGAAAAAATCCGTTCCGCCATTTCTATGTCCTACGGTAATCGGGGGCGCAGCTTGAGTGTGGATGAGCCCTTCAGCCCGCGCGACCTGGCCTGCGCTCTATCCGACAGCTGGATGAAGCAGTTCGAAGCCGTCGAGATCTCTGAATAGTCAGTTCAGACCAAAGTCCATTTCCCGTCCCGGGCAAACTGATTAAGCTGTTAACGATCAGGAAGTTAACCTCCAGGGGGGTGCAACCGGTGGACGATCCGAGGGAAACCTATTACCAGAAGAAGCTGCAGCAGCTAGACGGCCAGTGGGCCTGTCTGGATGCCAGCCGCGCGCTGGTCGTCTTGGGAGTCCTCCACACCTACGATTGCATGCATGGGGTTCTCTCCGCTGAACTGCAGAGATTTGGTCTCTCCAGCTCGGCCTACAATTTGCTGACCATCCTGGACAAGCAGGAGAACCAATGTTTAGCTTTACACGAAATCGGACGCCTCATGGTGACCAGTCGGGCAAATATCACGGGACTGATCGACAGTCTGTGCAAGAAGGGGTTGGTGGACCGGGCGCCTCACGAAAGCGATCGGCGCATCAAGCTGGCCAGGCTACTGCCGGCCGGACGGGAATTGCTGCAAGAAGTCACGCCCATCCACATTCAGCTGATTACGCAGCTCACCTCGACGCTCTCGGCCGAGGAACGCCAAACCTTGGTCGAGTTGATGCAAAAACTACGCAAGCAGTCCCTGGCTTTGGGAGCAAACTTGGTCTCCTAGCCTGGTTGCTGTGCACTCCCGTCTGGGCCCAACCCGTTTCGGCTCCTCCTGCAGCGACCTCGGTCCTCCAGACAGAAGAACCGCTGAGCTTGCGTCAGGCGGTCGAACGCGCTCTGGAAACCCACGTGCAAACGCGACTGAACAAAGAAAAGATTCGCGAGAGCGAGGCGCGCGCTTCCCAGGCCTGGGCCGAAATCAACCCGACCGTGACCTTTAACGCCAATCAGTACAATCGCACCATCAATCTGGCTTCGCAGGGTTTGTCCGGCTCCACTCTGCCCATTCCCGCCTTCGTCGGACCCTTCTATACCTTTGATGCGCGCGTCCAGGTGCTTTACACCTTTCTGGACGCCGCTAAGCGCTGGCGAATTCAGGCCGCCGAGGTGGGCAAGTTGGTCTCCGAACAAGAATTGGAACTGGCTCGCCAGCAGGTGGACCTGCTGGCCGCCACCGCCTACGTCAACCTGCTCAGCGCACGGAACGCTCAGCAGGCGGGGTTGGCTGATCTGTCTTTGACCAATAAGAACCTGGAATTGGCCCGCCATCAAAAGCAACAAGGAGTGGCCGCCGGAATCGACGTAACGCGGGCCGACTCCCAGCGGGTCGAACAAGAACTGCGTCAGGCCGCTCTGGACGATAGAGTGCGTAGGGCCAACCTGGAACTGGCGCGCTTGATGGGGATGCCGCTGGCCACTCAATACCTGCCGGACCAAACCGGCTTGCCGCCATTGGAGCAAGGGTTGACGCCCGAATCGGCCACCACCGAGGGCCTGGCCCATCGGGTGGAGCTGAAAGTAGCGCGTTTGCGCGAGCAGCAGTTGGACCGCGAGATCTCGGCGGCCAACGCTGAGGACTCCCCCAGGGTGGGCCTGGTGGCCGACTACGGGTTTGCCGGCAACACGCCGGCTCTGAACGTCTATGGCACCCACAATGTGGGCCTGACTTTGCAGGTGCCCATCTTCGACGGAGGCGTCAGCGACTCCAAGATGGATGTGCTCAAAAGTCAGTTGGAGCAGACCAGAATCCAACGTCAGGACCAGGAGGTGCAGGTGGAACAAGATGTGCGCTCTTCCTTCCTAAAATTGAACCTGGCTCGCCAACAGATCGTCACGGCTCGCGCCTCCCTGGCACTGGCCCAGAAAGAAATGACCATGTCCACCGATCGTTTTGCGGCCGGACTGGGCACCAGTTTGGAGTTGGTGGACGCCCAGGCCAAACTGGCTCGGGCCCGCGATGCGGAAGTGCAGGCCCTGGTGGCTTATCAGTTGGCCCAGGTCGAGCTGGCCGCCAGCATGGGTAAGCCGGAGTTGATCATCGGAGGAAACAAGTCGTGAAGAAGGGGTTGACCTGGGGGATTTTACTGGTGCTGGTGCTGCTGGGTGGCGGCCTGGGCTATCACTTCTGGCAGAAGAGCAAGCAGTCCGTGTCCACCGATGATGCCTACGTGGAAGGGGACGTCATCACCGTCTCTGCCGAAGTGCCGGGCCGTATCGTGGATGTGAGGGTCAAGGACAACCAGAAAGTCAAGAAGGGCGATCTGTTGGTGCGCATCGAGAGCTCCGACTACGACTCCAGGTTGGCCCAGGCCGAGCGCAGCCTGCGGTCGGCCGAGCAAAAGGCGCTGGCCGCCCGGGCCGATTTGGAATTGACTCGCGTCCAGGCGGAATCCTCGGTCACGGAGGAGGTCTCTGGTGTGGAGGTCGCCCAGGCCGGTGTGGACACCGCCAGCTCGAACGTGGGTCAGGCCCGGCAACGCTATCAGCAGGCGTTGGCCGCCAAACGCACCAGCCTGGCTAACCTGGCCAAAATGCGCACCGAAGTGGATGTCGCTCGGGCCGAGTGGAAACGCCTTCAGAACGATGCCCTGCGCTACCGTGCACTCTACGCCAAGGATGAGATATCGCGGCAGCAGTTGGAGGCCATCGAGACCCAGAACCGTCAGGCTCAAGCTCGCGTGGAAGCGGCCCAGCGCCAGGTGCAGGCCTCTTTCTCGCAGGTCGGCGAGGCCAACGCCTCTATCGGTCAGGCTTCCGAGGCCATTTTTACCAGCCAGGCCCAGGTCGAGGAAGCTCGCTCCCGGGTCGGCCAGGCCAACTCCCGTCTGGTCAGCGCTCAGGCCGCACCCAATAAGATCGCGGTGGCCATGGCCCAGGTGAAAGTGGCTCAGGCCGAGGTGGAGCGGGCTAAGGTGGACGTTTCGCTAGCCAAGAAGGATGTGGAGCGCTCCAGCGTGCGCGCCCAACGCGACGGGATCGTCAGCAAGCGCTCCGCTCAAGTGGGGGCTTACGTCCAGAAGGGTTCGCCTCTCATGGCTATGGTGGACCCCGAAGTTTGGGTGCTGGCCAATTACAAAGAAACCCAGATGGAGCACGTCCGGCCCGGTATGAAAGTGGAGATTGAAGTGGACACCTACCCCGACAAGCTTTTCCACGCTCACGTGGACAGTATCCAGCCCGGCACCGGTTCCCGCTTTTCGCTTCTGCCAGCGGAGAATGCTTCGGGTAGCTTCGTGAAAGTGGTGCAGCGCATTCCGGTGAAGCTGGTGCTCGACGACCAACCTTCCAAGGATACCCCCCTGATTCCGGGCATGAGCGTGGTCAGCCGCGTTCTGCTTCAGCAGTGAACTCCTCCGAGCCCGACCAGCCCTGGAAGCCCAAGTGGAATCCCTGGCTCATCGCCATCGCGGTCATGAGCGCCACTTTTATGGAAGTGCTCGACACTTCGATTTCTAACGTGGCTTTACCGCATATTGGCGGCAGTCTGGCGGCCACCACCGAGGAGGCGACCTGGATGGTGACCAGCTATCTGGTGGCCAACGCCATCGTGCTGCCCCTCACCGGCTGGATCAGCTCCACCTTCGGGCGCAAAAACTTCCTGCTAGTTTGTATCGCAATCTTCACTTTGGCGTCGTTGCTTTCCGGCGCCGCCACCAGCCTCAATCAGCTGATTCTTTTTCGCATCTTGCAAGGTCTGGGAGGCGGCGCTATGCAGCCCACCGCCCAGGCCATCTTGTTCGAGAGTTTCCCGCCCGAGAAGCGCGGCCAGGCCATGGCTTTCTACGGCATGGGCATTGTGGTGGCTCCCATTTTGGGGCCGATCGTCGGCGGCTGGCTGACCGACAATTACAGCTGGCGCTGGACTTTTTACATCAACCTGCCGGTGGGCATTCTTGCTTCTTTTCTGGTCTGGATGATTCTGGAAGACCCGCCTTACTTGAAACAAGATAAGGGCGGAAAGGTCGACTTTGCCGGCTTCCTCTTTCTGGTGATCTGGGTGGGCTCGCTGCAGATTATGCTGGACAAGGGGCAGTTGGAAGACTGGTTCGAGTCTCCACTCATTCTCTTTTTGGGCGCCTGCTTCGTTCTCTTTCTGATCCTCTTTGTGGTTTGGGAGTCTACTCGCAAGAACCCGATCGTAGACCTGAGCATTTTTAAGGACCGCACCTTCGCGCTCAGCACCATGCTGATTACCATGGTGGGAGGCGTGCTCTACGGCACCTTGACCCTGGGGCCGCTTTTCTTACAACAGCTGCGCGGCTACCCGGCCTTCGACGCGGGTCTGGCGGTGGCCCCGCGTGGGGCCGGTGCTATGGCCAGTATGATGTTTGTGGGCGCGCTGCTGGCAAAGTTTGACGGACGCGTCTTTGTCTGCATCGGGTTTTGCTTATTGTCCCTGAGCAATCATATGCTGGGCAATTTGAACATGAACACGGGTGTAGACCAGGTGGTCTTTCCCAATATTCTGGCCGGCATCGGCATGGGCCTGGTCTTTGTGCCCCTGGCCACCATTGCCAACGACAAGCTCCCCGCCCGCAAAATCTCCACTGCCTCCGGTGTGTTTAATTTAATGCGCAATCTCGGCGGTGGCGTCGGTATCGCCATGTCAACCACCTTGCTCAGCCGGGGAAGCCAGTTCCACCAGAGCCGACTGACCGAGCATACCCACATTTACAGTCAGCAGATGGCAGAGTGGCAGGCCAAAGTGCAACCTGGTATGCAAGCCGTGGTCGGCGACCAGGGCTGGATTGTTGCCCTGGCCGGCACCGTCGCCCAGCAGGCCAACATGCTCGCCTACATCGACGCCTATACGGTCATGAGCTGGGTCTGTCTGGCCTGCGCGCCCTTCGTCTTCCTTCTCAGCAAACCCAGCGGCAAAGCCGGGCCCCCCGGCGTCCACTAGCCCTAACGGCGGTTCAGGAAAATGGTGCCTTTCGGTTCCCAGTAGCCCTGGGCATGGGTGTCGACCTGGATAGCCAGCTTGTTATCCTGGCCGATGAAGCTGTAGCGGGTGCCGGAGAAATCGAACAGCCAGTAACCGCCCTCCTGGTGACCGCTCGCCTTGACTCCGTTGTGCTCGCCCGAACCGTCCCGGCCAAAGCGGAAGACTTCCCCGGGACCCGTAAGTTCCAGCACGTCCCCCTGCCAGCGGCCCAGTAGTTCTCGGTCTGGCTGGCCCGCCTCGGAGACGCCCCACTTGCCTACCAGCATGCCTGGGAAGTCCTCGGCCGCCCAGGCTGCGCTCGTCAGCAATACCCCTAGAGCGATGGCTCTTAGAGACAACTGGCGATGACCTCGCGGAGGCGAGCCGTGCCGCGCTGACTGGCCAGGAAGTGTCGGGCCAGCGACTGGTGGGCAGGAGTCGGTTCGCGCAGGAGGATGCCGGCGGCCAGTTCGGTGGCCTGCGGATCCCCGCGGTCGAGCAACATGGGTAGCAGTGGGCTGAGGTCTTCCTGGTCTTCCAATTGCTGGCGCGACACCCACATTTCCAGGGGAAAGGGCCAGGGGGAGTGGCGCCGGCTTTTGGGGCGGCCGGCGTTGAGCAGATTTTCCTGGGCCACTTCCAGGTCCTGGTTCCTTTCCAGGGCTCGCTGCCAGTGATCAATGGCCACCCGCCACTGGTTCTTGCGGGCCTGGGCCACGGCCGCCAGGTGATAGAGCAGGGGGGTTTCCCGCCCGGCTTCGACGGCCCGGCGGAAATACTCGAGCACACCCCGATCGTCACCTTGCAGTGCGGCGCATTCGGCCGCTTTCTGCAGGCTGAATTCCCCTTTCCAGTTACGCAGTCGCTGACCGAGCGGTAGGGCTTCTTCAATCTGCCCGGTCAGGTAAAGGAAGGTAAATAGATTGGCCACCGCCGAGAAGTGGTCGGGATGTTCCTGCACTACCTGACGGCACATGTCGATCATTTCGTGACGCTGTCCGGCATGGAACAGGATGGTGCTCAGGTCGACGCGCGCGGCCAGGTCGTCGGGCCATTTCTTGAGCACTGCGCGGGCGCATTCTTCGGCCCGGGCCAGGGCGCCGCGAGCCATATGAAACTGGGCTTCCTGCGAAGCCGCCTGGCATTCCCAATCCTCCTGGAGCTGGAAGAGCAGGTCGCGTGCCGAGGCGCGGGCCGCCGAACCCAGTTTGTGCGAAGATGGAATTTGCGTGAAGAACCGATATGCCAGTGCTTCGCGCCCGCCCAGCATGTGCAGCGAGCCCCAGGCAAACAGGGTCTCTGGCTGGTTGGGGTAACAGCGCTGCATCTGCCAGGCAAAGCCTTCGGCCAGACTGATGTCGTCGCCAACCAGAGAAGCGAATCCCTGAAAGGCCAGGTCGCGGACTTCCGGTTCGCTCAGAGAACCCAGGTCCACCCAGATCGGTACCCAGGGCGCCAGAAAATCCAAAAGCTGCTGGTCGGCCGTTGGGGCCGGTCGGCGACGGGGCTTCGCGTGGTTCCGGCCTCGCGCCGGCTGGTTCTTCTCTGCAGGCTCCATATCATGATCCTCCGGGTCGTTGGACCGCCCCTTCGCGACCGGCCTGCATTTCTTGCTTGTTAGTTTAAAAATTTTCCAGATCTGCTAGTGGGCAGCGCCTTGAGTCCGCGCCTACGAGTTGGTGTTAAGTGTAGCGACTCAACATTCCGAAGTCAGCCTGTTCGTTGAGCACGGGCCGCTCCACTTTGCCATCGTAGCTGAGGAGTTGGTGGGAAAGGCCCTCTTTGATCAAGTTCTCAATTTCGGCACTGCTCTTGTCGGGGTAGAGTTCGTGGAGTTGGGCCATGGCCTGGGCCACTTTGGGGGAAGCGAAAGAAGTGCCCTGAGCGTTCTTCTCCCCCGGCAGTAAGGGCTTGGGCGCGACACCGTTGGCGTAGATGTCGACTTCCTGAAAGTTGCTGCTGTAGCGCGCTACTTTCTCCTGATCGCCGGAACCCTCGGTGGCTCCCACTACCGTCGTCTCGGGAGTGGCCAGCACATTGTCGTGGAATTGAGGGCTGACGCGCAGTTTGGGAGCCGACTCACCGACTTCTTGGTCTAAATATTCGACGACGCGGCCGAAATTGGAGGCCGAGACCACCACCGAGTTGTGATCTTTTTCCAGTTCGACAACGGCTTTGGCATAATTTTCATAAGATTCTTTGACGGCCGGATTGGTTTCCATGGTGCTGGATACCTGGTCGGCAATCGCTTGCTGCAATTTGCGCCTTTCAGGACCGGCAATTTCAAGATCCTGGCTGCTGAGCTTGGAAGCATCCAGGTCGAAAGCGCGAGCGTAGTTTTCCAGTAGCGGTTTTTTGAAGTCTTGGGTGGGCCCCCATCCCCCCCAGGCCAGACTGGCGTCGGAATAGAATCGATCCAGGAGACCCGCCTGGCTGGCGCCGTAAGAGAGGTTTACGGCCGATCCATGCAGCCCGGCTTCTTTCAAGCCTTCCAGGCGCTCGGCCATGGAATCGGTCAAAC
>JALHOV010000077.1:12136-21099 GCA_022842865.1 Vulcanimicrobiota bacterium | reverse complement strand
GCCGTCAAGAAAGCCTTCCAGCCGGGCGTGCGACCCTGATAGACGCGAGCCAGTATCAAAATCAAAGCCAGCTTGGCAAACTCCGAGGGCTGCCAGTTTCCCAATGGGCCCAGGCTCAACCAACGCTGCGAGCCGTTGACGGTCTGCCCCACCCCGGGCAGGAGCACCAGCAGCAAGGCCGCAGCCGAGGCAAAAAAATAAGGCAGAGCCAGCGGGCGGATGGCTAGAGGGCGACTGCGAGCGCACAGTCCCAACAGGCCCAGGCCGATCACGATGTGGCCAAGCTGGCGCGAGCCCTCGCCCGCCCAACCGGCCGATGACCAGACGGCCAGCCAACCGATGGTGAGCAGGCCCAGCAGCGAACAGACGACGGCGCGCAGGCTCATCGAATCCCCTTGGACGGGCCATACAAGTAATCGTAGATTTTGCGAGCCACCGGAGCGCAGCGACTGCCGCCGTAACCACCCGATTTTTCGCACATGACCACGACCACGATTTCGGGACGCTCGTAGGGAGCGAAAGAAACGAACCAGGTGTGGTTGCGCCCGTGCAGGTTCTCACTGTTGGGCATGTTCTCCACCGTGCCGGTCTTGCCGGCCACATGCACGAACTCCGAGTTGCAGGCCCCACCCGTGCCATAAAGCACGGCGCCGCGCATTCCCTGACGAACGGCCGCCCACAGATTGGGTTGCAATTTGAGCCGCTTGAGGGGTTTGAATCCAGGCCGGGCCATCACCCGCCCCTGGTAAGAAACCACTTGCCGCACCAGGTGGGGTTGCACAATCTTACCGCCGTTGGCCACAGCCGAGGTCACCACCGCCATCTGGATGGGAGTGACCAACAAAAATCCCTGACCAATGGAAAAGTTGACGGTGTCTCCCTCATACCATTTTTCGCCGACATACTTCCATTTCCAGTCCGGCGTCGGGCAAATTCCCTCAGACTCTCCCGGTAAGTCGATGCCCGTCCGGTGTCCCAGTCCCATGCTTTGGGCGTGCTTGGACAGGCGCTCCACGCCCAGCTTAACCCCCAGCATGTAGTAGACGACGTCACACGAATGGGCCAGTGAGCCTTCAAAGCCGATCGAGCCGTGCCCGGAGGTCACAAAACAATTGGCCCCGGCGTAGCTGCCACCGCAGTAAAAGACGCTGCCCGCCGAACAAAGACCGTGACGGAGGGCGGCGCTACTGGTCACCAGTTTGTAGGTGGAACCAGGCGAGGCGATACTTTGAACCGCACGATGGAGCAGGGGAAGTCCCCGCTGATTGATCAGATGAGTGTATTCTTTTTGGGTGATGCCGCGAGCAAAAGGCCGTGGATCATATTGAGGCAAGCTTACCAGCGCGCGCACCGCACCGGTCTGCGCCTCCATCACCACCACCGAGCCGCCCGAGAACTCTTGATTCTCTTTGCGCAACTCGTCGAGCATTTCTTGCAGCGAGCTTTCAGCTACCTTCTGCAGTTTCCAATCCAGAGCAAGATGTAAATCGCAGCCAGGCTTGGGCGGACGGACCTCAGTCGTTTTGACGGTGCGGCCCAGCGCGTCGATGGAAATTTTGGAGACCCCTTTGTAGCCGCGCAGCCAGCCGTCATAGGTGCGCTCCAGGCCTTCCTTGCCGATGCGGTCCAGGCCCATGTAACCCTTAGGACGCAGTTCTTTCAGCTCTTCGGCGGTAATCTCGCCCATGTAGCCAAGGCTGTGAGTGGCATGCAAACCGCCGGCAAAACGGCGCCGCTCGCGAATCACCAGGCGCAGGCCTTTGAACTGGGGCAGCAGCTTGGTGCTGGCCACCACCTGAGGAGTGGTCAGCGCCCGGGCAAAGACGAAGGGCTCCAGTGGACCCGCTTTTAAGGCCTTCTCGATGCGGGCTTTGAGCTTGTGCGGGGCCTGCCCGGTGGCTGCGGCCAGCCACTGCAGGTGCTTGCGGTCGTGGGGCACCTCGAAGGGAATGCCTTCGAGCTGAAAGTCGGGCTCGTTGGTGACCAACAGCTTGCCCTGGCGGTCCCAAATGCGCCCTCGCGGGGCTGTTTTGTACTCCGTGAACACCGAATTGGAGCGGGCTTTGTGCAGCAACTCCTGGTGACGCAGCACTTCCAACTGATAAAAGCGGCCGCCCAAGATGAGCACGGCCGCGCCGCCCAGCGCGGCCAGGCTCATCAGGCGCCGGCGTCCGCCGACTCCCAGACCGGTTTCCAAACCTGTGTGCTGGGAAAGGCCTACCATTCTCGCCAGGGAAAGAGGAAGCTGGCCACCCAGAAAAGACCGGCGCTGAGTAGAGCGAAGCTCCACCAGGTGACCAGCAGGGTCTGACCGATCATCCAGGGGCTGTAGCCGCTCAAGAGCAGCTGCAGGGTCAGGGCCAGGGCGCTGAGGGCCCCGCCCAGCACCAGCCGCTGACTGGCGCTGAGAACCGGCCTGCGTTCCACCACGTAGCCGGCCAGACAGCCCACCAGCAGCGGAGGCAAGAGCATGCTGGGCATCATGGCGCCGCAAGGCACCGAGCCCCACAAACCCGCCCAGCAGCCGGTCAGACTGGCGCCGGTCAGTCCATAGCGCCAGGCCGCTAGCAGCACCAGGCCCAGGCTCAGGGCCGCGTAGTGGGCCGAGCAAAGGATGGCTAGCAAAGGGAAGGCGAGGGTCAGCATGGCGCTCACGGCAGCACCATGACCTCGGAGACATCATCCAGTTTGACGTAGGGCGCGACTTGAGCCTGCAGGAAACTGGTGTCGTTGGTCCGGTGGATTCTCTTCACCACTCCGATGGGCAGCCCCCGCGGATATTGACCGTCCTGACCGCTGGTCACGACCGGATCGCCATCTTTCACGCCAGCATCCGGGTCGATGAAGTCCATGGTCATCAAGCCGATGCCCTTGCCCTGCAGGAGACCGCCGGCCTTTCGGTTGGAGATCAACCCGTAGAGCTTGGAGGAAGGACTGAGACACACACTGACACGGGCCGAATGCTCATCGACCTGCACCACCCTTCCCAACAGGCCTTGCTCGGCCATCACCAGGTTGCCGCGCTTGATTCCATCGGCGCTGCCCACATTCAGTCGCACACCCGAGAGCCACTGGTGCGGGTCGCGCCCCACCACCCGGGCCAGTGTGCCGCCTTCCAGTCCCTTGAGATTCATTTCGCGTTTGGCCATCCAGCGCCACAAGCGCTGATTTTCTGAGCGCAGGCGCTGCATCTGACGCTTTTCCTCGTGATTGAGAGCCTGGCTTGCGGTGGGCTGCTTCTGCCCACTGGCCAGGCCCGCGTTGAGGGCGGCGCTGAACTTGCCGAACCAGGGATCGGGTCCGCCCAGGCCCATGGCGTTGGCCGAAGCCGCCGAGACAAACAGACTGATGGCCACCAAGGCGGCGGCCGCGCTCCAACCCAGGGAGGTTCTCTGCATCACCAGGTTCTTGGGAGCAAAGTCGTCCTTGGGCTTGGGCAGCTGTGAGAAAAGAGCCTTGCGCAGCACCGGCGATTTGAGGATCATCTGCAGACCCTTGGAGGTGCAATCGCCGGGTTTCTCCGGCTGGCATACCGTCAGCCCGGTGGCCTGGCGCAGAGCCTGAGAGAAACCGTAAAGCAGCGTGCTGCCGCCGGTCAGGTGGATGCCCTGGTCCTGAATATCGTCCACCCAGGCCACCGGAATCTCGGCCAAAAACTGGCGGGCCAGATGGATCCATTGGGCATGGAACGGCTCCACGATCGGCCACAGCTCGTTGGCGCGCAGCGTGACCCGCAAGGGCGCTCCACTCTCCAGGTGACGCCCACTGACGGGGAGTTCACTCTCCGAGCTGCACACGGCCAGTTCCATTTTGAGGCGTTCCGCGTCCTGACGATGGATCAGCAGCTGATAGGTGCGCCGCACATACTCCTGGATCGATTCGTCCACCTGGCCACCGGCCAGTTCGCCGCGACGCACCGCCAGGCACGAACCCAGCGCAATCACGCCCACCTCGCAACGACCTGCCCCGATGTGCAAAACCATGTGGCAACGTGGCCGCAACACATCCAGACCGGCGCCGATGGCCGAGGCCAGCAATTCGCTGGTGAGAGCGATCTGACGAGCACCGACGCTCCGTCCCAGAGCTTCCCAGGTTTCACGCTCCAAGGCAGTTGGGTCCGCCCCCACCGCCAGCAGCAAGCGGGGAGCGGTGCCCCAGTGACCCCGGCGCAGGGCTTGCTCGAGCAACAGCTTGGCCCCGTGCGGATCGTGGACGGCGCCACCTTTCATCGGCTGAAAAATGGAGACCCCTTCCGGCTCTTTGCCCTCCAGGTCCCGAGCTGCCTCACCCAGGGCCACGCAGCGCTGCCGGTGATTGAAAGCCAGCAGGGCCGGGAAGGCCTGGGCCTTGCTCAGGCCGGTGACGGAAACTTGCGAGCCCCCCACCGAGACGGCCGCGTCGAACCCCGGCGCCTCGAGCCAGGTGCGCACACCCGCCCAGGAAAACCGCTGGGTCCAGCTGGGGCTAACCGCCAGCGCCCTGCCCTCCATACTTTCGTTGTACAGCATACTTTAGTTCCTTCCCACTTACGGCTCCAGGGCAAGCTCGGCTCGAATCCGCAACGCCCCTAGAACTCCACATTCGATTGGTCGCGGGGACCGCTGCACGGGCAAATCCACCTGCTCTTTAAGATAAGCTTCCAGACCTTGCAAGTAGGCCGCCCCCCCGGTGAGCATCAGACCTTGTTGCAAAACCGACTCGGCCAGCAAAGGCGGCATTTGATCGAGCACACTGCGAATCAGCTCGATCAGCCGCTGCAGAGGTTCCAGCAGCGCCTGGCCCAACGAGGCGGTAGGCACATCCCGGTAGACGGGCAGACCGCTGGCCAACTCCCGACCCCGCACCTCCAGGCTCTGCTCCGGCCAGTGGTCAGCCCAGCAACTGATCTGGTGCTTGAGCAACCGGGCGGTGGCCTGACTGACCTCCAGCCCGTGCTCCTGATACAGGCAGCGTTGCAGGGCCAGCTCCAGATCGTCACCCCCCCAGCGAATGGACCGGCGCAGCACCACGTCAGCAGCCACCAGGGCCATTTCGCTGGTGGTGGCGCCGATGTCAACCACCGCCACGGCCGGGTCGCCGGAGGTGCTGCCCCAGGCCACCGCCACCGGCATCTGCACGATCCGAACGCTCAGAAAACCCAGGTCTTTGAGCAATTCGGCCCACTGTTTGCGTTCCAACGGGGAGGCCACGCTGGGTAAAACCAGGCGCGCCGACGGTCGCGACCAACCGCGCATACCCTGGCGGCGCAACATCTGACGGAGCTGCTCCTGAACCGCCCCGGGAGCGGCCAGGTGAGCCTGAGAGACCGGCTGAAAAACCTGGATCCTCTCGGGCGCTCTTTGCATAATGGGGACGGCAACCTGACCCACGGCCACAGCCTGGGGAAGGCTCCAGCAGTTCGCTACCAGCGAAGGTTCACAAAGAACCTCGCCTTTCCCGGCAACTGCCACTCGGGTTTGATATGAACCTACATCTAAGGCGATCAGCATGGGATCCTCCTGCAGTTGAATTTCATTCAAAAGCATGAGCTCCCTCTCATATTAAGAACAAAAGTTCGACGAACACCTGCGGAAGGCATGCACGAGGCCCGTCATGACGGGGCTGGCGCTCCCAGAAAAATATTTATCGCATGCGCTGGATCTCTAACTCTACAATGGCCTGGCGCAGCTCATCGGGAATCGGGGCGCTCTTGCCGGTGGCGTAGTCATAATAAACCGAGACCGAGCTGCCTTTAGCCACAACCTCCTGCTGGCTGCAACTGAAGATGCGGTAGAGCTGGACAAAGCTGCTTTTGCCCAGTTTGGAAATGCCGATTTCCGTGCGAAGGCGGTCCGGAAAGTGGATGGGTCGCAAGAAATCGCAGTGGGTGGTGGCCAGAATGGGCCCGCAGCCGTGGCCACCCGGCTCGGGAAACTGCAGCCCCAAACGCTCGAACTGAGCGATGCGGGCGTTCTCAAAGTAGCGGAAATAAACGGTGTTGTTGACGTGTCCTAGCTTGTCTTGTTCTCCCCAGGCGACCTCTTGCTCGACACGAACCGGATAGCGGGTCTCAAACTCCAACTTCGTCTTCTTCCTGTAGATAGGCTTCCAGCAGCTTGGTGCAGGTCTTCTCGTCGATCCCGTCTTCGCTGACGATGGCCGAAGCCAGTAAGTAAGGACCTTCTTTACGAAACTCCGGTTTCAACCGGAAGTGGGGTTCGATCAAGGGATCGGCCACGTTCAGAATCACGGTGGTATTCTTGTTCCAACCAAAGAGGCGTTCGAAAATTCCTTTGGGAGCAAAGTCTTTAATTCGAATCACTTCGTCGGGCTTGTCACAGGCCAGGTAGATGCGGTCGTGGACGATGGAGTTGGGGTAATTGAAGTTGCCGGCCACCACCTTGCGGTAGGGGCTGCCGGCCCGGTGCAGGATGCGCATGGCCGCCTGAATCATCTTCTCTTGCTGCTCGGGCAAAGCCGTAAGCAAGGTGGGGCTGGCGTAGACCTCATTGGCGCGCGCCATCTGGGCGTTGCCTTTGAGCTTATCGAGCAGCGTGCCCAGTCCCTTATCCTTCTCCGGGTTCCAGCGAATGACCAGGCGGCCGTCATCCACAAGACGCTGCACCACCGCATTGGTGTTCTCCTCATAAAGCAACTCTTTGTGTCGCTTGACCTCGGCTTTGAGTTCGCGAATGCTGGCCTTGCGCGTGCCCAACGTGGGAATGATAGGCTGGTTTTCCAGCTCGGCCGGCAGCTTGGCCACGTGGTAAGCCAGATAGCCCATCGTCTCGTCGTCGGTGTGGGCCTGAGCGGCGGCGAAAAGGGCCGGGCGCAACTTCTTCTCAACACACTCCTTAAGCAAGGACATGGCTTTATCGTAGTTTTTGTCCTTGATGATGTTGTCGCGGGTCAGCGTATGCTCCAGGTAGCGCGAGCGAATCTTGAAGCTTACCCCGGGAATGACCACATCCTCGGCCTCAAAAAGCGTCAGTCCGCGATTGTAGAAGCCATAAAGGGACGGTCGGAACCGCTGGGCGCAGCCGAGATATAGGTCCCCTGACCCTCCAGGCTGACGGCCAGCTTGTGGGGTAGGTCAAACTGCTGATTGATCAGCTCGCCATCGACGTAGACTTCCGCCTCGGCGTGTTTACACCATTTGGTCAAAGTCTTGCGCGACTCGATCCTATAGTTCTCGTTCTCCTTGGGGGTCAACTCCTTGATCCATTTGATCTGCGTGCCTTCCACCGGACGCGGCAGCACCAGGCGATCAAAAGTGCGATCCTCTTTGAAGTAAATGCGCCAGTACTCGCCGTCCTTACCGGTGTCCACAAAAACGGCCTTGGGTTTGAGAGCGAAGATGGACACAAAACCGATGCCGAACTTGCCGATCTTGGTGAAGTCGTCTTCCTTGGAGGACGAAAAGAGTCGGGTTAGCTTGGTGTCGATGACTTCACGCGTCATGCCCTCGCCGGTGTCGTTAATGTGCAACACAAAAACGCCCTTTTCGTTGTCCTTGTTGGGCGTGTACTCGAAATCGATGTCTACCCGCCCGGAGCCGGCGTCGATGCTGTTTTGCACCAGCTCGCGCAAGAAAGCGAACTGGTCAGAGAACTGCTGGACCAGGTTGTCGAGGGTGTCGCCGGCTTCGATGGCAATGTTGGGATCGCTGGCCATTCTACTTCTCTCCTAAGCTTTGCAGTGCCGCCTTTTGGGCGGACAGATTGAGCACGATTTCCTTGACGCGAGTCTGGAACTGATCCGCTTGATTTTGCTCCTCGGCGGCCATCTCAAATTCGCTGAAGCGGTTCATCAGGTCGCGAATGTCCTGATAGGTCATGGGCCTGGCCAGTTCGCGCAGAATGCGCTGCCTCTCGGCAAAGCCCACCTGGTAGTATTCCGGCGGCGGCTCCACATCCTGGACGCGCGTCAAAATGTTCTGGCAAATGGCTTCCACGTTGCGCCCCGAGAACTCCGAATCGATGCACAACTGCCCGATCTGCAGCCACTCCTGATCGCTGAGCTGGAGCATATCGATGAAGTCTTTGAGCTTCTTGTCGCGCATCAACTCTACAAAATCCTCGGCGCTGTTGGGCCCCTTGATCTTATGAGGATCCTGAGAGATGCGGGAGAGGGTGGCCTCGTCCATATTCATGTAGTTGGCATCGCACATCAGGAACCACTTACCGCTTTTGGGGATGAGCGTGCCGTCGAAGATTCCGAAGCTGGCTCCCAGGATGTTGGACTCCTCGGAACGCATGCCCGGGTCGCTGCGAGCCGCAAAGGCGGTGTCGATGTCGGGCCAGTAGACGCCCACCACCCCTTGAAAGCCGTGAACCTGCTCCTTGAAAATTTTGATCAACTGGGTGGCGCTGGCGTTCTGGAACGACGAGGCCCAATCGGTGCGCCGGATCACCAGAAAACGAGCGGCCACTCCGCGCTCTTTGCAATACTTGAGAAAATAATTGCCGATGGCGTGAGCGGTGATGGTCTTGCCGCAACCGGGAGACCCCTGGCCAAAAAGGACGGGGTTCAGCTTCTTGGGATTGCGACCCACTTCAAAGTCATAGCCGGCCACATCTCGCGCCAGGCGCAAGCCAGCCGCCAGATACTCCTGGTTGCCGACCACGTCCTCGGGCCAGACCGGCAGCAATTCCGCCGGTTCCTCTTCCTTGGCGGTGGTCGATGGCTCCAGACCCCGGTAACCGCGGCCGCACACCTCGACCGCCAATTTTTCCACGGCGCGGCGATGTCGCTCAAATTCGACGTCCTCGACCTGGCTCTTGACCGCGTTGCCTTTCAGCTGGAAGAAGGCCGAGGCAACCTCCAGCAACTGGTCGGGAGCGGTAATGCTGCGTGCGGGGTCGGGGTGATGCTTGTGATAATCCAGAAAGGCCGTGAGCTCCTGCAGGCAGGTCTGCATCAGCGTGTTGCCCTCATAGTCGCGAATCTGCTTGACCCAGGGGGATTTCATAGAACCGCGCACT
>JALHOV010000077.1:0-12126 GCA_022842865.1 Vulcanimicrobiota bacterium | reverse complement strand
GGGCGCCTTGCCCAGATGAGTCACGCAGTGGGCGGCAGCGTGTTCGGCCGCAATATAAGCGGCGTAGAGGTTGCAAAAGGACCAGTCGATGGGGTCCAGGTTGTTCTTAAAACCAAAGCCGCTGCTGTCGCGATCGGCGGCGATACGATGCGACAGGGCTTTCTGAATTTCCAGAATCAGGGCGCCGTAGCGCTCCATGATATCGAGCAGGTTGAGGTGCTGATGGGTATAGCCATAGGGTCCGCTGACGAGACTGGAAAGACGTTCCGGCACCATGGCATTTTTAAGCAGCGAGCGAACAATGGGAAATTCTTGCTGGAGATCCTCGTCGGTGATGGTGAGATTCATCAGATGGTGTACACGATGCAGCGCGCGTTGCGCTCGGCCAGAAGTTGCTGGAAAGGCTGGGCGATGGCTTTGGTCACGCAAAATTTCCGTTCTTTGAAAACTCGGTAGCCCAGTCCCTCGGCGCGTTCCAGGGCAAACTGTCTGGCTTCTCCTTCAACCGTATTGCGGTAAAGCCGGGAGAACGGGTCGGCCTGCAGGTCTTCCTTGGCGCTGGAATTGATGACTACCCGTTCTAAAGGAAAGTTCAGGATAAAGTTGCCGGGATTTTGCTCGAGCAGGCGGCGAACCTCTTCGGGCATGGTATCGGCTTCTTTAAACCAGAGCGGACCGACGCGACCACGCACCACTTCTTCCACCTTGATACCGGGAACCTCAGACAACAAGATGAAGGCGAATTCAGCTTCGTCCGAGTGATAGCGGGAAATGACGGCGCGGAAAGCCTCGGTGGCTTTGAGGTCGTCGCCCTGCATCTCGATCTGAGCCTTGTTCCAACGCGAGTCTTGATGCTGCAGGGTAATGGTATAGCGGGTGAAGACGCCCTCACCCGGATCATAACGTTCAAAAATCGAATAGAACGAAGCCGTCTTAGTGACCAGGTCGATCTTGCGCAACTTGAGTTCGTGGTGAATGCGCTTGGGCAGGTCGCTTTTGTGGACGTCTCGCAGATATTGCAGACGCCGATGCAACTTGAAGGAAGCCTCGTCGGTGCGCGAGTTGACCTCGGCCGTGTCGTTGCGCGCCAGAAAGCGGGGGGCCGCATCCTTGTCTGCTAACACACGTCCAATATCCGGCTCGGACGGCAAGCCGCAACGCGGATTGATGCGAATCTCCGGGTCAATGCCCAGGTTCCCGCTGGGCGCCATCAAGCGATACAGATTATCCAGTCCGTTGGGATTGGGATAGAACTGATTCAGGCGCCCACCCTTGACCAGCTTTCGCAAAAACTCCAGGAAATGGTCAGCATCCGCGTCCCGTAAAAGAATGCGGTACTGGGTCGGGTCGACGCCGTGGGTCAGGGCTGGTGCAGGTTGCTCGCGCTCGTATTCAGGGGCGGGAATTGCCATTACTCACCCGGCAGTGCAGCTTGATTGCTTCCCCCTCCACTCAGCTGTTCGCGGGCCATGCGCAGGGTCTCGTCCAGGCGTTTGTCCTGAATGGCGCGCTCAGCGGCCAGATTCTGCTCGACCAGTTGCTGGGTGGTTTCGTCGTAGATGCGCATCTCGGAGGTGAGCTTCTCGACGTTGGAGGTCAGATAAAGGCTGGTTTGCGAGGCCAGGGTGGCCACTTTGTTGACGCTGGTTTTAAGCGAAGACATGGCCTTCTGCATATCCATGGTAATTTCGCTGGCCTCGGTGGCGGTGGACAGCGAGGCCAGATTGCCGCGCAGTTCATCTAGAACCTCCTGGCCCGAGTCATACATGTTCTGCATGTTGTTGTGCAGATTGTTGAGCAACTCCAGGAAGTTGTTGTTCATCTTGACGATGCTGTGGATGCGCTCATCAGCATTGGCGTAGAGACGCAGCTTGCCGCCATGCTCGCTGATGATGCGGCGGACCTCATCGAGTTCCGTCTGCTTCTCGCGCTTGGCCACGGTCGTCTCGGAACCCATAGCCTCGACCTCGACCGTCAACTGCTTCTCGATCTCTTTCAGTTGCAGAATGTATTGCGCGGCCTTCTCCTTGTTTTGAGTGGCCATCAGCATCTTCTTGTTGAGTCGCGAGATGTCCTGACGAACATTCTCGACCTCGGACTCCATCCGATCCAAAAAGCTGCCCACCTCGCGCACGCGAGTTTCGGTGATCTGAATCTTGTCTTGCAAAAGCTCCGAGAGCGGACGTTCCGGCAGACTCTTACGCAAGACCGGGATGCGCTCCAACAAACCACGCATGGCCAGGCCAAACTTCTGACGGTCGCCGCTGGCTGCCTCGCGCAAACATTCCCAAATGGGCTTTTGCTGGACCAGGTCCTCGCTCATCTCTTTGGCAATCGAGTCCTGCGTCTTCTTGAGACCCTCCAGTTCTCCGATTCGCTCCTGCTGGCGGTCCAGTTCGGGCTTTAAAGCGGCCTGCAGAGTATCGCGGGAGGTGTAGTCATCCGCATCATAGACGACCTGTCGCTGCATGATCGTCATCCGGTTTTCGTCCGCCATCTAGGACCTCCCTTGGGAATTTCGGGTCTGCCGTATGGTTCTTCTATCCCTCAGCGATTATCCTGCTGCGACAGGACGCGCGGCCAGGTACGCGGTAGTTTTCTCGGTGCAAGAACGAGTGCAAAAATATCTGGCCCGCTGTGGAGTGGGTTCCAGGCGAGCCTGCGAAAAGCTTATCGAAGACGGCCGCGTGCGAGTCAACACGCAGGTTGTAGCGCTGGGAGCGTGCGTTACGGCGGGAGACGTGGTGCTGGTTGACGGCAAGCCGGTGGTACTGACGTCCGGTCTCCACTACTGGATGCTCAACAAGCCGGCCGGATTTGTCACCACCGTGTCCGATCCGCAGGGTCGAGACACCGTCATGCGACTGATGCCCAAACATCTTCCGCGCGTTTTCCCGGTCGGCCGCCTGGACCTGGACTCGATGGGCTTACTGCTTTTCACGAATGACGGAGATCTGACCTTCAAGCTGCTGCACCCCTCCCATCATGTATGGAAGACCTATCATTGCGGCCTGCGCGCCCAACCCCCCGAAAGCGTGCTGACGCGACTGCGTGAGGGAGTAGAACTGGAAGACGGCCTGACCGCCCCCTGCCGGGCACGCTGGGGGCGAGACTGCCTGGAGGTGGAATTACGCGAAGGCCGCAAACGTCAGGTGCGACGGATGCTGTCGAGCGTGGGCTATCCCGTGCAATGGCTGCGCCGCGTGGCCTTTGGTCCGATCCTCCTGGGTGGGCTGCCGGAGGGCCAGTGCCGCGCTTTGAACGCGGCTGAGGTGGAGGCCCTACGTGCCGAAAATCCCTGACGAAACGCTGAACGAGATTCTGCGCCGGGCCGACATGGTGGCCGTGGTGGGACGCTATACCCAGTTGCGCAAGAACGGCGCGGCTTTCGTGGGACTGTGTCCATTCCACAATGAGAAGACCCCTTCATTTCGCGTCAACCCCGAGCGTGGAGCGTTCAAATGCTTCGGTTGCGGAGAAGGCGGCGGCCTCTTCCATTTCCTGGTCAAAATCGAGAACCTGCCCTTCCCGGAAGTGGTGCGGCGCCTGGGCCACGAGGTGGGCGTAGAAATTGTGGTAGAAGAGAGCGACGACGTCGAAACCGCCCGACGCAAACGCTTGCTAGAACTACTGGAACGCTGCTCTCACTATTATCATGAGTTGCTGGTCAAAAGCCCGCTGGGCAAGGAGCCGCTGGAGTATCTCTACCGGCGCGGCCTGGACATGACCAGCATCGAGCGTTTCCGCCTGGGCTGGGCGCCCAACGGCGGCACGGCCTTGATGCAGAAGTTGTCTTCGTCGGGCTACCGCAACGAGGAAGGTGAAGAAGTCGGCGTCTTACGCGAACGCAACGGGCGCTATACTGACATGCTGCGCGCCCGAGTGATTTTCCCCATCTTCGATATCCAGGATCGGGTGGTCGCCTTCGGTGGTCGCGTGCTCGACGATTCGCAACCCAAGTATCTCAATTCGCCAGAGACCTTTATCTATAGCAAACGTCGCAATCTTTACGGCCTGCAACTGCACCGCGGCGAAATCTCCAAGCAAGACCGAGCCCTGATTGTGGAGGGCTACCTGGACGTGGTCTCGGTCAGCAAAGTGGGCGTGGGCATCGCGGTCGCCAGCCTGGGAACGGCCCTGACCAGCGAACAATCCGCGCTGCTCCGCCGCTATACCAAGAACGTGACCATGGCCTACGACGCCGACCGGGCCGGCCAGAACGCCACCGTCAAAGGCATCGAGCTTTTTGAACAGGCCGGCCTGCGAGTCAGCATTGCAACCCTCTCCGCAGGCGAAGACCCGGACACCCTGGCGCGCCGGGAGGGGAAAGCGGGAATCGAACAAATGCTTGAATCGGCCAGTTCAGTCATCGACTACGTCATCTCTCAAAATGAACAGCGTTTTGACTTGAGCCGGCCCGAAGGTAAGGAGGATTTCGCGCGCGAAGTCCTTCCGGCACTTGACAAGATCCAGGATCCCGTGCGCCAACAGGCTTACGTGGTTCGCGTAGCTCGCGTGCTCGGCATCAACGAGAATCGTGTGCAATGGAGATTGTCAAGCCAGCGACAAGGAGCCGTCCTACAGCGTCATCGGGGTCAAATCGACTCGAGAAGCCCGGAAGCTCGACTGTTTCGTGTGTGCATCGCGCACCCGGAGTGGTTCGAGCAGGTGCGCACCAAGATAGCTCCAACGATTATCACGAGCGACCGATTCAGGCCCCTATTTGCCGCACTTTGGCAGGTCCGGGTCAGCGACCAACCCATACAGTTGCAGGATTTATCTCCTCACCTCGAAGACCCCGAAGCTTCCGCGGACTTAACGGAGTTGCTCCTAGAGCCACCCCCGATCGGCACGGCGGAAGATGTGGAGAAACTGGTCCAGAGTCTCCGCGACAAGTATGACGAGTTTCGGCTCGAGACCTTACGTCCAATCGTATTGGAAGGCCTCGCCGCCGGGACTCTACCTCCCGACGACGAACGATACGTGGAATATACCCAACTGCAGCGTAGACTCAAAGGTGCTCGATGACAAAGAAAATGCCCACTAAGCCCGAGAAGGCGGAAGCCGGCGAAAAATTGGATCTCCCCCAGGCCCTCGAAAAACTGTTGGCCAAGGGCAAGGCCAAAGGACAACTGTCTCATGATGAAATCATCGAGGCACTTTCCACACTGGAAGTCAGTCCCGACCAGTTCGATGAGATTCTGGAGCGCTTTGTCAATGAAGGCGTAGAGGTCGTCGACGACGCGGATGAGCCGGACGAGGAAGACCTCAAGCCGGTCAAGGCGACCAAAAAAGCCGCTAAAAAAGAATATGTGCCCGAGGGCATCACTCTCGACGATCCCGTCCGCATGTATCTCAAGGAGATCGGCCGCGTCGATCTTCTCAGTCCGGACGAGGAAGTTTCGCTGGCCGAACGCATCGAGAAGGGCGACGAGGCCATGGGCGAGTTGCTCGAGCTCGAACCTATGTGGCTGTGCGTGTGGAACACCCTGGACAAGGAAGTGGCCGCCGGGCTGGAGGCTCAAACTCGCCTGGAGCAAGATGAAGACGACGAGGACGAGACGCTTCACAAGCTGACCATCCACGGAAAGTCAGCTGCGGCCGTCAAGCACCGCCTGGAAGCCGCCAAATATGGCCCGGAGTCGCTGTATGACACCAAAGAATTGCTGGAAAAACACAAGCACATCGAGCGTTTTTGGAGCCGCGGTAAGCAGGTCTACAAAGACGATGTAAGCGCCGGCGTCTCCGGAGGCGCCACCACCGAAGAGCGACGCGCCCATCTGGTGCGTCTGAGCGAAGTGGAATGGCTGGTGGCCGATGGGGCGGAAGCCAAACGCAAACTGATCGAGGCCAACTTGCGCCTGGTGGTCAGCATTGCCAAAAAATATATAAGCCGCGGCATGCTCTTCCTGGATTTGATCCAGGAGGGCAATCTCGGCCTGATTCGCGCCGTCGAAAAGTTCAATTACCGTAAGGGCTATAAGTTCTCGACCTACGCTACCTGGTGGATTCGTCAAGCCATCACCCGGGCGCTGGCCGACCAGGCCCGCACCATCCGTATTCCCGTGCACATGGTCGAGACCATCAACCGATTGATCCGCATCAGCCGACAGTTGCTGCAGGATCTGGGTCGCGATCCGAGCGTGGAAGAAATTACCCGCGAAATGTACCCGATCGATGTGGAAGAGGTGCGCGCATCGCTCTCCAAACAGTTCGGTCGCGAATATTCGGCCGAAGACCCGATGGTACAGGAAGAAATCCGCAAGAAGAAGAAATTCGCCGAAGAACGCGTCCGCGAAATCATGAAGATTGCGCAAGAACCGATTTCTCTGGAGACGCCAATCGGCGAGGAAGAGGATTCGCACCTGGGAGACTTCATCGAGGACGCCGATGCGGTGGCGCCCGCTGAAGCCGCCTCAACACAGCTTTTAAAGGAGAAAATGGAAGACGTCCTGGAGAACCTCACCGTGCGTGAGAAGAAAGTTCTTCAGTTGCGCTTTGGACTGGAAGACGGTCGCCCGCGCACCTTGGAAGAGGTGGGCCAAGAGTTCGGGGTAACCCGCGAACGCATCCGTCAAATCGAAGCCAAAGCACTGCGCAAGTTGCGTCATCCTACGCGAAGCAAATGGCTAAAAGATTACTGGATGGGACAGTAAGGACCGCTCTTTTCTGCGGACTTCTGTGGCTGGCGCCCGCGCCAGCTCTAGCTCAAGATAAAAGCACCGAAGCCTGGCAGCGGCTCAGTCGTTTGCAATGCCTGGTTGAGCATTTCTTTATGGAAACCGGCGTCTACCCGCTGGATCTTAACGAGATGGACCAGTATTACCGAGGCAAGGCGCCGCGAGCCCCCAAGCCGATCCCCATCCCGGTGGATCCGGCCACCAATCAGCCATTCACCTACAAACTGGAGGGCCGCAAGTATAGTCTGAGCGTGCCGGACTCGGCCAAATATGGAGGGTCCAGAATCTCTGTCGGCTCGATGGATTGGGGTTACCTCAAAGACATTGCCGATCTGCAGCGCTTCACCGAGTTCGTGAAGTCTCAGCAGAACATGCTGAAGTTTGTGGCCACTTACGTAGAGATGTATGCTAAGGACCACGCAGCTCAATATCCCACCACCCTGGACGATCTGCTGCCCAAATATTTGCAGAAAATGCCCAGCGACCCGCTGACGGGCAAGAACCTGGCCTACAAAAAACTGGTAGACGGCTATGAGATCAGCTGCCCCAACCCCGAGAAGTATGGAATGAAAACCTTCAAATACAGTTCCGCCAAGGGCATTGAGATGGAGCAAATGCCCCGCGGCGATCAGCCCAAGGCCCCCAAAGCGTTAGAAGACATCAAAAACGGCCCCTGAGCGCTACCAGAACGTGGAGTCGGGGCCTTCCAGGAAGGCCTTCTCCTCAGAGGTGCTCTCGCGACCCAGGGCCTGGTTGCGGTGGGGATAGCGGCCGAAACGCTCGATGATCACCGCGTGCTTCTGGGCGTAGGGCAAATAGCTCTGATATTTGCCTCCGACCTGCTGAGCTAGCTGCTCATACATTTTCAGGCTCAGTTGCTGCCACTCGGCCGACTCGCCGTGCTCAAAGGGAAGGTAGGCAAAGACACGTTGATCAGCAGTCAATGTTCGATCAACCTGTTGTTCGACCATTTCCCGGGCCAGGCGCTGGGCCCGCTCGTCGCCGGCGAAAGCGGCGGCCGTATGCCGCCCCAGGTTGCGCGTAAACTGGTCGAGTAGCAAAATCAAGGCCAGGCGACCTCGGGGGGTGGCTTCCCAGCTGGTTAGCCCACCTTGCACCGCGGTGCCCACGGCTTGACCAAAACGCCGGCGAATGACCGAGTCGAACTCGGCGTCCTGGCCAAACCAGCGCTTCACGTAAAGCTCACTGGAAGGCCCCTGGCCCGGTCCGAACCAGAAATCCAGCACGAGTTCCTGAAGAATCACGTCCTCCAGTCGAGCGCGCATGGCTTCTTGAGCCTCCGCGTTAGCATAAGGATGGCGCGGCCAGAAAAAGCCCTTCAGGCCGTCGCCTTTGGTGCGGGGCACAGCGTGCCAGTGCAGGTGAGGCACGCTCTGGCTGATCACATTGTTGTTGGCCACAAAACATCCCTGCCCACCCGCCGCCAGGGGCACGGCCCGGCTGATCACCTTCAATTTTTCGAATAAGCCAGGCACCTCTTCGGGCGCCAGTTCATCCAAGGTCACAATATGGCGCTTGGGGATGAGCAGAACGTGGCCCGGAAAAACCGGCTTGTGGTCGAGAAAGGCCAGTACCTCGTCGTCTTCAAAGACACGCGAGAGCTCGACTTCTCCGCGCAATCCGGCGCAGAAAACGCAGGCCTTCACCGCTCCCCCACCAGGATATACTGATAGGGGAGCAGCGTAAGGTTCTGGCTGACCCGCAGCCCGGCCGCCTGCAGCTCCCGGGTGACTTGTTCGACCGAAAGGCGCTCGCTTTTCTTGGGTCCTACCGGGATGTCCCGGTCCGGAAAAAAGTCCACTACCACGATCCGTCCATTCGGCTTCAGAGCCTGCTTCAGCCTGGCGTAATAGGCAGGCCGGCCTTCGATATGGTGCAAGGTATCGCAGATAAAAACCACGTCGATGGAGGCGTCCGGCAGGTGCGGATCGTCGAAACTGGCCAGCACGGTCGCGATATTGTGCACGCCGGCCTTGGCCGCCAACTGGTGCAAGGGCGGAAAGAAGCCCGCCTCCACCTCGACCGCGAAGACCCAGCCGTTGGGACCCACAGCCCGGGCCAGCGGACGACTAAAGTAGCCGCTGGCGGCGCCCAGATCGGCCACCACCTGACCGGGCTGAAGACCCAGGTATTCCACCACTTCGACCGGTTTCTGCCAGGCGTCCCGCGACTTTTCTTCGAAGGCCTCCACCCAGCGGGGCACGTCTTTGAAGTCGTGGTGAGACCCCCCGTGATGGGCGGGCTGGGCCCAGCCCAGGAGAGAAAGGCTGAGGACAAGGAGTAGTCGTTTCATTCCGCCTACTACGGGTTGGGAAGACCCAGCTCCTGGCCAAGACGCAACAGACCCGGATGGGTGGGTCCGATTTTGAGCCCGGTTCGCACCGCCTCGCGCGCCGGCTCGAGCTGCTGTTTCTGTGCCAGCAATCGGCCCAGAAGGAGCCATCCGTCCAGCATGCTGGGACAGACTCGAGTGAGTTCTCGAGCTTGCTCCAGCGAACTACGCAGCGCGGCCAGCACGTAGAGAGCCCTGGGATCGTAGGGGTTGAGCTGGAGGGCCCGGTTGCCGGCCTGTTCGGCCTCGGCCCGCTGTCCCAAAAAGAAGCGGCAGGTGGCCAGAGCCGACCAGCTCAAGCTATCGGACTGGGCTTGCGAGAGGGACTGAAAGAAAACCGCCGCTTCGGCCCAACGGCCCAGCTGATAAAGGGCCTCGGCTTGCAGCGGAGCCTCCTGGGTGAGCTCGAGCACTTCGCCCGGGCGCAGGCCCTGCAGCGCCTGGCGAGCCAAAAACTGGCGACCTCGTGGGGGCAGGGCCAGTGCCTGCTGGAGGTTGGAGACCCGCCCGCGCCCGGCGAAAAACGAGCGCCATTCCGTCGGCGTGCGCTCCAACGGAAAGCGCAGCAGCTCCGGAAAAGCGAAATTGAGGCGCCCGATCCAGGCAGCCAGGCGGCTGGAGGGGTCATCAGGCCAACCGGCCGGCAGCGTTTCCTGCCGCCAGTCCACACACCGGCGCAGATTGACGGCCAGCGCATCCGAACGATAGAGCGAACGCGGCGCCGAGTATTCCAGCAAGGGCAGGTCATCCGTATTTACCGGGCCATCGCTGATTTTGGCCAGCGCCTCCTGGCGACTGCACAGATACTGCCCGGCCAGTTCCAGCGGATCCTCAAAGCCCAGTTCGCGCAGCTCTCGGCCCAGCCAGGGAGCCGCCGAACGCAGAGCGGTAGGCGAAGCCTGGGGAGGCTGCAACGTACCCACCAGGATCAGGTCGCCCCCGGTGGTCCAAACCTCCCCGTGAGGAAAAGCGCCGTAAAAGGTGCGCAGCACCAGATCGACGTCGGCCGGGGAAATCGCATAGAGATTGCACCACTGCACGAAGCAGCCGTCGGGAGTCAACTTGGCCGCGCACTGCCGGTAAAAGTCCAGGGTGTAGAGGTTGCCAATGCCAGCAATCCAGGGATTGGACGGCTCGCTGACGATCAGGTCGTAGCCGCCCTTCGCGCTCATCAGAAAGGTGCGCCCGTCGGCCAAAAGCATGCGCACCCGAGGATCGTGAACGATGTCGCGATTGAAGGGAGCCCAGTAGTTCTGACATTCGACCACGGCCGGCTCCAGCTCGGCGCAATCGATGCTCTGCAGATCTGGCGAAGCGCTCAGAGCGGTCAGGGTCAGGCCGCTGCCCAACCCGACCACCGCCGCCCGCCGGGGATGGGGATGATAAAGCAGCGGAATGAGTCCCAGCGAGGATTGGGTGAGGCGATCGGAGAGCTGCAAAGAGGCGTCGGCTTTGCCGTTCACTCGCAGTGACAGGGCTCCCGGTCCCTCCACGGCCAGCGCCACCGTGCAAGACAGCCCATCCCGATAGAAGGCAGGCGGCGCGTAGTATGGAGCGACCGCACCGTTTTCGCGGGCCGCCGAAATGGCCCGGCCGGCAGCCGCCAGACCGGTATCCCAGGGAGGCATTAGCCATCCGCCCAGCAGCAACAGGACCAGGGCGGGCCAACTGCGACGATGGGCCAGCAGCGAACAAAGGCCATAGAGGGCGACGCCCAGGAAAATGGTGTTCTGCAAACCCAACTGGGGCAGCAGCCAGAAGCCGCCCAGAAAGCTGCCCAGAATACAACCGGCTGAATTGGCGGCGTAGATGGAGCCGACGCTGCCCCCCAGCCCGCCTCGGCTCTGATGATGGAGATGGGTGACCAGGGGGAACAGCAGGCCCATCAGCAACGTGGGCAGCAGCAGCATCAGCACGCTCAGTCCTACAGTCAGCCACAAGAGCAGGTCAAAATTGCCTTGAAGCCTGGGATAGAGGGTCAGAAACAGGCCCGGCAGGCGTATCAGGATGAGAATCGAGAGCAGGCCGCCCGCGGCCGTGCCCGCGTAGAGCCAGGAAAGGCTCGCGCGCGAAGGCGCCCGGCCGCTCAGCAGGCGAGCATAGAGACTGCTGCCCAGGGCGATGCCGCTCAAGAAAGCCACCAGAATGGCGGCAAAGGCATAGACGGAACTGCCCATCAAGACCGAAAAGCCGCGCGTCCAGCCCAGTTGCAGCAGCATGCTGGCGAAACCGGAGATGGCGAAAATCCAGGGATGAGAGCTCGATGCCAGAGCCGGCGGCTCCGTTTTGTCCAGAGGAACGGCGCCGCGACTCAGGGTGAGCCCAACGGCGGCGATCAGCAGGTTCAGGCCGGCGGCTCCCAGCACCGACAGACTCAGGCCCAGGTGGGGCAGCCAGACAAATCCGGCCAGAGCCGCTCCGGCCACGGCGCCCCAGGTGTTGCTGGCGTATAGATGCGAGAGCCTGGCTCCCACCTGGTCGGCGCGGGCATAAAAGCAGCACAACACGGGCAAGGTGGCTCCCATGGCCGAAGTGGGCGGCAGCAGCACCAGCAGGCACAACAGAAAAGCCAGCAGGTGCAGAGGAGTGCCGCTCAGTCCCTGGCTGGCCGCCTGAAGGTAGAGCTTTTCGACCCCACCCAGCATGACCAGGCTCAGCGCTCCCCAGACCCCGATGAAAAGCTCCAGCAAGGCATAGACCCGGAGGTAGGCCGCCCCCCCTCCGGCGCGCCGATCGGCCCAGCGGCCGCCCAACCAGCTGCCCAGGGCCAGGCCCCCCATGTAGGCCGTGATCACCGTGCTCACAGCCAAGGTGGAGTGCCCGAAGGTCAACCCCAGACGTCGCGACCACAGGACTTCGTAGATCAAGCCGCTCAGCCCGGAGCAAAAAAACAGGGCCAGACCCAAAAGAGGCGAGGGAGCAGGCTTGGACACGGTGGTGTTTTCGCAGCGCCGGAGGGCGCGCCTGCCGGGGGAACGAAAAGCGGGGGGCCTGGGGGGAGACGCAGTCCCCCCCAGAACCTGAGGAGCGGGGGGCCTGAGGAGGTCGGGATGAGTGTTGTGGTGATCGGTGGTGGCCCGGCCGGCTTGATGG